>NZ_JAMPTM010000244.1 GCF_025403375.1 Frankia gtarii
GTCGCGGGCAGCGGACCCCGACTGGAACCCGACTGGAACCCGGTCGGAACCTTCCGCGACGCGCCGGGATCAGCGCCGCGCCGGCGGGGGCGCGACGGTAGTCTCGCAGCGACCGGTTCGTCCGGACGGCCCCGCTCGTCCCGCGGCATGGGCCCGCCACGCCGTCGGGCGTGCCGCGGTGTCCGGTGCGGTGCGGGTGCTTTCGGGGCGTCGGTCCGCGGCGGTCTGTTCGGTGCCATCGTGTCGTCGCGTTCGAGTTGTCGCATTCGGAGGTCCTAGCCGTGCCGTCCATCGAGGCTGTCGGAGCCCGCGAGATCCTTGACTCGCGTGGCAACCCCACCGTCGAGGTCGAAGTCGTCCTGGAGGACGGGACGTTGGGCCGCGCCGCGGTCCCCAGTGGGGCCAGCACCGGTGCCTTCGAGGCCGTGGAGCTGCGTGACGGAGAGGACCGTTACGGCGGCAAGGGCGTCACCAAGGCCGTCGGTGCGGTGATCGAGCGGATCGGCCCGGCGATCATCGGGCTGGAGGCCACCGAGCAGCGCCTGCTCGACCAGACGCTCATCGACCTCGACGGCACCCCGGGCAAGTCCGCCCTCGGTGCCAACGCCCTGCTCGGTGTGAGCCTCGCGGTGGCCAAGGCGGCCGCGGCCGCCAGCGGGCTGCCGCTGTTCCGCTACCTCGGCGGCCCGAGCGCTCACCTGCTGCCGGTGCCGATGTTGAACATTCTCAACGGCGGCGCGCACGCCGACACGAACGTCGACATCCAGGAGTTCATGATCGCTCCGATCGGGGCGACCACCTTCTCGGAGGCGTTGCGCTGGGGCGCCGAGGTCTACCACGCGCTCAAGAGCGTGCTCAAGGCCCGGGGCCTGGGGACCGGCGTCGGCGACGAGGGCGGCTTCGCTCCCAGCCTGCCCGCCAACCGGGAGGCGCTCGACCTCATCGCCGAGGCCGTCGACAAGGTCGGCCTGCGCCTGGGCTCGGACATCGTCCTCGCCCTCGACGTCGCCTCCACCGAGTTCTACGCGGACGGCGCGTACACCTTCGAGGGCAGCGCCCGCACCGCCGAGGAGCTCAGCGACTACTACGCCGACCTCGTCGGTGCCTACCCGATCGTGTCCATCGAGGACCCGCTGGCCGAGGACGACTGGTCCGGCTGGGTGGCGCTGACGGAGCGGCTCGGCAGCAAGGTGCAGCTCGTCGGGGACGACCTGTTCGTCACCAACCCGGAGCGGCTCGCCCGCGGCATCGCCTCCAAGGCGGCCAACGCCCTCCTGGTCAAGGTCAACCAGATCGGCACGCTCACCGAGACCCTCGACGCGGTGAACCTCGCCCACCGCGGCGGCTACCGGGCGATGATGTCGCACCGCTCCGGTGAGACCGAGGACACCACGATCGCCGACCTTGCCGTCGCCGTCGACTGCGGCCAGATCAAGACCGGCGCCCCGGCCCGCACCGAGCGGGTCGCGAAGTACAACCAGCTGCTGCGGATCGAGGAGGAGCTCGACGACGCGGCCCGCTACGCCGGTGCCGGCGCCTTCCCGCGGCACGGGCAGCCCGCCTGATCCGCGTGCCGCCGCCGCGTGCCGCGTTGACCACGAGGGCGACCCTGCTCGCCGTCGTGATCTGCGTGCTGGTCCTGACACTCGCCTATCCGCTGCGGCTGTACCTCAAGCAGCAGAGCAAGCTCTCCGAGCTCGCCCGGACGAACGTGCAGACCCAGACCCGGGTCAACGAGCTGCGCTCCACGGTCGAGCGCTACGACGATCAGGCCTGGGTCTCCGACGAGGCGCGCCGGCGGCTGCACTACATCAAGCCGGGCGAACGGGCGTACCTGATGCCGGCCGCCCCCACCCCGGCGCCCGGCGGCGACGGCGAGCACGGGGGATCGTCCGGCAGCTCGGCCTGGTACGGCCGGTTGTGGTCGGAGATCGCGGCGCCGTAGGCGCGCGTGCTGGCGGCTCCGGCCCGGGCTCATCCGCAGATCTGCGGTGCCCGTGGATCTGCGGTGCACCGTGGATCTGCGATGCTAGGCGGCGGTAGCGGTGCATGGTCGCTGTCCCCGGGAGGAGTGCGTCGCGGTGCGGGAGGAGAACGTGGTGTCGACGGCGGTGACGGCCGCGGAGGTCGAGATCGTCGGGCGACAGCTGTCCCGTGAGCCGCGCGGGGTCCTGGCCGTCGCCCACCACTGTTCCTGCGGGCTGCCGGACGTGGTGGAGACCGCTCCGCGGCTGCCCGACGGCTCGCCGTTTCCCACGCTGTACTACCTCACCTGTCCCCGTGCCGCGGCGGCGGTGTCACGGCTGGAGGGCGCCGGAGTCATGCGGGAGATGACGGCGCGGCTCGCCCACGACCCCGAGCTCGCCGCCGACTACACCGCGGCGCACCGGGACTACCTCGCCCGCCGCGACGCCCACGATGTTCTGCCCGGCGCCCCGAGCGCCGGCGGCATGCCGGAGCGGGTCAAATGCCTGCACGTCCTCGTCGCGCACAGCCTGGCCGCGGGGCCAGGGGTGAATCCCTTCGGGGACGAGGCGCTCGCCGCCGTCGGCGACTGGGGCCAGCGGGGGCCGTGCGTGGCCGCGGGCCCGGCCCAACCGGTGGGAGCAGTCGGGACTGCGGCGGACTCGGCGGACTCGGCGGGGACCGCGGAGACGACGACGGGAGAGGTACCGGCATGAGCCGCGTCGCCGCGATCGACTGCGGGACCAACTCGATCCGCCTGCTGGTGGCGGACTACGACGGGTCCAGGTTGCACGAGCTGACCCGCCGGATGGAGATTGTCCGACTGGGCGCCGGGGTGGATCGCACCGGTGAGCTTGCCCCCGAGGCGCTGGCGCGGACCTTCGCCGCACTGCGCGACTATGCCGCCGAGATCGAACGTCTGGGCGCCACCCGGGTGCGGATGGTGGCCACGAGCGCCACCCGAGACGCCCGCAACCGCGGCGAGCTGGTTGCCGGCGTCCGTGCGATCCTCGGGGTCGACCCCGAGGTGATCAGCGGGGACGAGGAGGCGGCGCTGTCGTTCGGCGGCGCCATCGGCGATCTCGTCGGCGGATCGGGCCAGTTCGGCGGGCCGGGCCCGGCGGGGGCGCCGAGCCAGCCGGATGCGTCCGACCGGTCGGACGCATCCGGGCAGCCCGGACCATCCGGCAGTCCGGGCCCTTCGGACGCGCGCGGAGCATCCGGCGTCGGGCCTGGGGCGCCAGGCCCGATGGGAACATCCGGCCAGCTCGGAAAGATCGGTCTGTCCGGCACGGGCGGCGTCTCGTCGGTCGCCACCCCGATCCTGCTCGCCGACATCGGTGGGGGTTCGACGGAGCTCGTGTTCGGGGACGCACGCGGCGTGCGGGCGGCCCGTTCGGTGAACGTCGGCTGTGTCCGGTTGGCCGAGCGCCACCTGCGCGACGACCCGCCGACCCCGGCGCAGGCCGCGGCGATCGTCGCCGACGTGCACGCCGCGCTCGACCTCGCCGCCCAGACGGTGCCGCTGACCGAGGCCGCCACCCTGGTGGGCGTCGCCGGGACCGTCACCACCGTCGCCGCTCTGGCCGCCGGGCTGCAGGGATACGACGCGGATCGGATCCACCTGTCGGTGACGAGCGCCGAGCAGGTTGCCGCCGTCACCGAGCGGTTGCTGGGCATGACGCACGACGAGCGGGCGGCGCTTGCGGTGATGCACCCGGGGCGGGTGGACGTCATCGCATCCGGCGCGCTCGTGCTGCGCACGCTGGTCGAGCGCACCGGCGCCGCGTCGATCGTCGCCAGCGAGCGGGACATTCTCGACGGGATCGCGTTGGCCCTGGCGATCGCCCCGCCAGCCGCGAGCGCCGCCGTGCCGCCGCCGACCGCGCCGTTCCTACCGACTGTGGCCGGTCCCGCCGCGGGATGACGGCCGGCCCGCGGCGCGGCCCCGCGCGACCGGGCGATGGCTGGCCGGGTGACTTCGCGGTCCCGACCACTCCGGTTGCCGCGTCGCCCGCGCTGGTGCGCGAGCTGGCCGCCGGCGCCTCCGACACGGCTACGCTCGACGCCCGGATGTCGGTCTGCCGCGCCTGCCCGCGCCTGGTCGCCTGGCGGGAGGAGGTCGCGCAGGTCCGCCGGGCCGCGTTCGCCGTCCAGCCGTACTGGGGGCGTCCGGTGTCCTCGTTCGGTCCGGCCGATGCCCGAATTCTGATCGTGGGCCTCGCCCCCGCCGCCCACGGCGGCAATCGCACCGGGCGCATCTTCACCGGCGACCGCAGCGGCGACTGGCTGTTCGCCTCGCTGCACCGGGTCGGGCTCGCCACCCAGGCGACGTCGCAGTCCGCCGGGGACGGCCAGCGACTGCGGGGCACCAGGATCGTCGCGGCCGTGCGCTGCGCGCCACCGGCGAACAAGCCGACGACGGCGGAGCGGGACACCTGCCGCCCGTGGCTGGTCCGGGATCTGGAGCTCGTCCGGCCGACGCTGCGGGTCGTCGTCGTTCTCGGCGGCTTCGCGTGGACGGCGCTGTGGCCGGCGCTGACGCAGGCTGGGTACTCGGTACCGGCACCCCGGGTGCCGTTTGGCCATGGGGCTCGGGCCGACCTTCCCGAGGCCGGGGTCCGTGTTGTGGGTTGCTATCACCCGAGCCAGCAGAACACCTTCACCGGACGGGTCACCGAGGTGATGCTGGACACGGTTTTCGGCTCCGCGGCGGCACTGGCAGAAGTGGGTGAGCGTCGCCGCTAAGTCCTCGCGTTGTGGTCGCTGACACAGCACGTGAGCCACGGCACTGCCGCGATGGTCGCGAGATGGGCCGAAGGACCTGGCGAATTGGTGTCCTGCGTCACGGAATTGGCTGGGTCGGCGGCCTCGACGCAGGGTGTAACTCGGCCCCCGTGGGTACCGTTTTCGCATGGGCTATGGGCAGGCACCGCACATCCTCATCGTCGGCGGGGGATACGTCGGCATGTACACGGCCCTGCGGCTTCAGCGGAAGCTGGACGGAGACGAGGCGACCATCTCCGTAGTCGAACCCAACTCATACATGACCTATCAGCCGTTTCTCCCGGAGGCGGCCGCCGGCAACCTTGAGCCACGCCACGTGGTCGTTCCGCTACGTAAGGTCCTCAAGGGATGTCGGGTCATCAGCGGTCATGTGGTCGCAGTGTCGCATGTGCAACGCACGGCATCCGTTCAGCCGTTGCTGGGCGAAACTTTCGACCTTAAGTACGATATTCTGGTTATATGTCCTGGTTCGGTGGCGCGGACGCTGCCGATCCCGGGTCTCGCCGAACAGGGAATCGGATTCAAGAGTGCGGCCGAGGCCATCTATCTCCGAAACCAGGTAATCGGCCGGCTCGACGCGGCCGCTTCGGCGACCGATCCCGCGGTGCGGCGGCGCGCGCTTACCTTCCTCTTCATCGGTGGCGGATATGCCGGAATTGAGGCGCTCGCCGAACTTGAGGACATGGCGCGTGATGCATGTTCTTATTACCCTGATCTGGAGCCCGCGGATATGCGCTGGGTTCTCGTGGAGGCGACGGGTCGCATTCTTCCGGAGGTCTCGCCCGCAATGGGGCTGTATACGGTCAAGCAGCTCGAACATCGCGGAATCCAGGTAAAGCTGAACACCAGGGTCGAAAGCCTGCTCGACGGCCACGTCGTTCTCGACGACGGAGAGCGGTTCGAGGCCGGCACCGTGGTGTGGACGGCGGGTGTCAAACCCAACCCGATGCTCGCCCGGACCGATCTCCCGCTCGACGACCGCGGCCGGCTGCGGGCCACCGCCTTCCTCCAGATCGACGGGGTGGCGGACGCCTGGACCGCCGGTGACTGCGCGGCCGTGCCCGACCTGACCAAGGGCGAGGGGGTGACCACCGCGCCGTCCGCCCAGCATGCCGTCCGCCAGGCCCGCCGGTTGGCGCAGAACCTCCTCGCCGAGCTGCGACACGAGCCCATCAGGCCCTACGAGCACAGCTACGCCGGCAGCGTGGCCTCCCTGGGGCTGCACAAGGGCGTGGCCGAGGTGTACGGGGTCAGGCTGCGTGGCTGGCCCGCCTGGCTGATGCACCGGACGTACCACCTCAGCCGGGTGCCCACGGTGAACCGCAAGGCCCGCGTGGTCGCAGACTGGACCCTGGCGTTGTTCTTCCGCCGGGAGATCGTCTCGCTGGGCTCGTTTGCCGACCCCCGGGCGGAGTTCCGCCGGGTGGCGTCCCCCGAGCCCGCCACGGCTCCCGAGCGGCCCGCCGAGGCCCTCGACTCGCGCGCGGCACCGGGCACGCCGGCCGGGATCGACGGCTCCGCCGCAGGTTCCACTGCCGACGAGGCCGCCCCCACCGGGTCCACCTCGCCGGGGGCGCCCACGCCGGCCGCCGCTGCGGCGGAGGCGAACTCGCAGGCCGCGCAGCCGCGGAGCTGACTGTCGTCCGCGCCCGCGGGCCGCGCCCCGACCGCACCGCGGCCGGTGAATCCCCGTCTCTCGGGGGGTTCACCGGCCGCCGTCGCTTAACGGCACCAAGGTGGGGGCGGCATTCCGGCAACTCCGGACTGGCCCGACGCCGCTAACGAGCTGCGAGCTCGGCATTCCAGCGATCTGGGTCGTCCACTGATCGGTGGGGATGGCAATGCGGCAGCACCCTAGTCACGAAGAGTCACGCTTTCGGTGGGGCCGCCATCTCCGGACCACTTTTTCCGCGATGTGTTATTCCCAGACCCTACGCAGCATGGTAGAAACATCAACGATGTAGACGAGCCGGTGTATCCCAACTGGTAGAGGAGGCTGTCCTAAAAACAGCTCGAGTGTCGGTTCGACTCCGACCACCGGCACAATCCATTGCTGACCGCCCGCGTGCGTTGGTGAACGCCGCGGGTGATCGGCATGGAAGGCTTCGTCGTCATGCTGGGGTGAGTCGCGGCGAGGGGGGCGCAATGATTCCTTGCCCGCCCCCGTCCGTCACTTTCCGTTCTGGATTAGTTACAACTTTCGCGGCTGGTCGGGTTCCCCGGCCGGGCCCGGTGTCGGCCGACCGGCGGGAACCTCCCCGGCACCAGGTTCGTTGCGGGGGTTGACATGTGTACCAGATGATGACGGTGGCGTCGCCCCGGTGGCGACCGAGAGGAGCCGGCTCGATGGCCGACCTTCGTTCCTCCAACCCCGTGCTGCGCCGCGGCGGGTTCGCGCCGCCGCCGACGCCCACCCCGGAGGAGCTCGCCAGCCATTACCGGCAGCCGACCACCCTCACCATCGACGACGTCGTCGTGCACACGCTGGGGTTGTTCGCCCTGCTGGGCGTCGGCGGTGCCGTCGGCTGGGTGGTCGGGCGCGATGCCCCGGGCATCGCGCTGGCCGCCGGTCTCATCGCACTGGTCATCAGCCTCGTCGTCTCGATGCGCAACCGGCTGCGCCCGTCCCTGGTCATCGCGTTCGCGCTGATCGAGGGCGTCGCGGTGGGGGCGATCTCGCGCTACTACGAGGACGCCTTCGCAGGCATCGTCCCGCAGGCCCTGCTCGGCACCGGGCTGATCTTCGTCGTGATGCTCCTTGCCTACCGCAGCCGCCGGCTGCGGGCCACCCCGCGGATGGCCCGCGTCGTTACCGGAGTGCTGCTCGGCGTCGTCCTGCTCAGCCTGGTCGACCTGGTCGTCAGGGCGGTCAGCGGCAGCCACCTGCCGATCATCAACGACGCGACGCCGCTGGGCATCCTGTTCAGCGTGCTGGTGCTCGGCGTCGCGAGCCTCCAGTTCATCCTCGACTTCGACTACATCGAGCGGGCGATCGCCGGCGGCGCACCGCGTTCCGAGGCGTGGCGGGCCGGTTTCGGCCTGCTGATCGGCTTCGTCTGGGTCTATCTGGAGATGCTGCGGCTGCTGTCCAAACTGCGCCAGTAGGGTCCGCGCCGCGCCAGGTGGAGCCCAGGGCGGGCCGGCAGGCCGGCCGCAGGGGGCCGGATCGGCTCAGCCGGAATGGTCCGGGCCGGCGGCGGTGGGAGTGATGCGCAGGATGCAGCGTTGGTCGCGGATCATCGCCGCCCGGTAGTCGTCCCAGTCGGGATGCTCGCCGGCGAGGTCGCGGTAGTAATCGACCAGCAGTTCCATCGCCGTGGGCAGCCGGACGATCTCCGCGGTGCCGGTGATCTGCACCCACGGTCCGAAGAAGTCGTCCGGCAGCACGCAGAGCCGCACGGTCGGATCCCGCTCGACATGCCCGACCTTGTAGGCGGTGAGCCTGGTGCTGATCAGTAGGCGACTCTCGGTATCCAACCCGACCGACACCGGCGACATCTGCGGGCTGCCGTCCCGACGGGTGGTATTCAGGACCGCCCGGTGATGATCGCGGACGAACTCGGTAGCTGCGACGAGGTCCATGCGCCCATTGTCGTCGACGGGACGTGGTGCACCCGGCGGGGGCGCCGTGGCGGGCCGTCCGTGCCGGCCACGGCGCCACGGTGCCTACGCCCGGATTGCGCGGCGCCGCAGGTCCGCCTCGTGGACGAGGGCCGCCGCGAAGCTGTGCGGAAGATCATGCTCGGCGCGCAGCCAGTTCACCCGTTCGGCGAAGCGCAGCAGGCCCGGACCGTCGTCCAGCCGGCTTAGCCAGTGGTTCACCCCGTGGCCCGTTACCTTCGGGATCCGTTCGATGAGGGTCTGATGGGTCTGCGGGGAGCGGTTCAGCGACATGCGCGCCTCCAGAAGTGAAACCCGACGTCAACGGCTCATGTCGCAAGGGTGCCCCAGGCCACAGCAAAGGGCAAGGCCCCGTTCGCGGCTCGTGGGGTATCATGCCCGGATGTCCGATGAGGTCGATGATCTCAGCCGGGAGGCGGATCTGCTCATCCGCCGCATCCGGGGATGGGCCGGCTCGTCCTGGGACGTCGCGGTGGGTTCGGGGATGACCCGGGCGCAGCGCACGGGTCGGCTCCTCGACGAGCTGGCCGCACTCGGCGAGCGCATCGGCACGGGTGCCCCCGCCGGGGCCCGCCCGCCGAGGCTCGCCCCCCACGCCCTGCCCGACCAGCTCGCGGTGCTCGCCGAGGACCTGCTCGCCGCGCTGGCCGCCGCCGATGCCGCCCGCCCGTCCGTCCGCGAGGTGCTGGCGGACGCCCACGCGGCGGTGACCCGGGCGCGCGCGGACCTTGACGGCGCCGGCTTCGGGTTCCGCGTGCGCTGACCGCGGCCGGCCGGCCCAGACCCGACCGTTGCGGTGTCAGCCGAGTCGCCAGGTGCTCCGGATGTTGTCAATCACGTGCGCGGCGGCGATCGATGCCCCGTCGAGGGTCAGGTGTACCCCGTCGTGGGATCGGGCGAGCACGGCCTGGCCGTCGGCGGTGGTCAGGTAGTCGCTGTAGGCGCCGTCCTTCGACAGCCACGGGGCCAGGTCGAGGTAGCTCGCGCCGCTCACCCCCGCCGCCGCGGCCGCGGTCGCGGCGTTCAGCTGGCGGAAGTAACCGTTCAACCGGTCCGAGCGGGCCGGGGGCAGGCTGAGCCAGAGCAGCCGCCTGGCTCCGTCCGCGGTCCAGATCCGCATGACGACGCCGGCCCGCCGCTGGTACTCGGCCGCCCACTCGGCCGATCCGGCGGGCAGCACCGTGCCGTCGGCGAGCGTGATGCCCTGCCCGTCGTTGCCGCCCATGGTGACGATGACCAGCTCCGGGTTGCGCTCGGCGACCTGGACGCGGGCATGGGCGGCCCAGTCGAAGAAGTCGGGCCGGACCAGGCCGGTGCCGAACCGGGTCTCGGTCTGGGCTCGGACCGTGTCCGGCGCCGTGTTCGTGATGGCCGGGCCGAGGGATTCGGTCAGCGAATCGCCGGTGACGAGCACTCGCAGCGGGTCGGCGGCGGTGGGCCGGCGCAGGGG
>NZ_JAMPTM010000245.1 GCF_025403375.1 Frankia gtarii
GCGCAGGCCTGCTCGTCACAGACGGCTTGCCCGGCGCAGGCCTGCTCGTCACAGACGGCTTGCCCGGCGCAGGCCTGCTCGTCACAGACGGCTTGCCCGGCGCAGGCCTGCTCGTCACAGACGGCTTGCCCGGCGCAGGCCTGCTCGTCACAGACGGCTTGCCCGGCGCAGGCCTGCTCGTCACAGACGGCTTGCCCGGCGCAGGCCTGCTCGTCACAGACGGCTTGCCCGGCGCAGGCCTGCTCGTCACAGACGGCTTGCCCGGCGCAGGCCTGCTCGTCACAGACGGCTTGCCCGGCGCAGGCCTGCTCGTCACAGACGGCTTGCCCGGCGCAGGCCTGCTCGTCACAGACGGCTTACCCGGCGCAGGCCTGCTCGTCGAAGGTGTGCCGGGGCCCCCGGATCCGCCCGAACCACCGGACCCGCCGCCACCTCCAGAACCGCCGGAGCCACCGGACCCGCCGCCACCTCCAGAACCGCCGGAGCCACCGGAGCCACCGGTGTTTCCGGTGCCGGCCGGGGGCCGGCTGCCCCCGGAAGGGATCGAGGGTGCGGTGCTTGCCCCACCACCGCGCGGCGGGGCGGTCGTATGGACCCCCGTGCTCCCGCTGCGTGGGGGCGAGGCGGCCGGCGGCCCCGTCTTCGCGGGCTGGCGGGTCGTACCCCGCGGCGGGGTGGCCGTGCCGCCCGCGCGATTGGACCCGACGGGTGCGGGAGACACGCCCACCACCCGCCCGGGCGTCTCGGTGCGCCCCCGGCTGGATGAGGCGTCCCGCGGGTAGTTCGGGCCGGCCGGCACGCGGCTGTCCGTCACATTGTCGGTGGGCTGGGCATATGCCTTGTCGTCCTTCGTCGCATCCGACGTCTGGGCGCCCGGCTGCCCGTCGCGCCCAGATGTGGGCGAGGACGAGCCGGACCTGGGCGGGACCAGGAAGAAGCTGTTCGTGGCTGGATCGTGATCACCGCCGTCCCCAGTCCCGATACCCTGGGTCGCGAGTAGCCCGAACGCGACGAGAGCCACCGATCCGGCGCCGGTGACGATCCCCGCTCGGCGGCGATCGGGGATCCATGCCCACTCGGCCCGTCCGCGGACCAGGCCGAGAACTCCTGCAAACACAATCAGCCCGGCGACCGCCAGGCAGAAGTACATCATGGAAACCCCCCGGGCGCAGTCGCCTACCAGGCTAGGGGCGATCCATCGCTATTCGTCGCAAGGGAATTACAACGAGATTCTGCCATCATCCCGCTCGTGACGGGTATCACTGATTGAATCGGTAACACTATCTACCGAAGCAATCCGGTCGAGGATACCTGCGATATCAACCCCGGACGGCAACGTTCCGAAAGCGAGACCCCCGTCACCGGCGACCCGGCTCGCGCAGAAGGCGTCCGCAACCGCGGGCGGGGCATATCGGACCAGCAGCGAACCCTGCATAACGAGCGCCAACCGCTCGACGACGCGACGCGCGACGAACGGATCGGCCGCCGCCCGCGGCAATTCCGCGCGCAGCCGATCCCAGGCCCGATCGAGCCGGGCGTCCGCGCCACGAGCCGCCTCGATCTGCACGGACAGCGCGTCGAGGCCGTCCGGTTCACGGTCGAGTGCCCGCAGCACGTCGAGCGCATTGACGTTGCCCGCGCCCTCCCAGATTCCGTTGAGGGGCGCCTCCCGGTAGAGCCGGGGCATGCCCGACTCCTCCACATAGCCGTTTCCGCCGAAGCATTCGAGGGCCTCCGCGGCCACGCCCGGTGCCCGCTTGCATATCCAGTACTTCGCCACGGCCGTCGCCAGGCGTTTGAACGCCTGCTCACCACGGTCGCCGCGAGCGGCCCGGTCGACGGCTCCCGCGACCCGCAGCACCATAGTGGTCGCCGCCTCGGATTCCAGGGCCAGATCGGCCACCACATTGCGCATCAGTGGGGCGTCGATCAGCCAGGTTCCGAAGGCCCGCCGGTGGCGTACGTGATGCGCGGCCGCCATGACCGCGGCCCGCATCCCGGCCGCGGACCCGAGGCCCGCGTCGAGTCGGGTCATCGCCACCATCTCGATGATGACGCGGACCCCACGTCCCTCCGCGCCGACCAGCCAGGCCACGGTGTCGTCGAACTCGAGTTCGCTGCTGGCATTGCTGCGGTTGCCGAGCTTGTCCTTCAGGCGCTGAATGCGGAATGTGTTCCGGCTCCCGTCCGGGAGCACCCGCGGCACCCAGAAACAGGACAACCCGCCAGGTGCCTGTGCCAGGACCAGAAAGACGTCGTTCATCGGCGCACTCGTGAACCACTTGTGGCCCCGTAGCCGATAGGTGCCGTCGGCGGCCGGCGTCGCCGTCGTCGTGTTCGTCCGAACGTCCGAACCGCCCTGCTTCTCGGTCATGCCCATGCCGGCGAGCAGCCCGGCCTTGCCCTCCGGCGGGCGCAGCCCCGGGTCGTAGACCCGGCTGGTCAGCAACGGTTCGTACCTGGCCGCGAGATCGGGGGCGGCTCGCAGCGCCGGGACCACGGCGTAGGTCATCGACACGGGGCACAGGTGCCCCTGCTCGACGGTGCCCCAGACGAGGATGTTCGCCGCCCGCGCGACGTGCGCGCCGGGA
Organism: Frankia gtarii; assembly: GCF_025403375.1. Classification (GTDB taxonomy): domain Bacteria; phylum Actinomycetota; class Actinomycetes; order Frankiales; family Frankiaceae; genus Frankia; species Frankia gtarii. The sequence continues at coordinate 2,592 of NZ_JAMPTM010000245.1, forward strand.
CGGGGGTCCGCCCACGGTGCCCCGGTCAACCCCTCCCGCACCGCCACCTCGAGCAGCGCGTGCCAGGACGGGTGGAAGTCGACCTCGTCGACGCGATTGCCGTAACGATCATGTGTGCGCAGTTCGGGCGGGAACCGGTCGGCCTCCTCCGCCCAGCGCCGGGCCTGTTCGGTGCCGGCCAGCCGTCCCAGGCGGCGCAGGGCGTCCAGATGCCAGCCGGCGCCTTCCCGGACCAGCGCTGCCAGCAGTGCCGGATCCGCGGACGCGTCGTGGCCGACCAGGGGCGGCGGCTGATTCGTCACCTCATGTGTCCGGGCGGGAGACGACCGCGGAGCCACCGTGGGTCGCCGCGCCTCGATCGACGAGCTCATCGCCACTCCTCTCGAAACGTGCGACGTGCGACGGTCGTCCCTGCATCGGAAGACCGGCAGCGGGAGACCGGCGGGGGTGGACCGACGGCGGGAGACCCGGCGCCCGGCGTGCCCTCTGGCAGCGGGTCTACCCGGTCCCTGCCGAGCCCACCTGTCCGGCCCGGCCGCGCCTGCCCGGATGGGCTGTGTCGGCCCGATCGGTCGGCGTGAAAACGAGAGCAACATATTGATTCTCGGCGCCCGTCGGCCATCTGGAAAAACACCATCCAGTGTGGATATAACCGCCGCCCGGACAATCCGCAGCCAGTCGCCGCGAGCGCGGCTGTGCATTTGTGACGACCGGCGAGCGATGGATCCGAACCACGTCGGGAACGGGCGCGGACGATCGGCTCGGCCGCCCGGCCTCGTCCTACCCGCGACGCACGGACCAGGGCACCGGCCCACCCGACGCACGGCCGTCGCGGAGTAAGGGCCGCCCACTCCGCAGAGGTCACCGTCAGATCCTGGAGCACGTCGTGATCAGTTGATCATGCTACGCGATGCTCGAATGGGCTAGACCGCCAGGGCACTACGGAGAGTCTCGAGAAACACCGAAAGTAACGTCAGACCCGCCGGGAGGATCGCGAGCGGTGGCAGCGTCACGACAACAATTCGCCGCCAGATCGACACTCTACGTCACCCTCAAACACCCAAAGTCGAGGCTACCAGGAGCCGCGCCACCGAGATTGACGCAAAGTATCGGCGAAACAGCCCTGGGTATCCATCATTCTGCCGACAGGGAATCCGGACCGTCGTACCGGCCCGCGCCGACATCCAACCCATTGCTGCGCGCTGCACACGGGCAGGCCCGGCTGTTACCGGACGCGCGGCGGCCGATGAAACTCGCGGCGCTGATACTCGTATGCTCACCCACAACCGGGAGGAATCGCCGCCCGGAAATCAGAATACGTTTACTCACGGTGAGATCCGTCGAGTCCGGGCAACGTTGTCGGGCGGGGCGCGCAGATGATCAGAGGTGGCCGGATCGGCGGGCGGCGATCACCCCGCCGCGTCATGGCCGCGCTCGCGGCCCGCCGCGAACCGGCCCGCCGACGGCGGTTCCTCCCGCCGCTGGCCATCCTGGTGGCCATCCTGGTGCTCGGCTCCCTGGCTCTGCACATGGGCGCCGACCTGCTGCACCGGGAGGAGGCGTCGAGGCTGGCGGCCCGGGCCGAGATCGTCGAGCAGCTCGCGCGGTGGGAGTCCGACGCCGACGCCCCCGCGGGGCTGTCGGCCGCCGTCGACCGCGTCCCCTTCCAGCCAGCCGACGGCGCCACCAACGCGCGTCTCCTCGCCGGCCTGCAGCTCACGCCGTCGGGCGACGTCACCCGGCTGCTGGCCCTGGTTGACCAGGGCGGCACCGTCACCGCGGCGTACCCGCGGGGCAGCACTGTGGTTCCACGCGACCTCGGCGCCGCCTTGTCGTCGGCATGGGCCGGCACGGGCGCCGTGTCTCCCGTCTTCACCCTCGGCGACGCACCGGTCCGCGCCACCGTGGTCCCGGTCGGGTCACCGCGGCCGTGGGCCGTGCTGGTGTCCGTCTCCGCCCAGGAGATCAACCTTCAGCTCCTGGGCGGCATCGCGACCGTTCTCGGAACCAGCAGCGGCAGCGTGTCGACGATCGACCCGAACGGCGTCCCGATCGCCTCGACCAACCCGGCGCTACCCGGCCGGCGGATCCTGTCGGCCGCGGAGCTACGCCGCTCCCTTGCCCACGGCGACGCCCCGCGGATCTGGCAGTCGTCCGGTCCCGGCGGGACGACGACCCACATCACCGCGTCGCAGCCGGCGACCGGGTATCTGACCTACTTCCAACAACCCACGAACTCCCTGTACGCCGACCTGCGGGCCAGTGGCGACCGGCGCAACCTGACCCTGCTGGCGGTCGCGCTGACCGGCGTGTTGTGCATCGTCTTCCTCGGGCTGCTGCGCGAGGCCGCCGCCCAGCGTTGCCAGGCCGGGCTGCGGGCGCTGTTCGCGGCGGCGCACGACATCGTCCTCGTCACCGACCCGACCGGCCGGCTCACCTTCGTCAGCCCGGCCATCGTTCCCCTGCTGGGCCATCCGGACGAGCCCTGGTTGGGCCGGATGGTGACCGAGCTGGCCCATCCCGACGACGCCACCCGGCTGCTGCGCCTGATCGAGAACCCGACCACGGGATCGCTGCTCGACGTCCGGCTCACTCCGGCCAGCGGCGCCGACCGCTGGTTCGACATCGCCGCCCGCCGGCTGCCGGAGCGGGCCGGCCCCACCGAGGTCCTGATCACCTGCCATGCCGTCGGCGAACGCAAGCGCCAGCTCGACCAGCTCGGTTACCAGGCGGGCCATGACGTGCTGACCGGACTGCTCAACCGGTCGACCTTCGAGGAGGAGCTTGCCGCCACCGCCGCGGCCCCGCGCCCCGCCGGCACGAGCGCGGTCCTGTTCGTCGACCTCGACCGGTTCAAGCAGGTGAACGACTCCTTCGGGCACGCCGCCGGCGACCAGGTGCTGCAGACGGTGGGCGCGCGGATCCGGTCCGCGCTCGGCGCGGCGGATGCGGGCGGTCGCTTCGGTGGCGACGAGTTCGGGATCCTGCTGCGCGACACCGACGAGCCCGCCGCCCGCGCGGTCACCGCCCGGATCATCCGCGCGGTGGGCCAGCCGATCCTCGTCGACGGCTACGTGGTGCGGGTTGACGCCAGTGTCGGGCTCGCTCTGGCGGGCGCCGGACCGGGCCGGCCCGAGCGGCTACTGCGGGCCGCCGATCAGGCGATGTACAGGGCCAAGCAGGCCGGACCGGGGCGGTACGCGGTGGCGATGCCGGGCCGGTCCGGCACGGCGGGGGAAACCGACGCGGTCGATGCCGACGCGGTCGAGTTCACGATCGCCGAGCCGCTCCCGGTCACGTTCCCCGACGGCACCATGGACGGGATCGTCGTTCCCGAGACGATGGGACCGCAGGCCGCCGCGGATCAGGCCTGCGCCGAACCGGCCGGACAGTCCCCCGGGACCAACCCCGGGGAGATCACCGATGGCGCGGTGCCGGCGCCGGCACCGCAGGCCGGGCCGCCGAGCCGGATGGACCGGTGGTGGCTGTCCCGGCAGCAACGGGCCAGCGCCCGCGCCCAGCTTTCCCGAGCCGTCCCGCTGCTGGCCCTGAGCGCCGTGATCCTCACCACCACCATGATCACCCTGGGGATCGAGAACACCAACCGGCGGCGGACCGAGGCCCAGCGGATGGCCGACAGCCATGCCCTCGCCATCCGCCTCGCCGGATTCGCGGCGGACCTGAGCCAGCCCCGACGCCTGATCGACCCGGTCTCCCGGCTGCCCTGGTCGCTGACGGACCCGGCGGCCGACGCCCGGACGCTGGCCATCCTCGCCGCGCCGAGAACGTCGGCAGCGGACACCCCGCTCGCCCTCGTCGACACCGACGGCCGCCCCCGGGCGATCGAGCCCCCGGAGGCGGCGGTGCCGTTCCCCGCGCACAGCCCGATCTGGCGCTCCGCCCGCGACAACGGCCTGACCGTCCCGGTCCTCGACGAGTCCGGCGGGGCCCGGATCTACAGCGTCGTGCCCGTCCGGCGCGCCGGTCATAGCATCGCGTTCCTGGTGCTGGGCCGGACGCTGCACGGGCCGCCGGGCGCGGAGATCGCCCGTGCCCTCGGCCGAGGAGGCGCCGCGACGGCGACCGCCGGCCCGACCCAGAACCTCGGAATGACGATCAGCATCGTCGACGAGCACGGCCGGGCGGCGATATCGAACGACTCCACCGCGGTTGGGCGGATCATCCTCGATCCCGGCGAGCTGCGCACGATCAGGCCGGGCCACAGCAAGCGAGTCACGGCACGCGACAGCCACGGTGGCCCGCGCCTCGCGGTGGCCACCGAGATCCCCAGCAGCCCCTCGCCGGCATACCTCGTGCTGCGCCTCGACTACCGGGGAACGGCGGGGTCGCAGCCCAACCATGCCCTCAGCGATCTGCTGCTCGTCGCGATCGTCGTCGTCACCGTGGCCGGGCTGACGCGGGCGATCCTGCGGCAGGACCAGGCGATCCGGCGCGACGGCGCGCGGCTGCAGACCCTGCTGCACGAGTCGCACGACATCATCATCAACCTCAACCGGGCCGGTTGCCCGACGTTCATCAGCTCCGCGGTCGAGAGCCTGCTGGGGTACCCGGTCCAGACCAGGATCGGGCTGCCGCTGGTCGAGCTCGTCCATCCCGAGGACCGGGCCGGGATGCAGGACTTCCTGGCCGAACGGCACCGCGGAAGCCCGGCGTCGCTGCTGGACATCCGGCTGGGCACGGCCGACGGCGGGTACCGGTGGTTCGACATCGAGGTCGGTGTCTGGCGGCCCGCCTCCGGCCCGGGCTACCTCGACGGCGGCCTCCTGCTGACCTGTCATGAGGTCGGGGAGCGGCGCCAGCTGCAGGAACAGCTGCGGCAACGGGCGACTCGCGACCCACTCACGGGGCTGGCGAACCGGTTGGCACTCACCGAACTGCTTGACTGCCTGGCCCGGCAACAGGCGCCCTTCACGATCCTGCTCGTCGACCTCGACGACTTCAAGCCGGTCAACGACACCTTCGGCCACCAGACGGGCGACGACGTGCTGCGCACCATCGCCGCCCGGCTGACGGAGGTACTGCGGTCGCAGCGCGGCCGAACCCCGAACCGGCCGACCACCGACCGACCGACCGACCACCGACCGACCACCGACCGACCGACGATGCTGCCCGGTGCGGCGGGCTCGTCGCGGGCGCAGCCGCCGGACGGCGCGGTGTTCCGCCTCGGCGGCGACGAGTTCGTCATGGTGCTGCCCGACATCGACGCCGACACCCTGCGGCACACCGCCCAGCGAGTGCGCGAGACCGTCGCGGCCCCGATCCTCTCCGCCGGCCACGCCATCGTCATCGGAGCGACGGTGGGGCTGGCATCCTCGCGCACCGTCGGCGGCGGGGCCGACCCGCGCAATCCCGATCTCGTCGTTCGCCATGCCGACGCGGACATGTACAAGGCGAAGCGGGCCGCACGGGATCGGCGGGCGAGGTTCCCCGCCGCCCGCTGATCCGCGACTGCGCCCATCCGGCCCCCGGCCGCGGCCCGGCTCTGCCACGATGGGCAGGCCCGGCCGCCGGCGACACCGGGCGGCGCGCCGGTGACCAGGTCGCGGGAGGCGCGCGGTGGGACGGGTCGTGGTGGTCGGCTCGACCAACATGGACGTGACGACGCGCGTGGACCGCATCCCCGGGCCGGGCGAGACGGTGACGGGGAGCTCGGTGGCGCTGTCCCCCGGCGGCAAGGGCGCCAACCAGGCGGTGGCGGCCCGCCGGCTGGGCGCCGAGACGGTCATGGTCGGCGCCGTCGGCTCCGACGGTTTCGGCTCGGCGCTGCGTGAGTTCCTGCGCGGCGAGGCGGTCGACGTCGCCCCGCTGGCGGTCGTCGACGGGCCGAGCGGCACGGCCGTGACCATGGTCGACGGTGCCGGTGAGAACGTGATCGTCGTCGTGCCGGGCGCCAACGCCGCCGTCTCGGCACGTGGACTCGATGCGCTGCGGCTGGGCCCGGGCGACGTGGTGCTGCTGCAGAACGAGATCCCGGCGGTGGTGAACGCCGCGGCGCTGCACCGGGCCCGAGCCGCGGGCGCCCGCACGATGCTGAACGCGGCCCCGCACCGGCCCACCGCGGCCGACCTGCTCGCCGCCGCCGACGTGGTCCTGGTCAACGAGCACGAGTTCGCGAGCCTGGTCCCGGCCGCCGTCGGCGTCGGCTCGCTACCCGGCCCGCGGGCCCTGGTCGAGGTGCGCGGGCTGCTCGCCGACGGCGCCGGACCCAACGACAACATCGTCGTCACTCTCGGCGGCGCCGGGGTGTGCGCACGGATCGCCGGGACGGTCGTCACCCTCGCCGCGCGGCACGTCCCGGTCGTCGACACGACCGGGGCCGGCGACTGCTTCTGCGGGGCGTTCGGCGCCGGCATCGCCGCCGGCCTGCCCGCGGCCACCGCCCTGTTCCACGCGAACCTCGCCGCCACCATCGCCGTGCAGCGTGCCGGCGCCGGCATCGCGATGCCGACCCGCGCTGAACTCGACGAACTGTTGACCTCCGGCGGCCCATAAGGACCGACCGACACAGGGGTGACGCTGGTCACATATTATCCGCGGCCACCGCTCCGGTGCTGCCAGCCGGCCCAGCCGCTGCCGAGTGTCGACGGGAGCCTCTGGTGCACGTGCGGTTACCGGTACCGTTGCGGCCAAGGAGATCCGGGCCGGGGGGTGCGGCAGGGGATGCGGCGGCGGAAACTGGTGGGGACATGGACGCTCCGACGGCGCTCGTCGTCGACGACAACGAGATGTTACGCGCGCTACTGAGCCGGATCCTGGACGCGGAGGGGTTCCTGGTGAGCGCCGCGGGCTCCGTCGAGGAGGCGCTGCTGCTGGATGCCGCTGCCCACGACGTGCTGCTCATCGATCTGCGGCTCGGCGGCCGCTCGGGCGCGGATCTCATCGACGAGCTGCGCCGCATCGACCCGGCGGTGACGGCCCGCTGCCTGGTGCTGACCGGCGCCGCGGGGCTGGATCCGGTGCCGACCGGCCTGTCGGTGGTGACCAAGCCGTTCACCGCCGACGAACTGGTCGCCGCGGTTCGCGCGGTCGTCCCGGCGGATCGGGCAGGCAGGGCCGACCAGGGGTGACGACGCAGACCGACGGCGACGAACCGGCGAGCACGACGAAGACCGTTCCGGCCCGGACCCCAGCCTGCCC
>NZ_JAMPTM010000246.1 GCF_025403375.1 Frankia gtarii
TGCTGTTCCACCGCAGGATTCCACACATACCGCGCATGCCCGCAATGGACTTCCATCACAGCCGCCCGCTCGACGGCCGGATAAAGCCGGTAACGGGACATGCCACAATTCTACGACAAGGACGTCAGCCAATGGGCAAGACGGGACGGCGTTTCCTCCCCGCCGTGAACGGCGGGGTCCCCACGCCGCAAGTCCGATGAGCGGTCCTGGACGGCGATGGGCGGTGCTCGGAGCCGCGGGGGTGCTGGCGGCCGTGTCCGTGCTCGGCGGATGCGGCGGATCCACCGCCGAGGTCGCGAAGAAGGAGTTCGTCATCGGCTTCCAGGGGCCGCTGTCCGGCGACAACCAGCAGCTGGGCATCAACGCCTACGACGGGGTGCTGACCGCCGTCGATCTGGCCAACCGGCGCGAGGACCTGCCGTTTCGGCTGCGGCTGGTGGCGTCGGACGACCAGGGCAACCCCGACCAGGGCCCGACCGCCGCGCAGAAACTCCTCGACAACCCGGGCGTCCTCGCCGTCGTCGGTCCGGTCTTCTCCGGGCCGACGAAGTCGAGCGAGCCGCTGTACAGCCAGGCCGGCCTGCTGTCGGTGAGCCCGTCGGCGACCAACCCGGCCCTCACCGACCTCGGCTTCCTCACCTTCTACCGGGTGATCGCTCCCGACACGGTTCAGGGCGCGGCCGCGGCCGAGTACCTGACCAAGGTGCTGAAGGCGACGAAGGTCTACTCGCTCGATGATCGCAGCGAGTACGGCACCGGCCTGTCCGGTGCGCTCGAGCAGGCGCTGGGCGACCACGATGTCAAGGTCGTCCATGACGGCATCAACCCGACGAAGGACTACACCTCCGAGGCCACGAAGATCATTAAGGAGCGGCCGGACGTGCTCTACTACTCCGGCTACTACTCGGAGCTCGCCCTGCTGACGAAGACGCTGCGCAGCAAGGGCTTCACCGGCAAGATCGTCAGCGGGGACGGGGCGAACGACGATCAGCTCATCCGGGAGGCCGGTGTCGGCAACGCCGAGGGCACGCTGCTCACCTGCGCCTGCGGGGATCCGAACAGCGATCCCGCGGCGGCGGGGTTCGTCGCCGAATACCGGACGGTCAACAGCGGGACCCGGCCGGGCACGTACTCCGGCGAGGCGTACGACGCCACCAACGCGATCATCGAGGTGCTCCGCAGGATCGGCACCGGGGCCACCCGGGAGTCGGTGGCGGCGGCGTTCGGTTCGGTGAACATCCCCGGCGTCACCAAGCAGATCCGGTTCCGTAAGAACGGCGAGGTGGAGGGGGCCACGGTCTACCTCTACGAGATTCGAGATGGGAAGCGGACCGTGCTTGGCCCGGTCCAGTCACTCATCAAGCCCTGACGCCGCGGCTGCGCCCCGCCTCCGCCTCCGCCTGCCCCCACCTGCTCCGGCTCCGTCCGGCCTGGTGCGGGGGACCCGGCGGCTAGGGCCTCAGGGCCGATCGGCCCGATCGAGGATTTCGATGCTCAGAACTGGAGGTTCGCGGCACCCGGGAAGGGTTTTGGTGCCGTCCGGACCTTCCCCTCGTCCAGACGTTGTCTACTCACCCGTCCCGGGTGCACAGGCGATGAGATTAGGCGGGTCCCTTCATCAGGTCAACGCACCGGAGTGGTCCGGTGCGTCCGTTCCGACAGCCGGTACCGGCGGGCAGGGGAACCGGGAAATATTGTGATCAGTCTCATCCGTATTCAGTTTTCGTGTTCTGGCCGGGGCGGGGTGGCGGGTCGCTCCTCGCTCAGCTCAGCTCAGCTCGGCTCGGGTTCGCGCGAGCCGGTCGGCCGCCCACTGCGGATCATGCAGGTAAGCCGGGAGGTGCAGGTCACGCGGCCGGCGTCGTCGGTGATCCGGATGTCGTAGGTGACGAGGGTGCGCCCGCCACGGATGCGGGTGGCGACGGCGGTGACGGCGCCGGAGGTCGTCGATCGGTGATGCGAGGCGTTGATCTCGATGCCGACGACTGTCGAGCCGGGGGGCGCGTCCAGGGTCGCGCCGACCGAGCCCAAGGTCTCGGCGAGCACCACCGATGCGCCTCCGTGTAGGAGGCCGTATGGCTGCCGGTTGCCCTCCACGGGCATCGTGGCGACCAGCCGCTCGGGGCTCGCCTCGGTGAGCAGGATGCCCATCCGCTGCTCGATCTCGCCACGTGCGGCATTGACCTGGGCGGCGAGCCGAATCGCGGCGGCACCCGCGACATCGCTGTCCGCGGTGTTATCCCTACGGCCGCCATCTCTACCGCCGTCGTCCCTGCGGGCATGGTCCCTGCCACCGTGATCCACGCCCCCGCCGCCGCCCTGACTCGGGGCGATGTCATCGGCGGCGGACACGGCATCGGCAGCGGTCATGACCGCGAGCCTAGACGAGCAGATCCGATCCGATTGCCGGCCAACCGCGAGCGGTAGCCGGACCTCGGGGCGTTGTCCGGGGTCGGCGCCGGTACTCTGCGTCGGCCGGCGCCGCCTGCCGGAGCCGGCCGCCACCATCCGCGTGCCACACAGCCGGTGGTGTGGTCCGGGCGCGCAGTGGCCCCTCGCCGCGACGGACCACCCACTCGCGACGAACCTGTCGGACGCACGGCCTAAACTCGCCGCGTGTCCGTCACCACGTCGAACTCGTCCGCCGACCAGCCGGCTCCCTCCGCCACCGAGGCAGGGCCCGTCGCGGAGGCTCTGCCGGCCAAGCCGCGCGCCCGCAGGTCCACCGCCACGTCGACATCGACGGCTACGGCGAAGTCGGCCGCTGCGAAGAAGGTGGTGCCAGCGGCCGCCACAGCACCGCGGCTGCTGCTGCTCGACGGGCACTCGCTGGCCTACCGCGCGTTCTACGCGCTGCCGGTGGAGAACTTCTCCACCACCACCGGCCAGCCGACCAATGCCGTGTACGGCTTCACCTCGATGCTCATCAACGTCCTGCGCGATGAGAAGCCGACCCACGTGGCCGTCGCCTGGGACCTGCCGACGCCGACCTTCCGCCACACGCAGTACGCGGAGTACAAGGCGGGCCGTTCGGAGACCCCGGCCGACTTCGTCGGGCAGGTCAGCCTCATCCATCAGGTGTGCGACGCGCTTGCCGTGTCGGGGGTCAGCGCCGCCGGCTACGAGGCCGACGACGTGATCGCCACGCTCGCGACCGCGGGCGCGGCGGAGGGAATGGACGTGCTGGTCGTCACCGGCGACCGGGACGCGTTGCAGCTCGTCAACGAGCGGGTCACGGTGCTGATGACCCGCAAGGGTATTTCCGACATGACCCGCTTCACGCCGGACGAGGTCCAGGCGAAGTACGGCCTGTCCCCGGTGCAGTACCCGGACTTCGCGGCGCTGCGCGGCGACCCGTCCGACAACCTGCCCTCCGTGCCGGGGGTGGGGGAGAAGACCGCCACCAAGTGGATCCAGCAGTTCGGTTCGCTCGCCGAGCTGGTGGACCGGGCCGACGAGATCGGCGGGAAGACGGGGGCGTCGCTGCGCGCCCACCTGGCCTCGGTGATCCGTAACCGCTCGCTGACCGAGCTGGCCCGCGACGTCCCGCTTCCCGTCGCCCCGGATGGGCTGCGCCTGCGCCCCTGGGATCGCGAGGCCGTCCACCAGCTGTTCGACACGCTGCAGTTCCGCGTTCTGCGCGAGCGGCTCTACGCCGCCCTCGCCACCGCCCCGCCCCCCGTCGAGGAGGGCTTCGATGTCGAGTCGACCACCCTCGGGCCCGACGAGGTGGCCCGGTGGCTCGATGAGCACGCCCGCGGCATCGCCCGCACCGGCCTGCACCCCCGCGGCAGCTGGGGGCGGGGTACGGGGGTGCTCTCCGGCCTCGCGCTTGCCTCGGCCGACGGCACCGCGGCCTGGCTCGACCCGACCCAGCTCACCCCGGCGGACCTGGCGGCGCTCGGCGGCTGGCTCGCCGACGCCCACCAGCCGAAGGCCGCGCACGACGTCAAGGGCCCGATGCTCGCGCTCGCGGAGCTGGGCCTGCCGTTGGCCGGTGTCACCAGCGACACCGCGCTGGCCGCCTATCTGGCCCTGCCCGGCCAGCGCTCGTTCGACCTGGCCGATCTGGTCGCCCGCTACCTGCACCGCGACGTGGCGGTGGAACCCACCGGCAACGGCCAGCTCACCCTCGATGGCTCCGGGGAGGCGCAGGAGTCACACGCCGACGCGGTGCGAGCCCGCGCCTGCCTGGAACTCGCCGACGAGCTCGACGCGGACCTCGAACGCCGCAGCGCCGCCACGCTGCTTCGCGACATGGAACTCCCGCTCGTCACGGTCCTCGCCGGGATGGAACGGGCCGGCATCGCCGCCGACGAGGAGCATCTGACCGAGCTGCAGAAGCATTACAGCGGCGAGGTCGCGGCCGTCGCCGCGCAGGCCCACGAGATCGTGGGTCGGGCGTTCAACCTCGGCTCGCCCAAGCAGCTCCAGCAGATCCTGTTCGACGAGCTCGGCCTGCCCAAGACCAAGAAGATCAAGACCGGCTACACCACCGATGCCGACGCCCTCGCCTGGCTTGCTGTCCAGTCCGACCATCCGCTGCTGCCGGTGCTGCTGCGCCACCGCGACGTCGCCCGGCTCAAGACCGTCGTCGACTCGCTGCTCCCCATGATCGACGACGCGGGCCGCATCCACACCACGTTCAACCAGATGATCGCCGCCACCGGCCGGCTGTCGTCCACCGATCCGAACCTGCAGAACATCCCGATCCGCACCGCCGAGGGGCGCCAGATCCGGCGCGCCTTCGTCGTCGGCCCCGGCTACGAGACCCTGCTCACCGCGGACTACTCGCAGATCGAGATGCGGATCATGGCGCATCTGTCCGGCGACGAGGGCCTCATCGAGGCGTTCGGGTCGGGGGAGGACCTGCACACCTTCGTCGCCGCCGAGGCGTTCGGGCTGCCGGTCAGCGAGGTCGACCCGGAGCTGCGCCGGCGGATCAAGGCGATGTCCTACGGACTGGCATACGGGCTGTCCGCCTTCGGCCTCGCCGGCCAGCTCGGCATCGCCCCCGACGAGGCCCGCGAGCACATGGACGCCTACTTCGCCCGCTTCGGCGGGGTCCGAGACTTCCTGCGCGGCGTCGTCGAACGGGCCCGCCGCGACGGCTACACCGAGACGATCCTCGGCCGGCGGCGCTACCTGCCCGACCTGACCAGCGACAACGCCCAGCGCCGGCAAATGGCCGAGCGAATGGCGCTCAACGCCCCGATTCAAGGCTCGGCCGCCGACATCATCAAAATCGCCATGCTGGGCGTCGACCGGGCGCTGCGGGCCGGTGGGCACGCCTCCCGGCTGCTGCTCCAGGTCCATGACGAACTCGTGCTGGAGATCGCTCCCGGCGAGTACGGCGCGGTCGAGGCGCTCGTCCGCGCCGAGATGACCTCCGCCTACACCATGTCGGTGCCGCTCGACGTCAGCGTCGGCTCCGGCCGGACCTGGGACGACGCGGCCCACTGATGCCGGAAATGCCGTTCCTCGGGTGGGCACGCCGTGATGATCCGCATACGTTCTGGCGGGCATTTTTCGGCCTGCGGACCATATGTCCAGACCTGGTCTCGGCGCCGCAGGCGAATGTATCGGGTGCATGTTACTCGCTCCGCTCCACCGGCTATGTTGAAGAAAGCCTGACCCGGATCTCGTAGCGTCACGGGTGGTGATCTCGGTTCCGGATCGCCGCCGGCCGGCGCGGCCCGCCGTCTTTCAGTCGAAGATGTCGGCACAGCCGATATCTTCGCCGTCCTACCGCGGTGGGAAAGACCGGCTCGGCAGGAGGCTGCGATGCCGGCCGTTTCATGCGGCTGGGCGTCGAGGTCCGCCGGGACAGGCCTGGCCGGGACGCCCGGCCAGGTTCGATCCGTGGGTCAGACACGTCCCGCGGGCCGGCGCCAGCGGCGGGGGAGGGATGCGGCTCGTGTTCAGCGGTGGTTCGCACGCCGACCGCCGGCGCTTCCTCATCGTCGCGCCGACCGGCGCCGTCGTGCTCTTCCTGCTTGCCGCCGTCGTGCCCGGTTCGCCGGGCTATCTGCGCTGGGAGACCTGGGTCGGGGTACTGGTCGCGACGGTCAACATCCTGATCGGGTGGGTGGCGAAACCGCGCTGGACCTGGGTGCCGCCGTTCGCCGCCGCCTCTCTCGCCATCTCACTCGGCCTCGGCCTCGCCGCGTCCACCTCCGGCCGTCAGACCGAAATGTATCTGGTCTGGTTTCCGCCGATGTGCGCCTATGTTGCTCTCGTTGCAATCCCCGGTTCAATTCTGGTCATTGCGATGATTGTCGGGGCGCTCGCGGCCGGAGTGGCGGTCGGCGGCGACCTGAACGAGACCGCCGGCCCCGCGGTGTCCGCGGCGATCTGTACGATCGCGGCCGGATCGATCGTGAAAGGTCTGTTCCGCGCGGGTCTGCTGCAGAGCTACATAGACCCGCTCACCCGCCTGGCCAACCGGGCGGGCACCCTTGAACGCGGTGAAAGGGTCGTTGCGGAGATCCAGGCGGCCGGTCGGGAGGCGATCCTGGTCCTTGTCGACATCAACCGGTTCCACGAAATCAACGATGCGTTGGGGCACGTCGGCGGCGACCGGCTGTTGCAGATCATCGCGCGGACGCTTGCCACGCTCGAACCAAGGCCGGCGTTCGTCGGTCGCGCCGGCGGGGACGAGTTCGCCCTGGTCTTCCCGGGGATGCCGGCCCCGGCGACGGTGGCTGCCGCGCCACGCCGACCGGATGCGTCGCTGGCCGTGCCCACCCCGGCGGAGACGAAGCGGCGTTGGGCACTCGGGCACCAGGTCCTGCGCCAGATCCAGGGTCCGTTCCAGGTCTGCGGCGTCGACGTCGAGGTGGATGCCTCCGTCGGGATCGCCGTGGCCCCCCGCGACAGCGCCACCATGGGCGGGTTGCTGACCTGCGCCGACTCGGCGCTGCTGCGGGCCAGGCGGGTGGGGGAGAGCCTCGGGCTGTGGGATCCCGGTATCACCGGGGTGCGGCCCGAGGAGATCGCGCTGTACGCGCAGCTGCGCAACGCGATCATTCGCAGTGAGCTGCTGTTGTTCTACCAGCCGTTGCAGTCGGCGCTCTCGGGCGAGATCGTCGGCGCGGAGGCGCTGCTGCGCTGGCACCATCCGACCCGGGGGCTGCTGGCGCCGGGGGTGTTCCTACCCATCGCCGAACGCTCGCCGCTGATCGCCGATCTGACCCGCTGGGTCCTCGACGAGGCGCTACGTCAGTGCGCCGCCTGGGCTCGAGAGGGCCTGCATCTGCCGGTCTCGGTGAACCTCTCCGCCCGGATGCTGGTGCTCGACGACCTGCCGCAGGTCGTCGCCGGCTCGCTGGCGGCCCACGGCCTGGCCAGCGACGTCCTCACCCTGGAGATCACGGAGAGTGCGCTGGTCACCCAGCCGGCCCGGGCGGCCACGATGCTGAACGAGCTACGCACGCAGGGGGTCGCACTGTCCCTGGACGACTTCGGCACCGGCTACAGCTCCATGGAGATCCTCAAGGCGCTCCCGTTCGACGAGGTCAAGATCGACCGCGGTTTCGTCACGGATGCCCGCGGCAGCCTGCCCGACGCCGCGATCGTGCGCTCGGTGCTCGACCTGGGTCACCGGCTCGGGCTGCGGGTGGTCGGCGAGGGCATCGAGGACGAGCGCACGCTTGCGATGATGATCGACCTCGGCTGCGATCTGCTCCAGGGCGAGGCGATCTCGGTACCGCTGCCGGCGGCGAAGATGTCCGAACTGCTTCGGTCCCGGGGCGCCGCGGCACGGCCGTCAGACCCGCAGGCGACCTTCCCGGCATCGGACCGGGTGCCCGCGGAGTGCGCCGGTGCGGAGCAGGCGGAGGCCGGGCGCTCGGTGCCACCCCTGACCGGGGACGAGGCGGGGACCGCATCGGCGGGTCGCGGGGAGGAGCGAGGGCCATCGGCACGGGCGGGCCGGCGCATCGGGGGTCGACCGAAGTCGAACGGCTGACCGCGAGCGCGGCGCGGTGTCAGCGCGTGGGTCAGCTCGCGGCCCCCGCACCCGGGGTCGCCGCCGGGGCGGTGGGTGCCAGCGACGCGCAGGCGGCCCGCGCGGTACGCCAGGTGTCGGCATCCACGCCGGGCGGTGCGGCGGTCGAGCCCGGGCCCACAGCACCGCCGGGGCCACCGCCGGCACCGGGCCCCCCGCCCCCGCCGCCGTTCGGGGCGCCCGACGGCGGGGCGCCGGTCGGACGGGCTCCCTGCCCCGGGGCGCTTCCCGCCGCGCCGGCGCCCGGAGTCGGCAGCGTCACCCCGTTGTTCGCGAGGCAGGTCCGATAGGACGCCATCGCGTCCGTCCTTCCACCGGCGGCGGGAGTCGTCGTGCCGGAAGCCGCCCCCGTGGAAGGGGCCACCGCCGAGGCCGCGCCGGCCGCCGAGTCACTCCCGCCGCCCCCGCATCCCGCCAGCGCGGCCGCCAGGGTGACCGCCAGCAGCGGCAGGATGAGCCGGCGCAGTCGTGTCGCGATGCCGTCTCGGCATGCGTACCGGGACGTCCTGACGTCGTTCATGCTCCTCCTCGGGGCAGCGGGACTGCCGGTGTGAGCGCCGGCCGGTGCACACGCTGCCGGGCCCCGCTGTGGGGAGCCTGTGCCGAGTCTGGGGATTACATACGATTCGCGGGATTCGTGCGGTCCTGGTGGCGTCAGACCGTGATGCCGACCTCGTGCCACGCCTCGCTGACGGCCTTGCGCTCGTCCGCGCCGAACAGCAGGCCGGCCTGGCGGCTCGTCACCGCCGCGAACGAGCGGAAGGTCGCGTTCGGCCGAACCTGCGGCGAGCGCAGGCTCTCGTACCAGATGCGGCCGGCCCGCTCCCACGCGTGCCCGCCGAGCGCGATCGCGGCGAGGTAGAACGCCTTGTTGGGGATTCCCGAGTTGATGTGGACGCCGCCATTGTCGCCAGTCATCTTGACGTACCTGGACATATGTCCAGGCTGGATGTCGTCGCCGAGCACGGGATCGTCGTAGGCGGTGCCGGGGTCCTTCATCGATCGCAGCGCCACGCCCTGCACCGCGGCGGTGAGCAGCCCGTCGCCGATCAGCCAGTCGGCCTGCTCGGCCGTCTGCCCGAGCGCGTGCTGCTTCACCAGGGAGCCGAAGACATCGCTGACCGACTCGTTGAGCGCCCCGGACTGATTGACGTACATCAGCGCGGCCTCGTCCTCGGTGACGCCGTGGGTCAGTTCGTGCCCGATGATGTCCAGCGATACGGTGAACCGCTGGAAGAGCTCGCCGTCGCCGTCGCCGAACACCATCTGTCGGCCGTTCCAGAAGGCGTTGTCGTAATGGTCGCCGTAGTGGACCGTGGCGAGCAGTGCCATTCCCTCATCGTCGATCGAGTCGCGGCCGAACGCATCGGAGTAGAACGCGAACGTGGCGCCGAGACCGTCGTAGGCCTCGTTGACCGCCACGTCGTCGACCGCCGTGTCGCCCTCGGTGCGGACGGTCCGACCCGGCAGCGTCTCGGTGCCGGCGGCGTCCCCCACGGTGCGGCGTGGGCCGTCATCTGGGCTGAGCCGCGGCGGCGCGGCGCCGCGCTGCACCGCACGAAGCTGGCCGTTGTGGACGCGGATCGTGCGGTGCGAGCTGTCCTGGACGAGGGTGGACAGCGCCCAGGAACGCTGATCGTCACTGCCGTTGCGGACGATGCGTTCGAGGATGTGCGGCGGGATGGCGCAGGGCGCGCAGTGGCCCAGCGGCGCGGGGTGGGTCGGCGCGGTGGGGT
>NZ_JAMPTM010000247.1 GCF_025403375.1 Frankia gtarii
TCTCCGGGGTGGGATGAGGGGTGTGCGTGACCGGCGGCATCGCGGTCAGCTTGATTTTGCCGGCCGCGGTGGTGAACTTGGTCATCATCTCCTGGGCGAGACCCGCCGACGGCGCGAAGCTGTCCTGCACCTTCTTCGCCCACGCGGCCCGCAGCGCCTGGTCGGCAGCGAACCAGGACGGCTGCCGGAGCACCGCGAACTCCCCGGTGACACCGCTCCAGTCGGGAAAGCGAATGTACATCTCCCGCCACAGGTCGTACTCGTACTCCCCGAGTTCACCGCGGATCCGCCCGGTCTCCCACAGGCCGCCGGAATGATTGTAGTTCGGGTCGGTACCATAGGTGCTGTACACGGTTGACTGGTCGAACATCCGGACGATGAGCGCGTAAGGGTCGGGCCAGACCCCGGGCGGCCCGCCGATCGGTGGCCGGGTTTCCCCCGGGCCGTTCTGCCCATACCAGTAGGCATTGTCCAGGTTCAGCTGGTTCACGAAGTTCAGCGCGCTGGTGACGGCCTGTCCCAACGGGTCGGCCCAGGGTTTGATCTGGTCGAGGAGACCCAGCACGCCGCGCCTCGCCGCGTTGACCTGGTCCCGGAAGGCCGCGGCCGCCGAGCCGTCGAAGTTCGCGGTCTTCGTGTCCAGCCGGGAGACGTCGTTGTCCAGATCGTCGAAGATGCCCTTGGACCACAATCCAACCTGCTGCAGGGCAGCATTGACCCCACGTAGCGTGGCCGGATCGAACGGCGTACGCGGGCCGGCGATCTGCGGGATGTCCTTGAACACCCCGGCCCACGCCGATCGGACATCCAGCAGCGGATTGCTGTCCCCGCTACCCGCGGGCGTCAGGGAGTTGCGGCTCGACGACTCGGAGTCGTCCTTCTTACCGACCCACACGGTGAGCTGCTCCGCGTTGCTCATCGAGTCGCTGGACATCCAGCGCCAGAAGGTGATGGCGCCCTCCTTGAACTTCGGCTTCCAGCTTCCGCTGGTGTGGTAATGCTCCTTGCGCTCCTCGGGAATCAGCCAGGCCGCACCGCCGGGCCCCCCGATGGTGGTCGGCCGCAGATTGTCGGCGACGGGCTTGCTGGGCGTCCCGCCTGTGTTCTCCGAACCCGAATCACCCGGGCCGGTGGCAAGATTGAGGCCGCCGTCGCTGGCGCCGACGGTGTACCCGAGGATGCGCTGGAGGACGTCCTCGATCGGCTCGGCAGCAGCCATCGTCAGCTCCCGTTGCCCGTGGCGGTCGGACCCTCACCCGGGCCCTGGGTTGTTTCCGTGGGGATGAACTCGTCGAACTCCTCTGCCGTCATCTGGTTCAGATTCTCGACCGCGTCCGTGTCCGCCAGCAGCGACTGCAGGCCCCAGTACAGGTTCGACGCGTTCGAGTACACCGTGTCGAACCGGCCCGTGAGGTTCTTGCGCACCTTGTCCAGCGCCTTGGCCAGCTTCACGGCCTCAGCAAAATCGGCGCCGCCCAGTCGCAGGGGAAACTGGTCGCCCAAGGTCAGATCCGAGTAGGTCTCGCCGCTGTCCCACTGATAGTCGGCCAGGCGGGTGTCCATGTCTGACAGCAGGTCCCCGTACTCGGTCCGGAGCCGTTGGAGAGTCGGTTCGTCGATCTTGATGGTGAACTCGGTGCCCATGGGTCTCTCCTGTCGTTCGCCTCGGTAGGTATGTCCCTGCAAGAGAGCAGCGGCCCGACCGGCCCGCCTGACCCGGCATGCCGGTGGTGGTCCGCGCGGGATCCGGTCGGCCGCTGGGCACGAGTAGAACTGGTCACCGGCGGAACGCGCCGCGGGGACGAACACGCGTGACCGGCGGGACGAGCACCGTCAGATGAGCGAGCCGAAGACGTTCGCCCCCTTCCGGTCTCCCAGTACGTACTCGTTGTGGATCTCCTCGAGCTTCTGCATGCCCACCGCGAGGGATACCTCCATGTCCTGCTGGCCCTGGTTCCACTGGGTCTGCGCCGCCGCGTAGTTCTCCGGCGCGTTACCGGCGTTGGCCGCAATGAACAACTGCACCTTCTGCGTCAGATCGCCCAGCGACGCCTCGAGCGCCTTGGTGACGAACTGAAGTTCGCCGGCGGTGTCGAGGGCGCCGTTCGGGCTGAACTGATAGGTG
Source organism: Frankia gtarii (assembly GCF_025403375.1). Lineage (GTDB taxonomy): Bacteria > Actinomycetota > Actinomycetes > Frankiales > Frankiaceae > Frankia > Frankia gtarii. Next base: position 2,126 of record NZ_JAMPTM010000247.1, read on the forward strand.
GCCACGTTCTCCTCATTTCTTCGGATTCATTGGATTCCAGCGCATTCCGGTGCATTCCGGCAGATTCCGGGGTTCGGGCTGGGTCGGCGGTCGGCCGGCTGCGCGTCAGGTGAGTCCCTGGGCCCAGCTGGAGCCGATCATCACGGTGTTGTCCTCGGTGGTGGTCGTCAACTTGGCGTAGGCGGCCATCGAGTCGTTCAGCAGGTTCAGCGCCGTCCGGACCTCGTTGAAACCGGTCTGCCAGCCGGCGATGGCGTCGCGGTACTTGGCGGCCGCGACGCCGCCCCACGTCGAGAACAGCAGGGAAGCGGCGCCGTCGATCGTCTTCTGGACGTTGTCGCACTCGTCCTGGCAGGTGTCGAAGGCCTTGATCATGTGAACGGTGGTGGCCTCGTCGGCGACGAGAATCGGATTTGCCACGGGGGGTGCCCTCCTGGTTCGGACTCGGACGTCATTACTGGGGGTAATCGTCACTACTGGTGGCGATCGTCACTAACGGTGGTGGTCGCCGGGCCCACGGCTGGTTGTCCTCACCTCCCTCCCGGCGTCGTCAGCGACGGTCCCGTGGGCAGGAACGCCAGGAGCTTCCAGGGGCCGGCGACGGCCAGCTCGGGTGGGTAGCCGAGAGCCTTGATCGCGTCCCCGGTCGCCGGATATGCCATGGCGCTGCCGTCGACCAGTACGCCCGGCTGCTTGTCCACGTCCGCCGCGCGACTGTCCCGAGGCAGCGGTCTGGGCACGACCAGGGCGCCGCCACCCGCGGCGACGCCGATGGCGGTGTCGCCGGACGTCCGTCGACCCGCCGCCGGCGGCACCGTCGAGAGCACGACGTCGAACGTCGAGCCGGCCGGGTCCGGCGAGGACTCGACGCAGACCGACTCGTGGGGGGCCGGCGGCCGGATCTGCGGCGGCGTCGCCGGCAACGCGTTCTGCGGCGCCGGCATCGCGGCGCGCACGGCGGCCGCGAGATCGCCCGGGGTGATCGACCGCTCCGCTGCGTCGCCCGCCTCGGCTCGGGCCAGGGCGTACTGCGTCGGAGTCAGCGCGGTCAGCCCGGACTGCAGCAGGACGTAGTGGGCGAGCGACCCGTTTCCCGTCGGCACCGCGAACAACTCGCCCAGCTGGGTGGGCTCACCGCCGATCGGCGGACCGGGCGTCCCCCGGCCCGGCACGGACACCGGCGCCAGGTCCGGCCCCACCGGCACCAGGTCCAGCCACGCCGGCGCAACGGCGGTCGGCGCGACCGTGCCAAAGCCAAGCACGTCGGCGGCCCAGGGACGGGCCAGCAGTAGCCGCTGCCCCCGCCAGAGCAGGTACTGCTGCCCGTCGGCGGAGACCAGCAGCCCCACGTCGGCGCCGAGCCGGGGCGTCGCCGCGGCGACGCCGACGTCAAGAATCATGGCCTGCCCGCCACCTGCACCAGCACCGCCACCCCCACCAGTACCGGCTGCACCAGCATCGGCACCAGCTGCACCGGCAGCGGCGTCGCCGGCCACCTTCCCTCCCCAGCCGGCACCGGGCCTGGCGCACAGCCGCCACACGCCCTCGTTGAGGTGACCGGGGTCGGGCAGCGTGTCCGGGGCGTTCGCGAGGCCGAGGGGGGCGCCGCGCGGCACTCCGGCCAGCCGGGATCGCGCCACCACCACCGGCGAGACGGCCTGGCCGGTGAGCAGCCGGGCCGAGGCGATGTTGCGCACCGGCCGCAACGCGCCGTCGACCAGCAGGAACCGGCTCCCGCTCGACTTGTCCACGATCAGGGCGCCGGGTTTGCGCCAGGCCGTCGACCCCCGCGCGGAGATCAGCGCCCAGACCGCGACCACCGCCAGCAGCAGGATCGCCGCCACGCCCCCGGTGACCAGCCCGCGCAGGTCCCGGCGGGTCGGCGACTCCAGGATGTCCGGTTCGGCCCGCACAAGCGCCCCGGTCAGCCGGAACACCATGTAGTTGTGCGCGTTGACCTGATCTCGTCGCGACGGCATCTCAGCCGACCACCGAACGGATGAATCCGATTCCGCCGAGCATCCCGACCACCATCGGAACCGAGATCACCAGCGCGGTGGCGTGCCCCCAGTCGCCGAGGCGCCCCCAGATCGGCGTCAACCGGCGCCGGGGAAGCGTGTATACGCAGGCCGCGGCGACGACCGCGAGCAGCAGAGCCAGCACGGTGGGCAGGACCGCGCCGTCTCCGAGCGCGCCCGACCGGGTCGGCAGCGACAGGACGACGGCGACCAGACCCGCGCCGGCGGGCAGTCCCAACGCCAGGCGGTGCCAGGTACTCGTCATCGGCCGGGCGGCGAGCACCTGCGAGAACCCGACGAGCAGGGCGACCGTCGCCGGCAGCCAGCCGGGCGCGAGCGCCAGGCGGAGCATCGCGATCATCGACACGACCCCGCTGGCCGCGTGCAGGGCGGTCATGTAGCGGTCGGCCCGGGCGGTGCGGGCCAGCAGTTGCGCCCCCGGTTCGGGGTCGATGTCGTCCTGCAGATCCTCCGGTTCGACCGGCAGCGGCGGCAGCGTCAGCCCGGCGAGCTTGAACGAGGCCATCGGCACCGCGGGGCGGCCCGCCACGCAGAGCAGTGCCATCACCGCCGCTGTCCTGGTCCAGTCCAGTCCGACGGCGGAACGCAGCTCACCGGCCACGGCGGCGGCGAGCGCGATGGCCACGACCGCGAGACCGACCGGCAGCAGCGTGTCCCGCACGGACGCCACGACCAGCACCAGCAGACTCGCGAGCACGGCGACTCCCGCGCCGGCCAGCAGCATCTCGGGCAGGTGGGCGCCGACGCCCGAACCGGCGTCGGCATCGGCGACCTGGAGTACCACCGCCTCCACGGCGAAGGCCACCACCGCACCGCCGAGCAGCGCGGTCACCGCGCGATCCCGCTGCCCCCGCCCCGACACCACCATGGCGACGAACAGCAGCATCGCGACGACGCCCACCGTCACAGGCCGGCCGAACGCGTCGCCGCCGCCGTCGGTGGCGCTGCCGGTGACGCCGCGGGCGCCAGCAGTCGGAGCGGGAACGTGCGGAGCGGCCAGCACCGGCACGACGAGCGCCACCAGCAACCACACGACCAGCGCCACCGCCGACACCGTGTGGGTGGTCCGTGGCCGCCACAGGCCCGAACGCGCGCTGATCCCGGTGGAGATGCCATCGATCAGGTCGTCGAAGTCCAGCGGCGGGATCTGGTCCGAACGCGGGCGGACGTGGACGGTGTCGCCGTCGAGCAGCTCGTGCTCGGCGACGCTGAGATCCTCGTCCAGCGGGGGCGAGCCGAGCCGCTGCACCACCCAGCCGCTGTGTTCCAGCCCGCGATCGGCGAGATCGGGGCCGAGACTGCGCAGCAGCGCCGGCATCAGGTCGGTCAGGGGTACGTGGGTGGGCACGGACAGATCGACCTGGCTGGTCGGCCCGATGACGAGAAGACGGCAGACCTCCGCCGCGCTGGTCTGTGCCATGTCTTCGGCACGCCGGACTCGGGCAGGCCGGTTCATCAACGTGATCCAGGTCACAGGGGCCGGACTCAACCCGCCGTCGCGCCGGACGCGTGTACGGGACATGGCCACGGTCGCGTTTCGCCGCCCCGCCCGCCGTACCGGTCCGGAGATGCCGCACGGCGAGATCACGCTTCAGGAGCCGCCCACCATCCCCGAGGTTCAGGCCGCGGGCATGCGGGTGCTGGTGATGATCCTCCCGATGGCCCTGATGTCCGGCGGAATGATGTACTTCTACATCGGTCGCTCGGCGTCCGGGCCCGCGGGCCTGGCGATGATGGCCGTGATGGGCCTCGGCATGGCCACCATGGGCCTCGGCCAGGTCATGACGCAGTCCGGCGACCGCAAGCACAAGGTGGGCGGCGAGCGCCGCGACTACCTGCGTTACCTCTCCCGCACCCGCCGCCAGGTCCGGGGCTACGCGGAGAAGCAGCGTTCCGCCCTCGCCTGGCGCCACCCGGACCCGGAGTCGCTGTGGTCGCTGGCCATGACCAGCCGGTTGTGGGAACGCCGTCCGACCCACCCGGACTTCGGTGAGGTGCGGGTGGGGACCGGGTCGCAGCGCCTCGCCGTGCGGATCACCCCGTTGCAGACCAGCCCGGTGGAGGACCTGGAGCCGGTGTCGGCGAAGGCGCTGCGGCGGTTCACCCGCGCGTACACGACGGTCCCCGGCCAGCCGGTCGCCCTGTTCATCCGCGGGTTCGCCCGGATCCAGGTCGATGGCGACCGCGAGGTGTCACTGGGCATGGTGCGGGCGATGCTCGCCCACATGGCCACCTTCCACGCCCCGGACGAGGTCCGGATCGCCGTCTGCGCCTCTGCGCAGCGGCGCGAGGAGTGGAACTGGGTGAAGTGGCTGCCGCACGCCCAGCACCCCGACGACCACGACGCGGCCGGCCCGGTGCGGCTGTTCGGGGAGTCGCTGGAGGACGTCGAACGGCTGCTGGGGCAGAGCTTCGGGGAGCGGGCCCGGTTCGAGACCGGGGCGGCGCCCTCGCGTGCCGAACCGTTCGTCGTCGTGGTCAGCGACGGCGGCAGGATCTCGCCCGGGTCCCGGTTCCTCGTCTCCGGTTACCGCAACGCCGTCCTCGTCGACTTCGAGCCGGGCGGCGGCGGCAGCGCCCGGCACCTGCTGCACCTCGACATCACCGCCACCGCCACCGCCGCCGCGACCATGGACATCGTCGAGGTCGACCGGGTCGGGCGGGAGGTCCGGACCCGCCTGGCCACCCCGGACGTGCTGTCCCGGGTCCGGATGGCGATGCTGGCCCGGCTGATGGCCCGGCACAGCGCCGGCGAGAGCGCCGAGCAGACCCCCGACGGGCTGAGCGCCAACCTCGACCTGCCCGACCTGCTCGGCCTCGGCGATCTGGAACGGTTCGACCCGAGGACCGTCTGGCCGACCCGGCACGGGTCCGAGCGGCTGCGGGTGCCCATCGGCGTCGCCGCCGACGGCTCGCCCATCGAGCTGGACATCAAGGAGTCCGCCGAGGACGGCATGGGGCCGCACGGGATGCTGATCGGGGCAACCGGCTCGGGCAAGAGCGAGCTGCTGCGCACCCTCGTGCTGGCGCTGGCGGCGACGCACTCGTCGGAGACGCTGAACTTCGTGCTGGTCGACTTCAAGGGCGGCGCGACCTTCGCCGGGCTGGACCGGCTGCCGCACGTGTCCGCGACCATCACCAACCTCGCCGACGAGGCCGCGCTGGTGGACCGGATGCGCGACGCGCTGCGCGGCGAGCTGGTCCGCCGCCAGGAGCTGCTGCGCCGCGCCGGCAACTTCAGCTCGGTCCGGGACTACGAGCAGGCCCGCGCGCAGGGCGCGCCGCTGGCCCCGCTGCCCACCCTGTTCGTCATCGTCGACGAGTTCAGCGAACTGATCGCGGCGCACACCGACTTCATCGAGCTGTTCGTGATGATCGGCAGGCTCGGCCGATCGCTGGCCGTCCACCTGCTGCTGGCCTCCCAGCGCCTGGACGACGGCCGCATCCATCAGCTCGAAGGCCACCTGTCCTACCGGGTCAGCCTGCGGACCTTCTCGGCGATGGAGTCCCGGTCCGTCATCGGCGTTCCGGACGCCTACGAGCTGCCCGCCGCGCCCGGCAACGGCTACCTGCGCTCCGACGTCGCGACGATCACCCGGTTCAAGGCGGCCTACGTCTCCGGGCCGTACCGGCTGCGCTCGACCCACGTCGACCAGGACGTCATCGAAAGCCAGGTCGTGCCCTACGGGACCGATCACGTCCCCGTCGTCATCCGCGAAACCGACGCCGGCGGCGACTCCGACGAGGCCGACGGCGGCGACGCCACCGCCAGCACCGTGCTGGAGGTGCTGGTCAACCGGCTGATCGACCAGGGGCCGCCGGCGCACCGCGTCTGGTTGCCGCCGTTGGAACAGTCGCCGAGTCTGGACCAGATCCTGCCGCCGCTGCTACCCGACCCGGAACACGGGCTGCGGCCCGTCGACGCTGGTGCGGGCGGACTGCTGACGGTCCCCGTCGGGATGATCGACAAGCCGTTCGAGCAGGTCCGAGACCTGTTGACGGTCGACTTTGGTGGCGTCGGCGGCCACCTCGGGATCGCCGGCGGGCCACAGAGCGGCAAGAGCACCCTGCTGCGATCCGTCATCGCCGGCCTCACCCTGACCCATTCACCGCGGCAGGTGCAGTTCTTCTGCCTGGACTTCGGCGGCGGCGCGCTGGCGAGCATCGCGGACCTGCCGCACGTCGGCGGGGTCACCGGCCGCCACGACCCGGACCGGGTGAACCGGACCGTCGCCGAGATGGTCTCGCTGCTCGGCGACCGGGAGCGGCGGTTCGCCGAACTCGAGGTGTCCGGGATGTCGGCCTACCGCGCGCTGGTCGCGGCGGGACGGGTCCCGGCGGAGGAGTTCGGTGACCTGTTCCTCGTCGTCGACGGATGGTCCACCCTGCGCCAGGAGTTCGAGGCGGCGGAGGCGGGCGCCCGCGAGATCGCCTCCCGGGGGCTGAACTACGGCCTGCACATCCTGCTGACGGCCGGGCGATGGTCGGAGATCTACCACACGATGCGGGACAAGATCGGCTCCCGGTTGGAGCTGCGACTCGGCGACCCGGTGGAGTCCGGCATCGACCTGCGGGCGGCCGCCGCGGTGCCGAAACTGCCCGGACGCGGGCTGACCGACACCAAGCTGCACTTCATCGCCGCCCTGCCGAGGATCGACGGCGCCGGCTCGGTCGACGATCTGGCGCACGGCACCCGCCACCTGGTCTCCGCGGTCGTCGACGGCTGGCCCGGTCCGAGGGCGCGGGGCGTGCGGACGCTGCCCGCCGTCCTGCCGGTGGAGCAGTTGCCACCCGCCGACGGCGAAGTCGGCGCGATGCGGGTCGCCCTCGGCGTCGACGAGAGCCGGTTGGAACCCGTCTGGCACGACTTCCGCCAGCTGCCGCATCTCACCCTGCTCGGGGACAACGAGAGCGGCAAGACCAACCTGCTGCGGCTGGTGGCGCGGGCGATCACCAGCCGGTTCACCCCGGCGCAGGCGCGGATCATGGCGGTCGACTACCGTCGGCGGCTGTTCGACGACATCCCCGACGCCTACCGGCTGGGCTACTCGGTGTCGTCGGACAGCACCAGGGCGACGGCCCGCGACGCCGTCGCCGGGCTCACCCCGCGGATGCCCGGCGCGGACGTCTCACCGGAGCAGCTTCGGCGGCGCGACTGGTGGTCCGGGCCGCTGCTGTTCGTGCTCATCGACGACTACGACCTGCTGACCGGCTCGGACAACCCGCTGACCGCGTTCGTGCCGCTGCTGCCGCAGGGCGGCGACATCGGCCTGCACGTCGTCGCCGGTCGGGCCGCCGCCGGGCTGATGCGCATGTCGATGGACCCGCTGCTGCGCCGGCTGCAGGAGCTCAACACCCCCGACCTCGCGCTGTCCTGCCCGCGCAGCGAGGGGCCGCTGCTCGGCGGGGTCAAACCACGGGTCCTGCCGCCCGGGCGGGCGCTGCTGTGCACCCGGCGGGGCAGCCGGCTGATCCAGACCGGCTTCGTCGCCGAGAACAGCGCCGCTGGCAGTGCGGCCGGATCATCCTCGCGGTGATCCACCGCGGGTCGACTCGGGGGC
>NZ_JAMPTM010000248.1 GCF_025403375.1 Frankia gtarii
GGCATCGCCCCCACCCCACCACCGCATCCAGCAGGGAGAACAGCCATGGCAGGCACCACCCCCGTGACCGACAGCACCTTCACCGCCGAGGTCCTACAGAGCGACGTACCGGTCCTGGTGGACTTCTGGGCCGAGTGGTGCGGCCCGTGCAAGATGGTCGGGCCGGTCCTTGAGGAGATCGCCAAGGAGCACGGCGAGAAGCTGCGGATCGTCAAGCTGAACATCGACGAGAACCCGGAGACGGCGCGGAACTACCAGATCATGTCGATCCCGACCATGGCGGTCTTCGTCAAGGGCGAGGTGGACAAGAGCATCGTCGGCGCGAAGCCGAAGGCTGCCCTGCTGCGCGACCTCTCGCCCTACATCTGATCGTTCCCCGCGACAACTGATCCTCCCCGACGGCCACGCGGCGCTCACCCTCGCGGGTGGGCGCGGCAGCGGCCGCCGCCTACGGCCCGCCGAGCGTCCCTGCCGGCGGGCCGTAGGCGTATCCCGGGACCCGCCGCCGCCTGCGGCTCGCCTCGAGGCCGGCCGCCAGGATGGGATGCCCTACCACAGCGCAGACAGGTCGGTCACGCAGGGTCAATAGCGGAGGATCCCGCTCGCGATCGGTCGGACCACGCGGGCATGCCCTAGGCTTGAGATTCAGCAATCGGCAGTCGGGAAACAGTTCGTCGACGCGGCGGTCCCGACCACCGGGTTCCGCCGGGGAACACGTTGGGGGCAGGCAAGCTGAAAGGTACACGTTCGTGAAGCTGTTGCGGCTGGGAGACCAAGGTTCCGCCGTCGCCGAGGTTCGGGCGGCCCTGACCTATCTAGGTTTTCTCCCCGCGACCCCCCGCCAAAGCGGGGAACGGGGCAATGTCGCGCCGCCCGGAACACGTCCCGGGGAGTCGATGGGGACTGAGCTGCCCCCGCCGGCCGCTACCGCCCCGCCCATCCCCGCAGTGCCAGCCATCCCGGCGGTGCCAGCTGCGGACGGCGCACCCGGCCCGGCTGCGGCGTCGGGGGGTGCCGCGGCCGGGCCGCCCGACCGGTTCGACCCCGACCTCGACAACGCGCTGCGGGCATTCCAGCAAAGCCGGGGCCTCTCCGTCGATGGGATACTTGGTCCGGACACCGCACGGGCGCTCGAGGAGGCCCGCCACAATCTCGGCGACAGGTTGCTCTATTTGAGCGCCGCGCACCCCTTCGTCGGGGACGACGTGGCGGCGTTGCAGGAGCGCCTGTTCAACATGGGATTCGACATCGGCCGAACCGACGGCATCTTCGGCCCGCGGACGGAGAGCGCGGTGCGCGACTTCCAGCGCAACCGCGGCCTGGATCCCGACGGCCGCTGCGGTCCGCGGACGCTGCGCGAGCTCAAGCGGCTGCGCCGCACCGTGACCGGTGGCCGTCCCGACGTGCTGCGCGAGTCGGTCCGCCTGCTCGCCCGCGGCACCTCGCTGCTCGGGGTGGTCGTCGCCCTCGATCCCGGGCACGGCGGCGACGACCTCGGCATCGTCAGTGGCGGCCTGTGCGAGCGGGACATCATGGCCGATCTCGCCGCCAGGCTCACCACCCGCCTGCTCGACTCCGGCCTGGAATCCCACCTCATCCACGGCCCGGACGAATCGCCGAACGAGTCCGAACGCGCCGCCCGCGCGAACGAGCTCGAGGCCGACCTCCTGATCTCGCTGCACGCGGACGGCAGCACATCCCGTCACGCGCGGGGAGTCTCGGCCTACTACTACGGCAACGCCCGTGGATCCTCGGCCGTCGGTGAGCGATTCGCCCAGCTTGTCCAGCGTGAGATCGTTTCCCGCACCGACATGCCGGACTGCCGCACGCACCCGAAGGTCTGGGATCTGCTCCGCCGCACTCGGATGCCGACGGTCCGGCTCGATCTCGGCTATCTGACCAACGATCAAGACGCGCGCGCACTCGGTTCGACCGAGTTCCGCGCCGCGGTCGCCGAGGCGGTCCTCGCGGCGACGCAGCGGCTGTTCCTCCCCCCGGAGATGGACGCCCCGACGGGACAGCTCCACGTCCCGCGGCTCGCCGGTCGCGCCTGACGGCCCCGCAGGTCCAACCAGCACCCGCGCCACACCGGCGAACGCGGCGAGACGCGGCGAAGCGAGGCCGCCCACAGCAGCCCGGCGCGCACGGGAGAGTGGTTTCACGTGAAACGGGTGCGGTGCGTCGGAGGTCGATCCAGGCCGGTCAGCCTAGGCTGAGTCCAAACGGCCGCGATTCACCCCACCGGGGTGGACGGCGGCCCGGTGGCCGACCGCGGGAGTGCCCTTTCGATGAGCCGTCGCATCGCGAACATCACCCTGGACAACATTGACGACCTGCCGCTGCCCTGTCGCCGCTGCGTGTTCTGGGAGCTCGATCCGGTCGCGCGCAGTCGCGCGGAGGAGACCGGAGCCACCGACCTCGAGAAGGAGGCCTGGGTCTCTGCGGCGCTACTTGAATGGGGAAGCTGCGGAAAGATCGTCTACGTTGACAACGTCCCGGCTGGATTCATCATGTTCGCGCCGCCCGCGTACGTGCCCCGCTCGGTCGCCTTCCCCACCAGCCCGGTGTCACCGGACGCGGTCCTGTTGATGACCGCGCTCATCGTGGAGGAGTTCGCGGGCCAGGGCCTCGGTCGCGTCCTCATCCAGTCCATCACCAAGGAAATCCTGCGCCGGGGGTTCAAGGCGGTGGAGGCGTTCGGTGATCTGCAGAACTCCAGCGCCCGGTGCGTGGTGCCCGCCGACTACCTGCTGGCCGTCGGCTTCAAGACGGTGCGCCCCCACCACCGGTGGCCCCGGCTACGTCTCGAGGTGAAGAACACGGTGAGCTGGCGTGAGGACGTCGAGGTTGCGCTCGAACGACTGCTCGGCTCGATGACTCCCGAGGGAGTGCTCCGCAAGGTCGGCCAAGCGAGCAATCCCGCCTGACACCAGCCGGGACGCCTCGCCCCCGCGTCCCAGGCTGGTCAGGCCGCCCGCCCCTCCCCCGGGGAAGGATCCCTGGATCGGCCGGCGGGCTAATGTGGCGAGACGGCGTCCGGCGCGGTCGCGGGGGACATCACCGCGACGATCCGCTCCAGGTCCTCGATGGAGCCGAACTCAACCGTGATCTTCCCCTTGTTACGCCCCATATCCACCTTCACTCGCGTCTCGAAGCGGTCCGAGAGCTGGTCGGCGAGTCGCGACAGGGTCGGCGGGGCCGAGCGGGGGCCACGTGGGGCCCGCTTGCGCGGCGTGTCCTCGTCCAGCGCGACAATCTCCTCGACAGCCCGAACGGACAGCCCCTCCGCGACGATGCGGGTGGCGAGCCGATCCTGAGCCTCGGCGTCGCGCAGCGAGAGCAGCGCCCGCGCATGCCCCGCCGAGAGCACGCCGGCCGCAACCCGCCGCTGCACCGCGGGCGACAGCCCGAGCAGGCGGATGGTGTTGGTGACGTGCGAGCGGGACCGGCCGAGTCGGCCGGCGAGCTCCTCATGGGTCGCCCCGAAGTCCTTGAGTAGCTGCTCATACGCCGCCGCCTCCTCAAGCGGGTTGAGCTGCTGTCGGTGCAGGTTCTCCAGCAGAGCGTCGCGCAGCATGGCGTCGTCGGCGGTCTCCCGCACGATCGCGGGGATGCGGGTCAGGTCGGCCAGCTGGGATGCCCGCCAGCGCCGTTCGCCCATCACAAGCTCGTACTGCTCCGGCCCCACCTGGCGTACGACGACCGGCTGGAGCAGGCCGACCTCGCGCAGGCTCGCGGCCAGCTCCTCCAGCGCATCCTCGTCGAAGTGCGTCCGGGGCTGGCGCGGATTCGGCACGATCGACCCAACCGCCAGTTCACGGAAGGTCGCCCCCTGCACGGGCAACGGGCCGCTGCGCTCGCCGATGCGCTCGCCGTTGCGCAGGCCGAAGGCGCCGAGGTGACCGCCGCCGCCGTCGGCATAGCCAGCGGGTTCGGCATAGCCGGCGGGGTCGGCCGCGAAACGATCGGCGCCGGGCTCCTCGTCGGGCGGGGGGGCGACGGGTATGAGGGCTCCGAGCCCACGCCCCAACCCGCTGCGGCGCGCGCTCATACATCCGCTCCGTTCGGCTCGAAGCCCCGCTCGGCAAGCTCACGGGCCGCCGCCAGGTAGGACAGGGAGCCTCGGGAGGTCGGGTCGTAGGTCAGCGCCGACTGCCCGTAGCTCGGGGCCTCCGCGAGCCGGACGTTGCGGGGGATCGTGGTGCCCAGCACTCGATCCCCGAAGTGCTCCTTGACCTCGTGGACGACCTGGTCGGCCAGCCTGGTGCGTGAGTCGTACATGGTCAGCAGAATCGTCGACAGGCGCAGGTCCTGGTTCAGGTGGGCCTGGACGAGCTCCACATTGCGCAGCAGCATGCCGAGGCCCTCCAGCGCGTAGTACTCGCACTGAATCGGGATCAACAGCTCCCGCGCCGCCACCAGAGCATTGACGGTCAGCAGACCGAGCGACGGGGGACAGTCGATGAGGACGTAGTCGACCTCCCGCTTCATGCTCTGGATGGCCCGGTGCAACCGATTCTCCCGCGCCACGAGCGAGACGAGCTCGATCTCGGCACCGGCCAGATCGATCGTCGCAGGGGCACAGAACAGTTCCGGCGCCTCGGTCGAGGCGACGATGACCTCGTCGAGCGGTCGGTCACCGAGGAGCACCTCGTAGATGGACGGGACACCGGAATGGTGGTCGACGCCAAGCGCCGTCGACGCGTTACCCTGCGGATCGAGGTCGATCACCAGGACTCGGATGCCGTGCGAGGCCAGGGCCGCGGCCAGATTGACCGTCGTCGTCGTCTTGCCCACGCCGCCCTTCTGGTTGGCCACCGAGATGATGCGCCGCCGAGCGGGCCGGGGGAATGGTTGTCGTCGTTCTGCCGCCAAAGCTTCCACTGCTGCTGCCGCCGCCGCTCCGATCGGGGTCGACCGGTCAAGCGGATCCAGCGGAGGGATGACGGAGTCGTAACCCCGATGGCCCCCGCCCGCGGAACCGCTTCGGCCCGTCGACGCTGTTTCACGTGGAACGAGACTGCCCACGCGTCGGCTGGTCACGATCGACCTCCCGTGATCGCCGTGAGTCCCGCGCCGTTCGTCTGACCTGTCTGCCATCGTGCCGCTCACCGTCGCCGCGCCCTTTCCTGCCTTCGGCCCGGGAAGGCTGGGATGACCGCACGGCTCGGAGGACCCGGGTGGGTTCATCCACCCGCCCCTCTCCGCACACCACGACATCCACCGGATGCCACCCCTGGGTTCCGAGACTGCCGCGCGCGTCCTGCAATTCCTCCAGGATCCGCGAACCGCGCATCGCCAGCATGACACCACCCGGTTGCAGCATCGGAAGGAGGATTGCACCCAGCCGCTCGAGCGGGGCGACCGCGCGTGCGACGGCTACCCCGAATCTACGACCCTCCGGGCCGATTCCGGCATCCGGCGCGCGGCCACGCAGGACGGAAACCTGGCCTTCCAGACCCACGGCGGCCACAACCTCCTGAAGAAAGCGGCAGCGTCGTTCCATCGGTTCGAGCAGCACGACCCGCACGTCCGGGCGGGCGAGGGCGAGGGGGATCCCCGGCAGACCGGCGCCGCTGCCCACGTCAACGGCATCAGCACCCGCGGGGACGACCTCGGCGAGGACCCCGCAGTTGAGCACGTGCCGCTCCCAGAGCCGGTCCGTCTCCCGGGGACCGATCAGCCCGCGCTCCACCCCGGCGGTCGCCAGCAGTTCGGTGAAGCGGGCCGCCGCCGCGAGCCGCGGACCGAACAGCTCGGCCGCCGCCGGCGGCACCGACGGCGACTGACCGGCTGGGCGCACCGGGCCCGAGGCGTCAGAGTCGGTCATCGCACACCCGCCCGGGCCGGCCCGGAGGTGCCATTCCCGTCACTGCCGAAGGCTGCCTCGACGGCAACGGGTAGGCCGGGCCGACTGGATCCCGTCCACGGCAACAGCTCGGGTGGGCCGCCGCCGGGCGACGTGAACCGGACGGGACAGGACGAGGAAGAGAGAGGATCGCACACCCGACAAGCATCCCCGCTGTGCCCGACGGGGCATGCGCCGCGGTGCCCGACGGATCCCGCCGGTCCGAGTCGGCCGCCCCTCGAGGCCGGTTCGGGGGCCAAGCGGCGGTTCAGTGGTAGGCGACGATGACCCGCCGAGGCGGCCGAGCGGCCGGGGCACAACGGTCGTAGCGGGTCAGCACTCCGGTCAGCTGGAAATTCCAGTCCTGGGTCGCGCACCAGCCGGCCCCGTGCAGCGAGGCGAGCTGGCCAGCCAGATCCGACCGCTCGATGTCGAAGACGAAGACGAGCAGATGCCCGGGTGGGACCGGGCGGTGCGCGAGCTGACGTACCAGAGCGGGTCTGGTGCCGCCGAAGAAGACGGTGTCCCGCCGGGCGATCCGGGCCGGCGTACCACCCCCTCGGGCCACGGCCACCCGGGTACCGGCCATCCGAGTGCCGGCCGCCAGGTCCGTCGGCCGGTGACCATCGACGGCACTCGCCCCGTCGACCACGAGACCACCGGTGCCGCCGACGGCTCCGCGCGGCGCGGGCACCGTCACCAGCGACCCGGCGGCGGACGTCTCGTCGGCGGACGTCTCGTCGGCGGCCGCCGTTCCCCCAGCGCCGCCCGGCCGGGAACGCTGCTCCCTCCCGGAGCTGGGCCGAAGATCGGCGGGATCGCGCGGTCCGTCATCGCTGGCCTCCATCGCATAGAGCCAGCCCGGCCGGGCGAGTCGACCGCCGACCGCGACGACGTCTCCCGGCCGAGCCACCCGGCGGGTGACGAGAGTCGCGTCGACCATCAGGTTCAGGCCGCGCAGCCGATCCCGGTGCTCCCACAGCGGTCGACTGCCCGACAGGGACGTCTGCGCAAGCAGGGCACCACAGCTGGTGATCGCGATGATCGCGGCGATGGGAAGCGCGACCGCGGCGCGGGCCCGGCCGAGCCGCGAGCCCGCGAGCGGGGACACGCGGGCCGGCCCGGCCAGCGCTGGCGGCGGGGTCGCCGGAGAGGCCGCGGGAGCCGGGACCACCGTCTCGGGAAGGGCGGATCCGCCGTCACCTTCTGTCATCGACCCCGACGAAAACTCGGAGAGTGATAGGGCTATTACAGATCCCGGCATAGGCGGGGTAGGGAGAGTAGCCTTGGGGCGCTCAGCGGCCCGCTGGGGCCCGCCGCGGGGCAGGCGGTCGTACACCGTCGACAGAAGGAATCGGATCGCCCGCTCGGCGCCCACCATCACCACAACAACGAGCAGTGGCACCACGTACAGGTTGGTCCGGGTCGGTCCGAACGGCCAGTAACGCGCGGCGCTCGCGCCGAGCATCATCAGCTCCGCACCGCCGAGCGCGGCAAGCAGAGCCCGGCCCTGCCGGTGGCGGGCGAGCGCCACGACACCGATTCCCCCGGCCACGGCGACGGCGATCCCGATGAGGACCGCCGGCGCCGAGCCCAACGGGCCCGCGGGCACCGTGCCGTGGATGAGGCTCGGGTCGAACCGGTCGATTCCCGGCGGCGAGCCGGTGACGGTGACGCGGATCTGCTCGGCGACGAACCGCAGTGCCGCCCACGGCCCGCGGCCGGCGAGGAACTGCCGATCCCAGTAGTCGCCGTTGCGCTGGCTGGACTGGTGGGCGACGAAACCGACTGTGTGCGCGGCGCTGAGGGCGATCGCGGGAAGGCACTCGACCAGCCGCCACCGCCGCGCCGGACCGCGCCACAGGTCGACCGCCGCCAGCGGGAGCACCACGAAGATCCCCGGCACGGCGGCGAGCGCCAGCGCACCCGCCGCCGTTCGCCGGGCCAGGCGGCCGCGGTCAAGTCCACGAACGGCGCCGGCGGCCGGAACCTCGCCGGGCGGCCCGAGCGGATCCGCGGTCCAGACCCCGACGATGCACACCGCGGCGAGCGCCTCCACCGTGTACGGCTTGAGCTGGGTGGCAAGATCGAGAAACGTCGTGTTGAGGCACAGCCAGCAGGCGGCGAGCACCGCAGCACCCGTGCCCGCGAAGCGGCGGGTGAGCACGACGATCGCGGCCCCGAGCAACGGCAGCGCCACGTAGCCTGGCAGGCGCAGCGACCAGGCGTGCCAGCCGAACACCTCGCCGGTGAGCCGGGTGATCCCGAGCCAGCCGGACGCGGACGGCGTGTTGGCAACCGTCAGCTCCGACCAGAACGACGCCAGCGGCTCGCTGACGAAGTGCGCCCGCCAGATCTCGTCGTACCAGAGGGGTCTGGTCAGGTAGGCGTGCAGCAGGCACAGCACGCCGGACAGGCCGACCGCGACCGCGCCGGCCGCCAGCGCCGTGGACCGCCTAGGCCGACGACGGCCCGCAGGCGGCACGGCATCCCCCGATCACCAGCGGCGGTCACCGCCGCACCTCCAGCCCGAATCTAGCGGCTGCCATCAGGGCACAACGCAGGGGAGGTCGTTATGCCCGGCTGACGCGGTCCACGCGCAACGCGCCGGCTTCAGACGCCGATGGGTGGCCAGCCCGGGACTGGGTCAGCCGAGCAGGATGACGACCCGCCGGCTCGGCTCCTCACCTTCGGATTCGCTGTGGACGCCGTCGATCTCGGCGATCGCATCGTGGACGACCTTGCGCTCGAACGGGGTCATCGGGGCGAGCGTCTCGGGCTTGCCGCGTTCGACCGCACGCTCCGCCGCCGCCACCGCGACCTGACGGAGCTCAATCCGACGTCGCGCCCGGTGACCGCCGACGTCGAGCATGAGGCGGCTGCGAGTACCCGTCTTCTGCAGGACTGCCAGCCTGGTCAGCTCCTGCAGCGCCTCGAGAGCCTCGCCACCGGTTCCGATCAGCTTGTCCAGCTTCTCGCCGACCACCGCGACGACGGCCCGGCCGCCCTCGACATCGAGATCGAGATCGCCGTCCATATCGACGATGTCGAGCAGGCCCTCGATGTAGTCAGCGGCGATTTCCCCCTCCTGCTCGAGGTCGACGAGTCGCCGCTCCTGCGGGCTGAGCCCGGTCTCCTCCGGGGAGCCTTCCTCGTCGGAGACTCCAGCTCCATCCACAGCCAGGTCAGGTGCCGAACCGGTCATCAGCGCTTCTCCAGGGGAACAGGGGGCGGCGGAGCAGAGATTACGGGATACCTCCGCACGGCGACGAAATCAGGGGGACCGGCGAGTTCGCCGGCCGGTCGGGGAGGGGCTCCCCGGGTCAACGCCGCCCGCCGGGCCGCTTGCCCTTGCCTCGCCGCTTGGCGGGGCGGGAACCACCGACCTGGCGGCGGACACCGGCGGGAACCGGAGCGGGGCGGGCCGCCGCGCCGTCACCCGTCGCGGGCACGGCGGCCGGCTCGGCGCCGCTGCCGGCGGCCTGCGCGGCGCCCTTGCCCGGCGAGTTCTTCCGGCCACCCGACGAGGACTTGCCCGCGGCCGTGGGCCGCGCCGCGGTGGGGGCCGCGGCGTCCTCGGCTTCCCCGACCGAACCCGGGCCAGGCAGGGCATCCGGCTGGGAGCTCTTCGCCGGCCCGGCAGCGCGGGCGGCGGACGCGCCGCTACGGGACCGGGTCCCGGGCGGGGCCGTCGACGAGCCGCGCCCAGCCTTCGTCGCGCCGCCCTTGGCCGCGCCACCCTTCGCCGCGGTCGAACCACCGCCCGACGCGGCCACCGCCCCGGCATCGGAGTCGCTGCTCTTGGCCAGGCTCGGGCCGCCCGCAGCAGCCGGCCGAGGGCGGTTCCTGGACTTGGCACCGGCC
>NZ_JAMPTM010000249.1 GCF_025403375.1 Frankia gtarii
GCCCGCCACAGTCCAAGCAGACCTGAATATCATCCACCAGGATTTCGAGTTTCCGGCCCCAGACGCGCATTGTGGACCGGGAACGCTTCGCCGGGCCGAGGCCCGTCAGGCCACCGGGCTCAGGCCGCCGTCGAGGTTGACGGCCGTGCCGGTGATGTAGGCGGCCCGAGCGGAGAGCAGGAAGGCGACGAGGTCGGCGAACTCCTGCGCCCGGCCGACCCGGCCGAGCGGGATGCCGGAGTCGCGCCCCATCCGCGCGTAGAGCTCGTCGACCCCGACGCCCTGCGTGGCGGCGGCCCGGTCCCACTGGCCGCTCTCCACCAGGCCGATGAGGACGGCGTTGACCCGCACGTTGTCGGGGCCGAACTCCTTGGACAGGGCCTTGGTGAGCGCGAGGCCGGCGGCCCGGGTGACCGACGTCGGCATGGAGCCGGCGCCCGGCGCGCGCGCGCTGATCGACAGCGAGTTCACGATGCTGCCGCCGCCCGCCCGGCGCAGGTGCGGCAGGACGAGGCGGGACGCGCGGACCGCCGCGTGCAGCTTCAGGTCGAGGT
Organism: Frankia gtarii; assembly: GCF_025403375.1. Lineage (GTDB taxonomy): Bacteria > Actinomycetota > Actinomycetes > Frankiales > Frankiaceae > Frankia > Frankia gtarii. Next base: position 555 of record NZ_JAMPTM010000249.1, read on the forward strand.
CGCCCTGCCAGGCCTCGTCGGTCTGGCGCTCGAACGGCCCCGCGGAGCTGGCCCCGGCGTTGTTGACCAGGGCGTCGACGGCGCCCCACCGTTCGGTGGCGGCGGCGACGAACCGATCGAGGTCGGCCGGTTCGCGGACGTCGGCGACCACCGGCAGGACCTCCCCGGCCGCGCCGCCGGCCGCCTCGGCGACCGACTGCAGCCGCGCCTCGTCCCGGCCGCAGAAGGCCACCTTGGCCCCCTCGGCCGCCAGCGTCCGCACCAGGGCGGCGCCGAGGCCGTCCGAGCCGCCGGTCACCAGCACGACCCGGCCCGCAAGCTGCAGATCCATCCCGCTCCTCTACTCCAGGCCCGCCGCCCTGCCGGCCGTTCCACTGACGCTGGCCGCCCTGCTGAAGGCCGCCGTCCTACTGAAGGTAGTGCTCGACCTGGGAGACGCTGCCCGGCTCGGCGCCCTGCGGGTCCTGGCCGGCAGCGCGCAGCGCTCGGCGCCGGCGCAGCAGGTCCCAGCACTGGTCCAGGGTCTGCTCGAGGTGATCGAGCCGTTCGTGCTCGGTCTCGGCGTCGATCTCGCCGCGGGCCCGCCGGCCCCGCAGCTCGTGCTCCTCGGCCACGAGGGCACTGACCTGGATGTAGATCCGCTCGTCATCCACCCGCCCACTCAATCACGCCGGCCCGGACCCGCGGGACGCCACGGCAAACCGGATGACCTTCGCGAAACCCGAAGCCTGGGGTGTGACCTGGCATACTGCTCACGTGGACACCGCGATGATGCGAGCCGCAGTCTGCCATCGGCTGGGCACGCCGGACGGGATCTCGACCGAGGCGGTGCCCAGGCCCACGCCAGGGCCGGGTGAGGCGCTGGTCAGGGTGCACGCGGCGGCGGTGAACCTGCCGGACGTGCTCATCGCCGCGGGCCGTTACCAGGTTCCGGTCCCGCCGCCGTTCACCCCCGGCAGCGAGTTCGCGGGGGTCGTCGTCGCGGTCGGACCGCAGGTGACGGGCGTCCGGGTCGGCGACCGGGTGGCCGGCGGCGTGATGAGCGGCGCGTTCGCGCAGTACGTCGCCGCACCGGCGGACGCGCTCATCCCGGTGCCGGCGGGGGTGGATCTCACCACGGCCGCGGCGAGCTGGGTCTGCCATCTCACCGCCTACAACGCGCTGCGCTCGATCGCGAACGTCGCGCCCGGGGAGCGGCTGGTCGTGCTGGGGGCTGCCGGCGGCGTCGGGCTCGCGACGGTGGAGCTGGGCGCGCTGCTCGGCGCGCGGGTGGTCGCCGCGGCGTCCAGCCCGGAGAAGCTCGCTGCCTGCAAGGAGCGTGGCGCCGAGTTCCTGATCGACTACGAACGCACGCCGTTACGCGACGCGATCCGAGCGGCGGTCGGCGGGGCGGACGTGGTCGTCGACCCCGTCGGCGGCCGGTACGCCGAGGCGGCGCTGCGCACCCTCGGCTGGGGCGGACGTTTCGTCACCGTCGGCTACGCCAGCGGGGAGATCCCGCGCATCCCGCTCAACCTGCTGCTGTTGAAGGGCATGACCGTGCGCGGCTTCGAGCTGCGCACCTTCCCCCGGTTCGAGCCGGAACTCGCGGCGCGGGATCGGGCCGAGCTCGCCGAGCTGCTCGGCACCGGCCGGGTTGCCCCGCTCGTCGGAGCCCGCTTCCCGCTGGCCGAGACCAGCGCCGCCCTGCTCCACGTCGCCGAGCGGCGAGCGATCGGCAAGGTCGTCCTGGAAATGACGGACGGCGACGAAACCGGCTCCGAGGCCTGAGACCGAGGACTGAGACCGAACCGTTCGAGACCCGCTGACGGCACGACGGCCACCCTCAGGGCCGGATCGGACGACTACTTTCCGTCAGAACTGGCTGGTCTCGGCACCGCATGGGGGCACGACCGCCCGGGTATGAAAAGGGCTGGACCGCACGGGGTGGGTGGGTGAGGAGTCTTGGCACAGGAGCGTCCCGACCTCTTCGAGCTCCTGAACCTGGCGGTAACGGTGACGGATTTTCGCACCGGCCGCCTACGCCGGGCCAATGCGGCGGCCTGCGCACTGCTGGGCCGTTCCGAGGTTGAGCTGGTGGGCACGCACTGGCAGGATGTCGCCGCGCCCGAGGAGCGCGCGCTGTGGAACAAGGAGATCCACCGGCCCGGCCAGCGGAACCCGCCGCTGCGGCGGCTGATCCGCCTGCGGCGCCCGGACCACAGCACCGTGCACGTTCTCGTCACCTCGGCGACGGTGCCCGGTCCGGCAGGCCGGGAAATCCTCAGCCAGCTCCAGGACGTCTCCGACGAGATCACCGCGAACGACCGGCTGCGCCTCATTCTGGACAACACGCCGGTGTCGATGTTCCTGGTCGATCGGTCGGGGTTCGTGCTCGCCAGCGAGGGCCTCATGGACGCGACGCTGTCCCGCCTCGCCGAGCATCCCGACGTCTCGGTGTTCACGCTCTTCGAGGACTTGCCCGACGCCGTCGGCCTGCTGCAGGACGCCCTCGCCGGGCGCCCCCTGCACCACGTCATCGAGGCGTTCGGTCGCTGCTTCGATCTGCATCTGGCACCGATCTCGGGACCCGACGGCGAGGTGAGCTACCTCACCTGCGTGGCGACGGACGTCACCGAACACCAGCAGGCACTGGCCACCCTGCGCACCCGATCGATCGAGCAGACCCTGGTGGCCGACCTGGGTCAGCAGGCGCTGGAAGGCCTGGACGCCACGACGATGTGGACCCGCGCCGCCCAGATGCTCGCCGAGCATCTGGGCGGCGCGGCCGTGCGGATCCACGAACTCGACGACGCCGGCCAGCGCACCCGCACTCTCGCCGACGTCTCCCCCGCCGACGTGACCAGCGCCGATGGGGCCCAGGCGGGCGTCGGCCGGTCGGAGGGGACGTGGTGCACCCCGCAGCTACCCGCCGCAACCGTCACGAACGGACACAACCTCGTTGTGGCGACCGGCCGAGGTGACCGTCCGTCGGCGGTCGTCGAGGTGAGCCGCCCGCCACCCGGCCCGGCCTTCAGCGAGCAGGACGCCCAGTTCGTCCGCTCGGTGGGAGCCGTGCTGGGGGCGGCGGCGATGCGTTTCCGGATGGAGGACGAGATCCGCCGGCAGTCCCTGCACGACGGGCTCACCGGGTTGCCGAACCGGACGGCCCTGCTCGACCGGCTGGACCGGGCCCTGCGCCGGGCACGCGGGGACGGGACCCGGATCGGCGTGCTGTTCATCGACCTCGACGGCTTCAAGACGGTCAACGACACCCTCGGTCACCAGGCTGGCGACAACCTGCTGCGGCTGACGGCGCAACGGCTCGAGCACGCGGTGCGCCCCGCCGACGTCGTCGGGCGGCTCTCCGGCGACGAGTTCGCCGTGCTGTGCGAGGACATCGACTCCCCCACCGCCATCGAGGCGATCGCCGACCGGGTGCTCGCCACCCTGGACACCCCCTGTGTGCTGGGCGAGCGCACGGTCCTGCTGTCGGCCAGCGTCGGCATCGCGCTGTCCGAGCCGGAGACCGCCGACGGCGAGGATCTGCTCAACGCCGCCGACATCGCGATGTACGCAGCGAAGCGCCGCGGGCCGGGGCGTCGGCTGGCATTCGACGAGGCGATGCGCACCAGGCTGCTCGCCCAGATCACGGACAACGACGAGCTGCGTCGGGTCCTGTCCGACGATGAGCTGGTCATGCGCTACCAGCCGATCCACGACATCGACCGTGGCCTGGCCGGGGTGGAGGCGCTGCCGTACTGGCTCCATCCGCACCGCGGACTGGTGCCGCCCGCGCAGTTCCTGCCCGATCCCGCGCACGCCGGTCTGCGGGTGCCGATCGACCGCTGGGCTGTGGGCCGGGCCTGCCGGGCTGCCGCCCGGTGGGAGGACGAGCGCGGCGACGGCGCACCGCCGCCGCTGCTGAACGTGACCGTCTCCAGCCGCTGCCTCGTCGAAGATCGGTTCATTTCCGAGCTGGACCTGCTGTTATCCGCCACCGGTGCGGAGGTCCGCTACCGGCTGTGCCTGCAGATCGCCGAACGGGAGGTCGCCGACGACGAGCCGGCGCTGCTGGCCGCCTTCGGCGAGCTGTGTCGGCTGGGAGTCGACCTCTGCATCGGCGACTACGGGTCGGCCCTGACGACGGCCGCGGCCATGAACCAGGTGCCCTTTCGCTACATCCGGTTCAGCGGGATCTACGTCGACGGCGTCGATCGCAGCCCGGTTCACCACGCCGCCGCGGGTGCCCTGCTGCACTTCGCCCACGAGCTCGGCATCCGGACGATGGCCGGCGACGTCACGACGTCCTCGCAGTTGAACACGCTGCGGGCGATGCGTTGCGATCTCTTCCTCGGCCCGGTGATCGGTCCGAGCACGGCGCGGCTGCCGCGGCTGCCGCGGCTGCCGCGGCTGACCGGACGCGAGGATGCGCAGGGCACCCATCGCTGATGGTGACGCCCTGCGCCCCTCAACCCGACAAGATGGTGACGGTCCCGTCAGACATGCCTCATGCACGCCCCCTTGCGAACCGGCCGGCGTCGCCTGGTTGCTCACCGCGCCGCTGCTGCGGCGGGCGCCGTGGACCTCGCGACGGCCTGATCCGCCGGGCCCACCGACGGCGGCCGGCTGGCACCCGGCGGTCCGGCCGCGTGGCCGGACCGGCCCGACCACCCCTCCGCCATCGGTCGCCGGAGACCCGGCAGCAGGTGACGGCCGGCTCTCGACCGGGCGCCGATGCATCGGCTGCCCCGCGTCCAGATTTGAGGTTCAATGAAGCTCGAAACGTCTAACTTGGTACATGAGATGTACGGCAGGTTCCGGCACAGCCGAGATCACGCCGTTGGCTTACGTCCGAAACGGGGCCTGCCCACACCCGACGCCATGTGACATCTTTGTCAGAAATCGAGGTAGCCTCGGATGCCGAGGTGAGGTGTCGGTGCGTGCGGGCTGCCGCCCCGATCCGCGCCTCGGGCGGCGATGTTGCTCCCGCCCGAGGCGGTGGCGTCCGATCCTCCCCGGGCAGTAGAAATTAGGAAAGGCGTGGCACTCTCCGCTCCGCGAGAGGAACACGCGCGAGCGAGGAGGTCAAAAACGTGAGTCTTGTCACCAAGCCCGGTACTCGCTACCGTTCAGTCGTCGATCAGACAGAGGTCATCGTGGTGAAACCCGCGAGTGGACCGATCGATCTGCGCTGCGGTGGCCATCCGATGGTGTCGATCGGTACCGAGGCCCCCACCGGGCTCACCCTGGACCCCGCCTTCTCCGCCGGCACGCCACTGGGCAAGCGGTTCGCCGACGGCGAGACCGGCATCGAGCTGCTGTGCACCAAGGGCGGCTCCGGGTCCCTGTCCATCGGGGAGGTCATCCTCTCCCAGAAGGACGCCAAGCCCCTGCCCTCCTCTGACTGACGGGTAGCCACGATGCACCTCGGGATGCTTCTCGAAATGGCCGCGGACGGCATGGCCGACCGGGTCGCGCTCGGCCCGTTGGCCTCCGGTCTGACCTTCGCCGAGCTGGCCAGCCGGGCCCGGCGTCTCGGCGCCGCGCTTGAGGCGCTGCCGGGCGAGCGGGTCGGGCTGATCGACCTGAACTCCCCCGCGGTCCCCCTGACGCTGTTCGGCGCGGCGATCGCCGGCAAGCCGTTCGTGCCGATCAACTACCGCCTGGCGGATCCGCAGCTGCGCGCGATCGTCGCCCGCACCGCCCCGGCGACGATCATCGTGGGTGAGGGTGTCCTCGAGCGGGTCGGCCCGGTCGACGGCATCGAGTTCCTCAGCCGGGCCGAGGCCCTGGCGCTCGCCGAGGACCCCGAGGGCAAGGAGAAGGACGGCTGGGGCGGCGACGCCGAGGACATCGCCGTCCTGCTGTTCACCAGCGGCACCACCGGCGAGCCGAAGGCCGCCGTGCTGCGGCACAGCAACCTGACGGAATACATCATCTCCACGGTGGAGTACGCCGGCTCCGCGGAGGACGAGGCCGCGATCGTCAGCGTGCCGCCGTACCACATCGCGGGCATCTCGGCGGTGCTGTCGTCGACCTACTCCGGGCGCCGGGTGGTCCAGCTCGAGGCGTTCGACCCGGTCGCCTGGGTACGCACCGTCCGGGAGGAGTCGATCACCCATGCGATGGTCGTCCCGACGATGCTCGGTCGCATCCTCGACATCGTGGAGTCCGACGGCCTGGGCCTGCCCTCGCTGAGGGCGCTGTCCTACGGCGGTGGCCCGATGCCGCTGCCGGTCATCGAGCGCGCGGTCGGCCTGCTGCCGCACGTCGGCTTCGTCAACGCCTACGGGCTCACCGAGACCTCCAGCACCATCGCGGTGCTGGGGCCCGACGACCACCAGGCCGCGTTTGCCAGCGACGACCCGGCGGTCCGCGTCCGGCTCGCCTCCGTCGGCAAGCCGCTGCCCACGCTGGAGGTGTCGATTCGCGACGCGGCCGGCATCGAGGTGTCGGTGGGTGAACGCGGCGAGATCTGCGTGCGCGGCGGCCAGGTGTCCGGCGAGTACCTCGGCCGCGGCACGACGCTGGACTCCGACGGCTGGTTCCCGACCCGCGACGAGGGGCATCTCGACGAGGCCGGGTACCTGTTCGTCCACGGCCGGCTCGACGATGTGATCGTGCGCGGCGGGGAGAACCTGTCGCCGGGCGAGATCGAGGCGGTGCTGCTGGAGCACCCGGGTGTGCTCGAGGCCGCGGTCGTCGGCATCCCGAACAAGGAGTGGGGCGAGCAGGTCGTCGCCGCCGTCGTCACCTCCGCCGGGGTGACGGAGGAGGACCTCAAGGCGCACGTCCGTTCCCGGCTGCGCTCCAGCCGCACCCCCGACCACATCCAGTTCCGGGAGGAGCTGCCGTTCAACGAGAGCGGCAAGCTGCTGCGCCGGGTGCTTCGGACCGAGCTGTCCGAGGCGTTCACCTGATCGGTAGCGGCCCCGCCCGCCGGTTGAGCGGCTGCGGGCGGGGCACGACCAGGACGGCCGCGCCATGACCATGGCTCTGGACGAGATCCTCGGGGTCCGGGAGTCCGAGCCGGATGTGTTCGTCGGCGCCCGCGGTGCGCGCGCCCGCGCCGGCATCTTCGGCGGGCAGCTCGCCGGCCAGGCGCTCGCCGCGGCCCAGCAGACCGCGGACTTCCCGGCGCACTCGCTGCACGGCTACTTCCTGCAGTCCGGCGACCCGGACATCCCGGTGAGCTACCACGTCGAGCGGCTTCGCGACGGCCGCTCGTCCGCGGTGCGCCGCGTGGTCGCCCGCCAGCACGACCGCCGGCTGTTCGAGGTGATGGCGTCGTTCACCACCCCACGCGAGGGGCTCGACCACGCCGATCCGGCCCCGCCCGACGTGCCCGATCCCGAGTCGGTCGCCGACCTGCCCAGCCACCTCGCTGCCTGGGGGTTCGACGGCCCGCTGCCCCCGCACTTCGCGGTGCTGGACTTCCGCCCGGTCAGCGTCGTGTCCCCGCTCGCGCCGCGGGCCTATCCCCCCAGCCAGCAGGTCTGGTTCCGGGTCAGGACCGCGTTGGGGGACGATCCCCGGGTCCACCTGCAGGCGATCACCTATGCGTCAGATTTGTACCTGTTGGCCACCTCCCTGCGGCCGCACGGGATCGCCTCGGCCAGTCCGGGGGTGTCCTTCGCCAGCCTCGACCACGCGATCTGGTTCCACCGCCCGTTCCGGGCCGACGAGTGGCTCCTGCACGACCAACACTCCCCGACCGCCTCCGCGGGGCGCGGATACTCCACCGGCAAGATCTTCCGGAGGGACGGCACCCTGGTCGCGACGACCGCCCAACAGGGTTTCATCCGCCCGCCGGCCGCCGCCGTCGGCGAGCAGCGCCCGCCGACGCGTTAGCGCGGCTCCACGCGGTAGACGTTCGGGACGCCGTCGTGGTCGTCGTCGGCCGTCTCGAGCTGGTGGAGCCGCGCGTAGGCGCGGTTGCGCAGCCGCAGCACCACCGACGCCAGCAGCGCGGCGAGGACCGACGCGGTCAGTATCCCCACCTTCACATGATCGTCACGGGCGCTGCCAGGCCCGAACGCCAGCTCCCCGATGAGCAGCGACACCGTGAACCCGATCCCCCCGAGCAGCGCGAGCCCCGCGACGTCGACCCAGGCCAGGCCGCTGTCGAGGCTCGCCCCGGTGAAACGGGCGACGAGCCAGGTCGTCGCGAAGATCCCGATCGCCTTGCCGGCGACCAGGCCGACGACGACGCCGAGGGCGGCCCGGTCGGACAGCGCGTCAGCGAGGCCCCCGAGCCCGCCGATGCTCACTCCTGCCGAGCAGAAGGCGAAGACCGGCACGGCGACGCCCGCCGACAACGGCCGCCACCGGTGCTCGAAGTGTTCCGCGAGCCCCGGCCCAGCCCCCGGCCCCCCGGCCTTCTCGCTGCGCGCCACCGGCACGGCGAAGCCGAGCAGCACCCCGGCGACCGTGGCGTGCACCCCGCAGGCGTGGACGAACGCCCAGGTCAGCACCGCGAGCGGCAGCAGCAGCCACCACGCCTGCACACGGCGCTGCACCAGCACCGTGAACGCCGCCAACCCGACGGCGGCGCCGACCAGCGGCAGCACGGACAGCTCACTCGTGTAAGCAACGGCGATGATCACGATGGCCAGCAGGTCGTCGACGACGGCGAGGGTCAGCAGGAAGGTGCGCAGCGCCGTCGGCAGGCGCCTGCCGACGACCGCGAGCACCGACAGGGCGAAGGCGATGTCGGTGGCGGTCGGGATCGCCCAGCCCCGCGGCGCCCCGCCGTGCAGGTTCACCAGCGTGTACAGCACGGCCGGGACGGCGACCCCGCCCGCGGCGGCGGCCACCGGCACCGCCGCGCGACCCGGGTCGCGCAGGTCTCCGGCGACGAACTCACGCTTGAGCTCGAGTCCGGCGACGAAGAAGAAGATCGCCAGCAGCCCGTCGGCCGCCCACTCCCGGACCGAGAGGTCCAGGTGTAGCGCCGACGGGCCGAAGCGGGTGGTCAGCAGCGCATCGTAGGAGCCCGACCAGGGTGAGTTCGCCCAGCCGAGGGCCAGGACGGTCGCGGCGAGCAGCAGCGCCCCGCCGATCGTCTCGTCGCGCAGGATCGCCGCGATCCGTCGGGTCTCCACCCAGGAGCCGCGGGCGAACAGGCGGCGGG
>NZ_JAMPTM010000024.1 GCF_025403375.1 Frankia gtarii
GGTGAGACGTGGGGTGGGGGTCAGGACCGTCTGAAGGACCGTACCGGCCTGGTTCACCGTTCCGGGTCGTCCGCGCTGCCCGGACCGGGGCCCTCTTTCCCCGGTCCGCCGAAATCAGGCGCCGTGGCAATCGCGACCGCTGGTTGCCGGCCAGCACCCGGTCCGCTACCGAGGTGCCGGACGGCGCAGGAGGGCGGCGGTGGGCTGGTCGGCGGGGAGAAAGGCTTCGAGCTTCAGTTCGGCGACGGTGACGTCGACGGCGGTGGCGAACGTGGTGATCGTGGTGATAAGCCGTAGCTCCCCGTCGGCCGAGCGCAGGCGCAGGGGAACCGCGAAGCCGAGATGATCCGGTCCTAGCGGTTCGTCTGGCACGTACCATCCGAGTTCGGTGTGGAGATCCGCGAGGCGGTCGTCAGGATTGCGCAGGTTCTCGGCGTGAATGCCGTCGAGAATGTGCCGGGACCATTCGGCGAGGTTCACGATGCGCGGCGCCAGGCCGGCAGGATGCAGCGCGAGACGGTAGACGTTGGTGCCGGGCCCGAGCAGTTCCGTCGCCGCACCGTCGGTGAGGAGGACGAACGCGTCGTTGGCGGCGACAAGGTCGCCGTGGCGGTCGACGACGATCGCCGGGTAGGGCAGGTGTCCGGTCAGGATGTGCGTCAGCGCGGCGCGCACCGGGGCCAGCGCCGGGTCGTCCAGGGAGGTCCGCGGGTAGGCGGGGGCGTAGCCCGCGGCGAGCAGCAGCCCGTTTCGCTCCCGTAGCTGCAGGCCGAGGGATTCCGCCAGTCGGACGACCATGGCCCGACCAGGTTCCGACCGGCCGGTCTCCAGAAAGCTGACGTGCCGCTGGGTGGTCCCCGCCAGCTCGGCCAGTTCGAGCTGGCTGAGCCGCCGGCGGAGCCGGCGTTCGCGTAGTGCCTGCGGGAAGTCCACGAGCCTCGTTGTACCGCCCGGGATCGACCGCCGGCCATTCCTTCAAGGGAATTGCCGCCCTTCACCGGCCACCGGCACGATGCGGCGCATGAACGATGACCTCCGCCTCGGCGTGCTCGTCCCGATCGGAAAGGCCCAGTGGGGCGCGGGAACCGACCCACGTGAGCTCATCGATTTCGCGGTCCGGGCCGAGGAACTCGGCTACGACTCGTTGTGGGTCAACGACTCGCTGCTCGGCCCGCGCATCGAGGCGCTGACCATGCTCGCCGCCATGGCACCGGTCACCGGCCGCGTCGCCCTCGGCACGGCGACGCTCCTGCCGGTACTTCGCCGGCCCGTGCAGGCGGCGCAGACCCTCGCCTCCCTCGACCTGCTGTCCGGCGGGCGGCTGACCGTGGCCGTGGGCGCGGCCTTTCCCGGCCGTTTCGGCCGGCCTTTGCACGAGCTGTCCCAGGTTCCCTGGGCCGACCGGTTCACCCGGCTCGACGAGACCGTCGCCCTGTGGCGCCGGCTGTGGACCACCGATGGCCCGACCTCCTTCCACGGCGACCTCCTGCACTTTGACGGGATCCCACCGACCACGGCGCCCAGCCAGGCCGGTGGCCCACCGATCTGGCTCGGCGGCGCCGCCCCCGCCGCGCTCACCCGCACCGGTCGCCGCTACGACGGGTGGCTGCCCTACCCACCCGACCCGGCGGACTACCGGACCGGTCTGGCCCAGGTACAGCGGGCAGCCGCCGACGCGGGCCGCGCACCGGACACGATCACGCCCGCTCTGTTCGTGTCGGTGCTGATCGCCAACACCGTGGAGAGCGGACGCGACGCCCTGGCGGCCTACAGTCGGGCGAACTACGGACTCGCGCTGCGGGACCTCGAAGCCATCCAGGCTGTGACCACCGGGCCGCCGGCGCAGGTGGCCGCGCATCTGGCGGGCTACATCGCCGCCGGAGCACGCCACCTCGTCTGCCGGATCGGCACCGTTGACCTCGGATCCGCGCGGGACCAGCTCGAACGTCTCGCCGAAGTCCTCCCGGGCCTGCGCGGGCCTTCCGGCGGGTCAGGTGGGTCAGGTGAGGGCCGTGACGAGGGCGGCGCAGGCGCGGACGAGGGCCGGCGCCGCGCGGCCGGTGAGGTCGTCGCTCATGCGAACGGCGGGGCCTGACACGGACAGCGCCATCGGCGACATGCCGGGCACGGACACCGGCATCGCGACGCAGCGCACCCCGACCTCCATCTCGCCCTCGTCGAGGGCGTATCCGCGGGCCCGGATGCCGGCCAGCTCGTCGAGCAGCGCGTCTACCTCGACGATGGTCGTGGCGGTATGGGTGGACAGCGTCGAGCGCCTGAGGATCGCGCGGGCCTCGTCGTCGCCGAGCGTGGACAGCAGTGCCTTGCCGACGCCGGTGCAGTACAGGGGGACCCGCCGGCCCACCTCGGTGAAGGTGCGCATCGAGTACACCCCGGGGGCCTGGGCGACGTACTCGGCGCGCTCGCCGGCCAGGACCGCGAGATTGGCCGACTCGCCGAGCCCGTCGGCGAGTTCGCGCAGGACCGGGGCGGCCCGCTCGCCGAGCAGCGCGTTCGCGCCGGCGCCCAGCGGAACCAGCCGGGAACCGAGGCAGTACCGGCGGTCGGGGAGCTGGCGTAGGTAGCCGCGAGCGGTGAGGGTCTGGACCAGCCGGTGGATGGTCGGCAGCGGCAGACCGGTCGCCGCGGCCATCGCGCTGATCGAACAGCCGCCGCCCGCTGCCTCGACGACCTCGAGGATGTCCAGGGCACGCTGGACCGACTGCACCCCCGCCGCGCGCTGCTCGACCGGCATCCCCGCGCACCTCTCTCACCTTGGGCCGGACATTCTCCCTTGGGCCGGACATCGGCCCTGAGCACGGGGCGCGCCCGGCCGGCTCCCCCGCCTGGTCCCCGGCGTTCACCTTGACCGAGGGCGCCGTCGCGCCCTACGTTCGTATCACGATACAGATTTCTTTTTCCGCATGGTGGAAGCTGGCAGAGTGGAAGCCGGCGTCCTGGAAGCGATGTCGTGCGGACCCTCCCCTGGAAAGGCTGGCCGCTGTGACCGTGGAGGACGTCACCATCGCCGAGCTGGTCGACGCACTGCCCGCCGGGGTGGTCGTCACCGATCCGGACCTGCTCGACAAGTACCGCCGTGACCGCGCGGCGGACCCGCTCGCGGGGCAGCCCCTCGCGGCGGTGCGCGCCGAGTCGACCGAGCACGTCCAGATCGCCGTCCGGTGGGCGGCGCGGCACCGCGTCGCGGTGGTGCCGCGAGGGGCGGGCACCGGGCTGTCCGGCGGCTCCACCGCCGTCACCGGAGGCATCGTGCTGTCGACGGAGCGGATGCGCGCGATCCACGTCGACCCGCTCACCCGGATGGCCGTCGTGCAGCCGGGTCTACTCAACGCCGAGGTCAAGGCGGCGGCCGCAGCCCACGGGCTGTGGTATCCGCCGGACCCGTCGTCGTTCGAGATCTGTTCCATCGGGGGCAACGTCGCGACGAACGCGGGCGGCCTGTGCTGCGTGAAGTACGGCGTCACGACCGACTACGTGCTCGGGCTGGAGGTCGTGCTCGCCGACGGGCGGGCCGTGCGCCTCGGCGGCCCGCGGCTCAAGGACGTCGCCGGGCTGTCGCTGACCAAGCTGTTCGTCGGCAGCGAGGGGACGCTCGGCATCGTCACCGAAGCCACCCTGCGGCTCATCCCGGCCCAGCCCCCGTCGAGCACGCTGGTCGCCACCTTCCCCACCACCGAGGCCGCCACCGCGGCCATCCTGGCGATCACGTCGGCCATCCGGCCCGCGATGCTGGAGTTCATGGACCAGACGTCGATCAACGCCGTCGAGGACGTCCTGCGCATGGGGCTCGACCGCGACGCGGCCGCGCTGCTCGTGGCCCGTTCCGACAGCCAGCACCTCGCCGCCGAGCGCGAGATGAAGATCATGCTCGACGCCTGCGTGGCCAGCGGCGCCACCGAAACGCTGGTCACCGACGACCCGGACGAGGGCGAGGCGTTCGTCGCGGCGCGCCGCGCGGCCATCCCCGCGGTGGAACGGCACGGTGCTCTGCTGCTCGAGGATGTCGGCGTGCCGCTGCCGCGGCTGCCGGAACTCGTCCAGGGCATCGAGACGATCGCGGCCGACCGTGCCCTGACGATCGCCCTGATCGCGCACGCCGGCGACGGCAACACCCATCCGCTCATCGTCTTCGACCCGGCCGACGCGGACATGGCCCAGCGGGCCGAGCTCGCTTTCGGCGAGGTGATGGACCTTGCCATCAAGCTCGACGGCACGATCACCGGCGAGCACGGCGTCGGCCGGCTCAAGAAGGCCTGGCTACCCGACCAGCTTGGTCCGGAGGTGATGGAGCTGTCCCTGCGCATCAAGCGGGCGCTCGACCCCCTGGGCATCCTCAACCCCGGGGCGGTCTTCCCCTGACGGCGGATTCCCTGACGGCGGATTCCCCTGACGGCAGGCCCCGCACATGTCGACCACGCCGCTCGGCAACGCGACCACACGACAAGGACTGACGATGACCGAACGGATCCAGATCGGTGCCCTTCAGGTGGCGGTGAGCCTGCACGAGTTCGTGCAGAACGCCGCCCTGCCCGGCTCGGGAGTCGAGCCCGCGGCCTTCTGGAGCGGCGTCGAGGAGATCGTCACCGCGCTCACGCCCGTCAACCGGGCCCTGCTCGCCGAGCGCGACGAGCTGCAGCGGCAGATCGACGGCTGGCACCGTGCCCGCGCCGGCTCCCCGCACGACGCGGACGCCTACTACGACTTCCTCGTCGAGATCGGCTACCTGCGGCCGGAGCCGGAGCCGTTCCAGCTCTCGACCGAGAACGTCGACGACGAGATCGCGCTGACCGCCGGTCCGCAGCTCGTCGTGCCGGTTCTCAACGCCCGGTACGCCCTCAACGCGGCGAACGCCCGCTGGGGCTCGCTGTACGACGCCCTCTACGGCACCGACGCCATCGCCGAGGACGACGGCGCGCACCGCGACGGGCCCTACAACCCGGTCCGCGGCGCGAAGGTCATCGCCTACGCACGGGCGCTGCTCGACAAGATCGCGCCGCTGCGCGAGGGCGGTCACGGCGACGCGACGTACTACGCCGTCGCCGACGGCGCCCTGGTCGTCACGCTGGCCGACGGCACGAAGACCGGCCTGGCCGACCCCTCGGCGCTGCGCGGGTACACCGGCGAGGCGGCGTCGCCCAGCGGGATTCTGCTGGGCCACCACGGCCTACACGCGGAGATCCTCGTCGATCGCGCGGGAGCCATCGGCGCCGGCGACCCCGCCGGGGTGCAGGACGTCGTCCTCGAGTCCGCGCTCACCACAATCGTCGACTTCGAGGACTCCATCACCGCCGTCGACGCCGAGGACAAGGTGGCGGCCTACGCCAACTGGCTGGCGTTGAACCAGGGCACCCTGACCGCGACGGTGACCAAGGGCGGGTCGTCGTTCGACCGGGCGTTGGCCGCGGACCGGACGTTCACCGCGCCCGGCGGCGGGCAGGTCGTGCTGCCGGGCCGGGCGCTGCTGCTGGTCCGCAACGTCGGGCATCTGATGACCACCGACGCGATCCTCGACGCCGACGGCGCGGAGGTGTTCGAGGGCATCCTCGACGCGATCATCACCTCCCTGGCGGCGCTGCCGGGTCTGCGCGCGGACGCGGCCCGGCGCAACAGCCGCACCGGCTCGATCTACATCGTCAAGCCGAAGATGCACGGCCCGGCCGAGGCGGCCCTCACCGTCGACCTGTTCGCCCGCGTCGAGAAGCTGCTCGGCCTGCCGGCCGACACCCTCAAGATCGGAATCATGGACGAGGAGCGCCGCACCACGGTGAACCTCGCCGCATCGATCGAGGCGGCCCGCCGACGGGTGGTGTTCATCAACACCGGCTTCCTGGACCGCTCCGGCGACGAGATCCACACCTCCTTCGAGGCCGGGCCGATGGTGCGCAAGGCCGACATGAAGACGCAGACCTGGATCACCACCTACGAGAACAACAACGTCGACCAGGGGCTGGCGGCCGGTCTGTCGGGCCGCGCCCAGATCGGCAAGGGCATGTGGGCGATGCCCGACCTGATGGCCGACATGCTGACCCAGAAGATCGGCCAGCTCCAGGCCGGCGCGACGACGGCCTGGGTGCCCTCACCCACCGCGGCGACCCTGCACGCGCTGCACTACCACCAGGTCGACGTCTTCGCCCGCCAGCGCGAGCTCGCCGACCGGCCCCGCGCGGACCTGCGCGACATCCTGCGGATCCCGCTCGGCGACCCGGCCGCGTGGAGCGCCGAGGACCGACAGCAGGAGATCGACAACAACGCGCAGTCGATCCTCGGCTACGTCGTGCGCTGGATCGACCAGGGCATCGGCTGCTCGAAGGTGCCCGACATCCACGACGTCGCGCTGATGGAGGACCGCGCCACCCTGCGGATCTCCAGCCAGCTCATGGCGAACTGGCTGCGCCACGGCGTCGTCACCCCCGAGCAGGTGCACGCCAGCCTGCAGCGGATGGCCGCCATCGTCGACAAGCAGAACGCCGACGATCCGGCCTACCGGCCGATGGCCCCGGACTTCGACGGCGTCGCCTTCCGCTGCGCCACCAGCCTCATCTTCGACGGCGCCCGCCAGCCCAACGGCTACACCGAGCCGATCCTGCACGCCCATCGCCGGGAGGCGAAGGCGCTGGCCGCCGGTCTGTGACACAAGCCGATCGGTGGCCTAGGTCGGTAATGCGAAAACGACGACAAACGACGACTCCGGGCAAGGTGGTGTGATCATGCGTGACGCAGTGATCGTCGAAGCGGTGCGGACGCCGGTGGGCAAGCGGAACGGAGCGCTGGCCGGGGTCCATCCCGGCGACCTGTCCGCGCACGTCCTGACGGAGCTCGCCGCCCGCAGTGGGATCGACCCCGGCCTGGTCGACGACGTCGTCTGGGGCGTTGTCTCCCAGGTCGGCGAGCAGGCCCTCGACGTGGCCCGGACCGCAGTGATCACCGCCGGTTGGCCGGAGCACGTCCCCGGGACGACCGTCGACCGGCAGTGCGGCTCGTCGCAGCAGGCGGTCCACTTCGCCGCCGCCGGGGTCATCGCCGGGCAGTACGACCTGGTCGTGGCGGGCGGCGTCGAGTCGATGACCCGGGTGCCGATGGGTTCCGCGGTCGGCGACGCCAAGCCGCATCCGGCCAGGTTCATCGAGTACTGCGGCGGGGTGCGCCCCAACCAGGGGGTCGGCGCCGAGATGATCGCCGAGAAGTGGGGCTTCTCGCGGACCCACTGCGACGAGTTCTCCCTCGCCAGCCATGAGCGGGCGGCGGCGGCCCAGGACGCCGGCCGGTTCGAGGCGCAGATCGCCCCGATCGACCTGCCGGGCGGCGGCGTGTTCGGCGCCGACGAAGGCATCCGCCGCGGCGGCACCCTCGAGTCCCTCGGCAAGCTGAAGACCGTGTTCCGCCCGGACGGCGGCGTCGTCACCGCCGGCAACGCCTCGCAGATCTCCGACGGTTCCGCCGCCCTGCTCCTGACGACGAGCGAGCGGGCGGCCGAGCTCGGCCTCGCCCCGATCGCCCGCGTGCACACCGCGGTCGTCGTCGGCTCCGACCCCGTCATGATGCTCACCGGTCCCATCCCGGCCACCCACAAGGCGCTGGCGCGCAGCGGCCTGTCCCTCGGCGACATCGGCGCGTTCGAGATCAACGAGGCGTTCGCGCCGGTGCCCCTGGCGTGGCTGGCCGAGTTCGGCGCCGACCCCGCGACGGTCAACCCCAACGGCGGCGCGATCGCGCTCGGCCACCCCCTCGGCGGCTCGGGCGCGCGGATCATGACCACGCTCGTCCACCACATGCAGGACAACGGCATCCGGTACGGCCTGCAGACCATGTGCGAGGGCGGCGGTCAGGCCAACGCCACCATCCTGGAGCTGCTCTGACTCCGCGGGTGCCGCGACCAGCCCGGCTCGTCCCTTCCCATCCTCACGAAGTGGAACCTTCTCAGTGGTAGACGACGCCCACGACCTGCTGCGCTACGAGTCGGTCGGCCCGATCCGGGTCATCACGCTGAACGACCCCGACAAGCTCAACCCGATGACCGACGCGCTGCACGAGGCACTCACCGACGTGTGGGTGAAGGTCATGCGTGACCGCGAGGTCCGCGCCGTCGTGCTCACCGGCGCCGGGCGCGCCTTCTCCGCCGGCGGCGACATCCCGGGCTTCCTGGCCTGCGTCGAGGACCTCGACCACCGCCGGTCCAACATGCGCACCGCCCGGCTGCTCGTCGATCACATCCTCGGCTGCCACGTGCCGGTGATCGCCGCGGTGAACGGTCCGGCGGTCGGCCTCGGCTGCAGCATCGCGGTCTCCTGCGACATCGTGCTGATGTCGGAGAAGGCCTACCTGGCCGACACCCACGTCAACGTCGGGCTCGTCGCCGGCGACGGCGGCGTGGTGACCTGGCCGTTCATGATGAGCCTGCTCAAGGCCAAGGAGTACCTGTTCACCGGCGAGCGGATCCCGGCCGCCACCGCCGTCGAGCTGGGCCTGGCCAACCGGGTCGTGGCGCACGAGAAGCTGCTCGACGAGGCGATGGCCCTGGCGGAGAAGCTGGCCGGGCAGCCGGCCCAGGCGCTGCAGGAGACCAAGCGCTCCCTCAACCTGCACCTGCAGCACGCCGCCCTGAAGGTGCTGCCCTACGCCCTGTCGACCGAGAGTGAATCCTTCTCCTCGCCCGAGGTCGCCGAGCGGGCCCGCGCCTTCGCGGCCCGCTCCAGCAGCAAGGGCTGATCCAGCCGAATCCCGGCGGGCGGGTTCGCGTAGACGGCTGCGGCCAGCGCGGGAACCCGTCCGTCCGGGTGCGGCGGGATCGCCGTGCGGCGGGATCGCCTCAGCGATCCATCCAGTGCAGGGACGGGTCGCGGCGGCGTTCCCGCTCGGCGCGCAGCTCGGCGCGTCCCTCCCTCGACGCCAGCTTCCGGAAGTAGAAGCCGAGCATCACGAAAGCCCACACCAGCATGCCGCCGGCCCAGAGAATTCCGGCGACGGCCAGCCCGGCGTCGGCGCTGCCGAAGATGAGACCGATCAGGGCCCCGGCGATGACGATCGGCAGGGCGATCAGAGCCATCAGGCCCCGAGCGTCGTAGCCGTTGCGCGGGTCGAGCTGCCGCTTCGCCCACCGTCCCAGGCCGGTGTCCACCATCGATCCTCCCATCACGTCCACGGACTCGAATGGGGAATCTCTACCCGGATCATCGCCGTCAAGACCACGTGACGGCCGGCCACGGAGGAATCGAGAATCGGGCCGTGGGCCCGGACCCGTAGTGGCAGCATTTCGGCCGGGTTCTCAGCGCGGCGGCCACATTCCCGGTCCGGGCCTTTTCGCCAGGGCGCGTACGAGGTTGTGATCAGGGCGGTTCGTGTGAGCTCCTTGATCCAGGTATTGGGGCTGGGGGGCTCGACGCGGGCCGGGGATCCGCCCGCACGCGTGGCCCGGTTCCGCGGAACACCATGATCGTGTCAAGCCGTCGCGGTGGCGGACTGTGGCGCGCGTGCCCCTAGGACGCCAGCGAGACGCCGACGCGGTCTTCCTGGGAACGGCACTCCCTGTCTCTTTCACAGGGATAAATCGGACACCGAACCCTGTGGAAGAGACAGGAAGCCGCTCTCCCACGCACCCACCCCGCTCGCAACAGCCGAGACAAGGCCCGCGCCGGAATCCAGACACCCGGCGCGTGTTCCGCGGAACACCATGATCGCCTGGGCTGGGGCTGGGGACGGCGAGTTACGGGGCTTCTCGGCCGGAGGCGAACCTAGCCCGCGATGCGCCCGCGCACTCCATCGACGCCGTCTACCCGAGTTCTGCCAGCACCGCTGGCCTCACGGTGAGTGCCGATACCGCGTGGGTCCAGGTGAACGGCGCAAGTTATCACATCGAACTCCGCCAACCTTGCCGCCTCCGCTGCCCGATACCCGGGTACTGTCGATCACTAGCCGGTACCATGCAACACGCGCGGGCTTGTCTCGCGGCTGGGTGTACAGGAGGTCCGGCGCATGGAGTTGCCCACGGCTGGGCGTGTGCGACCAGAGACGCTGTCCAGCGCGTCTGCTCACCGCCTGGTGTCCGGATGATGCAGGCCGGCTAGGACTTGGTGCAGAACAGCGTCCTCTTCTCCGCGGCAGATCTTTGTTTGAGGCTGGCCTGCAGGCCGGCCTGACAATACTGTCTTTCAGGACCCCCGGAACTTCGTCGTTCGTGGCGGCCCTCACCACCGTAGAGAACCAGGGTATCCTCGGGCTGATGCCGCACGAGGTGAACCGGCGGGCGGCTCGACGATTTGATCAGGCTGCCGGTAGCGGAGGTTTCCGCTACACGACCTGGCCGACCAGCCGACTGCTCGCCCAAAGCTATGAAGAGCGGCTTGCAAGCATTCTGGAGCCGGACGATCTACCGCTGTCCACCCTCAACCTGGACGACCCCGACCAAGCCCGGTTACAGACGGTCTGGCAGGAAGCGCGGCCATGGCGACACGACGCTTTCGAGGAGGCAGTCCGATCCAGCCCCGGTGGCCTTCGACGCGGCGCCTTCATGAGCGCCATCGGGCGCTCCCTCGGCCTGGCCGGGCCCCTGCACGATATCCGGGAAATCTTCCTGGCGGCCGCACAGTCCGGCTATTCTGGTGCCAAGCTGGAGGCGCTCCACGGGGTGTGTAGACTGATGAATGACTGCTATCTTTACAATCTCGCCAGCGAACATCAGAATGATATAAACTTCCCAGAGTTCGACACCTGGGCACAACTGGTTCTCGGAGCGCCGGGAGCCGAACCGCTGGAACCCGCCCGAGGTCATCAATGGCCGACTTTTGAACATGCTGTCAACATGCCCTCTCCGGACGCACCGATGACACTAGATCCCACCGAATTATTGGCGGTTCGGTCAGACGTCTACCTGGACTGCGACGCGGCGCTGAGCGAGTGGCAGAGCAGTCCTGGCCAGAACGACGAGGATCACCTGCGTTCGGCGCTCGACGCTTATGCAGGAGCCATTCGATCGAGATGCCGGGCGTCCACCGCACAAAGAATGACCGTCACCTACGGCTCGGCGGCGATCCGGCAGGGGAAGTTGGGCGTCGCCGCGCTGGCCGCGGCGGCCAGCGCGGCCGCATCAGCCCTCGAGCTGGAGGTGGAGAGCCTGACTGCGCGCGTCCTGGCACTGGCGGGAGCAGGTGTGGCCGCGCTGATTGCAGTGGGAGAGTCGGGATATTCCCTCTACCCCCAGGTATCAACAGAAGGAAACTATTTCGATCTACCCATCAAGCTCCGCGCGAACCCCGAGGCGAGCACACCGACCTAAAGATACCCGGGCGTCGCGCTGCACAATGAGGTAGTCGCAGACACATTCCAGAGATCCGCACCCTAGGACGGGGGGCCGAGGGCGGCGTCGACGATGCGGTCGGCGAAGGCGCGGTCGACGGGTGCGCGTTGCATTGTCACCCGGAAGATCAGTGGGCCGAGGATCTGGGCGAGCAGTTCGTCGTTGTTGCGCTCCGCCACCGTCTCGCCGGCGGCGACCGCCCGGTCGATCGCGCCGCGTAGCAGCGACGAGATGCGCCGCAGGAGATCGTCCCGGAGGTCGGCCACGGCCGGGTTCTGGTCGGCGGTGGCGATGACGGTGGTGAGGAACTGCCGCGCGACCGGCTGCGCGAGATCGACCGCGGACCGGATCAGCTCGCGGCTGAGCCACTCCCGCAGGGGTCCCTCGCCGGCGCGCAGCAGCGGCTGCTCGGTGATCATCAGTGCCTCGGTGATCAAATCGACCGGGCGCGGCCAGTGCCGGTAGATCGTTGCCCGGCCCACCTCGGCCCGCTGCGCCACGCGCTGGTGCGTCAGCGCCGCGGGGCCCTCCTCCTCGAACAGCGACCGCACGGCCTCGCGCACCGCGGCGCGGGTGCGGGCGATCCGGGCGTCCTCGGCCGTCGTCTCCACGAGTCGAAATTCTATGAGACACCTTGACTCACAAAAGAGTTATGAGGCACTCTGCCTCACATGCCCGGCATGAGTCGTGGGTCACACGGCGCGCCGGTGGACGAGTCGAGGAGACGGCGATGACCGACGAGCAAAGCGGCGGGAAACTCACGATCCACGATCTTCCGATCGCACGGGATCGGGACGCGGCCTGGCGCCAGATGCGCGAGTACGGCCGCACGGTGCAACTCGACGGCGGCGTCGCGGCAACCGATGTCGAGACCGTCGAGACCGTGTTACGGCAGCCCTCGGTCTTCTCGTCGAAGAAGGCGTTCGACGTCCTCGGCAGCCCGCTGCCGCTCGTGCCCATCGCGTTCGACCCGCCCGACCAGACCCGTTACCGGCGCATTCTCCAGCCGTTCTTCAGCCCGCGGGCCATCCGACCGTTGGAGGATGAGCTACGCCGGCAGATCATCGAGATCATCGAGCCGTTGGTACAACGCGGGTCCTGCGAATACGTCGCCGAGGTGGCGGGAATCTTCCCGGTCCAGGTGTTCCTCACCCTGTTCGGGTTGCCGCTGGAGATGCGCGACCAGTTCATCGAATGGAAGGACGCCATCCTCGGGCTCAGCGACCCCTCCGGCAACACCGCCCTGGACGAGGCCACGACCGAGGCCGCCATGGCCACGGCGCTGGGGCTGTTCAGCTACCTGGCCGACCTGGTCCCGGCGCGCCGCGGGGTCGCGGGCGACGACGTCCTGAGCCAGCTTCTCTGCCTGGAGGGCGACGAGGCCCTCACGGACGAGGAGGCCATCGGCCTGTGCTTCCTGTTCGTCCTGGCGGGTCTGGACACCGTGGTCGACGCGCTCGGGTTCGGCATGGACCGGCTGATCCGCAACCCGGACCGGCGCCGCGAGATCGTCGACGATCCCACACTCATCCCGGCCGCGATCGAGGAGCTCCTGCGTCTCGACCCGCCGGCGCCGTTCGTGCCGCGGGTGACCACCGAAGAGACCGTGCTGGACGGGCGGACGCTGCCCGCGGACACCCGGGTCACCACCAACCTCGCCGCCGCCAACCGGGACGAGCTGCGCCACCCCGACCCCTACACGGTGAACTTCCACCGCGGCGACAACCCGCATCTGAGCTTCGGCGCCGGGGTGCACCGCTGCCTGGGCTCGCACCTGGCGCGGTTGGAGATGCGACTGGTGTTCGAGGAGTGGCACCGGCTGATCCCCGACTACGACCTCGCCCCTGGTGCGTCGCCGCAGGTGAAGTGGCCGCGCGGCACGCTCGGGTTGGACGCCCTGCCGCTGGTCTTCCCCCTGTCGGCGGCGTCGGCCGAGTCGGGGGAACAGGCGTCATGAGATAGGCAGTTGAGTTCATTTATCAACCTGTTCCTTGCGGCCTGTCGGGGGTCGTGGTTATGGTTTCGCGCGGGCCTGCCCGGAGGATCCCGCTGCCCCCGGACACCTGGCGTGAGGCCCTGCAGGAACCGACCCAGCGGGCCGACCCGACCCTGAGGAGGGCTCCCCGCCATGGGCACACGGCAGGAAGCACCCGTCCGCGAACTTCTGCGCCTGTTCGACGAAGGCGACTTCGTCGGCAACATGGACCGGTTACTGGCCCAGTTCACCGAGGACGCGACGTACCAGATGAGCGTGCCCGGCCGGGAGGCGCTGCGCGGCCGGGAGCTCATCGCCACCGAGCTCGCCCGGCAGGCCGGCGACTACTCCGACTGCGTCTGCGAGATCCTCACCGTGGTCAGCGACGACCGGCACGTCGTCACCGAACGGATCGACCATGTGACGATGCTGCACGACGGGACGCGGGTGTCGAACCCGCTGCTCGCCATCTTCGAGGTCAACGACGACGGCCGCATCGTCGCGTGGCGCGAGTACTGGGACGCCCTGTCGCTGTCGCACCGGATGGGCGTCGACCCGGGGACCATGCTGGGCCTGATGGGTCTGGAGACGGCGTGATCCTCGACGATCTCACCGTGGACCCCGCCGGCTTCCAGACCGGCACCGGCTGGGCCATCAAGGCGCAGGGCGCCTGCAAGGGCGACGTGTGCGTGCCCTTACCGGATTCCGTGCGCCGCCCCGACGGCCGGCTCGATGTCACCGGGCTCGCCGAACGCCTCGGCATGGGCCTGGTCGGCGACGAGGCGCACGGCGTGTGGGCGCTGGGCCCGGAGTCCGCGGTCACCGGCCGGGCGCTGACCACCGCGCAGGCGCCGCCACTCGAACTGCCCCGCCTCGACGGGACGTTGTTCCGGCTGGACAGCCTGCGCGGGCAGAAGGTCGTGCTCGTCGCCTGGGCCTCCTGGTGCGGCTGCCGGGAGGACCTGCGGCTGTGGAGCGCGCTGCGCGAACAGCTGCACCCACTGGGCCTGGAGGTCGTCACGGTCGCGCTGGACACCGGCGGGCCGGACGCCGCCTGGCCCTGGATCGAGAAGGCCGGGCCGAACCATCCCGCGCTCATCGACGCCCGGCACGAGCTGGGAGCGAAGTTCGGCGTCGTCAACGTGCCGAACGGGCTGTGGATCGACGAGGACGGCGTCCTCGTCCGCCCGGCGGAACCGGCGTGGATCGAGGACCCGCACGCCAGCTCCGAGACCGCCGCGCAGTCGCTCGACGAGCTGCCCGCCGACCACCGCGACGTCCGCGCCGAGATCGGGAAGATGACCATCGACCCGGCGGTGTACCCGGCGATGATCCGGGACTGGGTCGCGAACGGCCGCGCCAGCCGGTACGCCCTCGAACCGCACGAGGTGCTCGAACGCGCCAGCCCGCGCGACGGCGCCGTCAGTCGGGCCGCCGCCCGCTTCGAACTCGGCGAGTACGTCCACCGCGCCGGCGACCACACCGCCGCCGTCGCCCACTGGCGCGAGGCGCACCGCCTGCAACCCGACAACTGGACGTACAAGCGCCAGGCCTGGAACCTCGCCGACCCCGAATCGGTGCGCACGATCGACGCGTACGGCACCGGCTGGCTCGACGACGTCCGGGCCCTCGGCGCCGAGAACTACTACCCCGCGATCCAGCCGTGACCGGGGGGGAGGCAGCCGCCCGCACCGCGGAGGAGGACCGCCTCGTCGCCCGGGTCGAGGAGCTGATCGGGGGCCGGGTCACCGCGATCGAGCGCCAGCCGCGCTGGCGCAAGGCCTGGTACCTCACCGTCGACCGGGACGGAACCCGGATCCCGCTCTACGTCCGCGGGGACAAGCAGATCGACGCCGAGCCCTACCCGGGACTGGACCGCGAGGCCGCGATCCTGCGGATCCTGGAACGCAACGGCGTCCCGGTCCCCCACGTCCACGGCATGAGCAGCGATCCGATCGGCATCATCATGGACCGGGTGCCCGGGACCCGCGACGTCGCCGAGGCGGCGGACGACGACGAACGCCGCGGCATCGCCGAGCAGTACATGGAGATCCTCGCCCGGATGCACGGCATCGACGTGGCCGAGTTCGCCGCCGCCGGCATCGAGGTGCCGACCACACCCGCGGGGGCGCAGCTCGCGTTCGTCGACGCCAACGAGCGGCTGTACCGGCGGACGAAGAAGGCTCCCGAACCGCTCGTCGAGTGGGCGCTGCGCTGGGCGCGGCGCCGGCTGCCCACCGCCGGCAACCGGGCCCGGTTCATCCACGGCGACACCGGCCAGTTCCTGTTCGTCGACGGCCGGATCACCTGCGTCTACGACTTCGAGGCCTCGCACGTCGGCGACCCGCTGTCCGATCTGGCCGGGCTGCGCACCCGGGCCGGCACCGAGCCGCTCGGCGCCGACATCGAGCACATGATCCGCCACTACCAGCGGGTGGCCGGCACGACCGTCGACCCCTCGGCGCTGTCGTTCTACACGGCCACGTACATGCTCACCGCGGTGATGGCGCTCAGCGGGCCGCTGACCGAGCTGCGCCCCGCCGATCAGCAGGCCGAGTACCTGACCTGGGATCTGATGGTGCGCCGGGCGATGCTGTGGGCGATCGCCGAGGTCGAGGGCATCAAGATCGAGCCCGCGCCGCCGGTGACCCTCCCGACGGGCTATCCCGCCCGCGTCACCACGGTGCTCGCGGGCACCGTGCGGCGGATGGTGCCGGCGACACCGGTCGACGAGGCCAACCAGAGCGCGGCGCTCGCCCTGGCCCAGTGGGCGGCCGCGATGGTCGCCGTGGGGGCGGCGAACGTCGAGCGCGACCTCGACCGGGCCGCCGTCCTGCTCGGCCACCGCCCCACCGACCAGGCCGCCGCCGACGCCGAGCTGGAACGGTTCGTGCTGGCCGCCGGTCCCGAGCACGACGTCGCCCTGCTGGAGTACTTCGCCGCCCAGACCGAGGCGCGGGTCGCCGAGGCC
Source organism: Frankia gtarii (assembly GCF_025403375.1). Lineage (GTDB taxonomy): Bacteria > Actinomycetota > Actinomycetes > Frankiales > Frankiaceae > Frankia > Frankia gtarii. The sequence continues at coordinate 16,258 of NZ_JAMPTM010000024.1, forward strand.
GTCCCGATGCGGCAGCGGCTCGAGCAGTACGCGCTGCCGAAGGTCGTCCTCTGAGGCGAGCACACCCACGCCAACGCTGATCCGAGGAGCAACGCATGCTCGTGAGCACGGACACCGTGGACCCGGCGGTCTTCGCCGCGGGAACCGGCTGGTCGATCAAGCCGCAGGGCGCCTGCAAGGGCGAACACTGCGTACCGCTGCCGGCCGAGGCCCGGGACGCCGCCGGCGACATCGTCGTCGAGGTGGTCGCCGGCCGGCTCGGGATGCCGCTCGTCGTCGACGCGGAGCACGGGCTGACGGCGGTGGGCCCCGAGGCCGCCGTCACCGGGCGGATGCTGTCCACCGCCGAGGCGCCGGAGCTGACGCTGCCGACGTTCAACGGCGAGACGTTCCAGCTCTCGCGGCTGCGCGGGACGAAGGTGCTGCTCGTCGCCTGGGCATCCTGGTGCGGCTGCGCCCACGACCTGCCGCTGTGGGCCGAGCTGCGGGAGCGGCTGCGCGGGAACAACCTGGAGATCGTCACGGTGGCGATGGACGTCGCGGGCCCCGAGGCCGGGCGGCAGTTCGTGGAGCGGGCGGCGCCGCGGCACCCGGCGGCGATCGACGCCGAGCACAGCCTCGGCCGGCTGTTCGGCGTCGTCAACGTGCCGAGCGGGGTGTGGATCGACGAGGCGGGGATGATCGTGCGCCCGGCCGAGCCGGCCTTCCCCGGCCGGGTCGTCATCTTCGACGAGTTACGCAAGGCCGACCTGGCACGCGAGGCCACCGCGAGCGCCGGCACCCTCGACCGGATGCGCGAGGTGCTGCGCAGCGACGACGGGCTGTCCGACTCGACCGTCTCCCTGGTCGAGATGACCCGGGTCATCGCCGACCACGCCGAACCGGAGCTGTATCTGCGGATGCTGCTCGACTGGGCGGACAAGGGCGCGGGCAGCGAGTATGTCCTGGCGCCGGCCGAGGTCGTCGCACGCTCCGCCCCCCGCCCGCCCGACGTCGCGACGGCCGCCGCCCACTTCGAGCTCGGCCAGCACCTCGAACGCGCCGGCGACCACCCCGCCGCCGTGGCGCACTGGCGGCGGGCGCACGAGCTGCAGCCGCTGAACTGGACCTACAAGCGCCAGGCCTGGCGCTTCGAGTACGGCCCCGACGGCCAGCCGGACCGCTACGACAGCTCGATGGAACACGATCTACGCGCCGTCGGCCCGGAAAACTACTACCCGAGGCTGCTGCCCTGACCGACCCCGAAGGGGCGGGGTGCATAGATGCGGTAGGCCACCTTGGCGTAGACGACGCCGACCATGAATCCGCCGGCTGCGTAACCGTCGGTGCCGGAGTCGAGCCAGTCACCCACCCAGCCACCGACGATTCCCGTCACGAACGGCGCGGAACCGGCGAGTACGAGAAACAGTGCGAATCGCCACCATGGCTGTTTCATCCCGCAATCGTTCCATGACGGACGGTCCGCGTCAGCCCGAAGCGGGCGGGGCGACGGTGACCACGGACTGGGCGGACGGCACGAGCAGCCGTGGGCGGCCGGTGCCGTCGGCCGGGACCGTCCAGGTGTCGGCGAGGGGCCTGCCGGGACCGGTGTTCGCCACGGCATAGCTGACGTGGTCGTTGTCGGTCCAGGCGGCCTGGTCGTCCACGTTGCGGGTCTCGGCGAGGGGACGGTCCGCGCCGGTGGCGAGGTCGAGGACGTGCAGGCGCCAGGTGGCGGGGGCGAAGCCGTGGCTGCGCCGCGACTTGTAGGCGATGCGGTCGCCGGCCGGGGACAGCGACGGGCACTCGACCCCGTCCCGCAGGATCTCCGCCCGCCGGTCGCGCACGTGCCCGCGGATGAGGTAGTAGTGGTCGCCGGTGTGCAGGGTGGCGTAGAAGGTGTCGGAATCCGCCGCGAAGGTGACGCCCCAGAGGTTCTCGTCGATGGCGTGCATCCGCCGCCCGGCCCGCGACATGGCGAAGTCCTCCAGGTCGGCGACGATCCGGCCGGCGGTGAGGTCGATGAGCAGCGTCCGGGTCGAGAAGGTGTCGATGTTGTAGGCGTCGCCGGCGACGAAGGTGGTCACCGCGCCGATCCGCCCGTCCGGCGCCACCCGCGTCCGGCTGGCCAGCCCCGCGATCGGCAGCCGGAACAGCACGCGCAGCCGGTCGTCGAACACCGCGACCCCCGCGCGGGCGGACGCCCGGTCGTCGCGCAGGCAGATGCCGCGCCCGGCCTGTTGATCCACCCGGTCGCAGGTCAGGGACGTCGGCGCACGTGGCCCGGCCGGATCACGCACGTCGACGGCCTCGACCCGGCCGAAGCCCGCGCCTTCGGCCGCGTCGAGCACCAGCAGGTGCGGGCGGGCCAGCAACGCCGGCAGTGACGCGGTCATCGGCACGGAACGGGCGGCGCCCGGCGACGCCGCCGGCTCGGTGCGGCGTGCGGTCGACGCCCGGACGGCGGCCGCCTCACGCCGTCCGTCCCGCACACTCACCGCCACCACACCGGTCAGGCACACCGCGACGACCACGGCGAACGCCCCCACCCGCGGACCCGACGGCCATCGCAGTCCCCGCCCGAGACCGCGGCCACGACTGCGCGTTCCCCTGGCGGCCGCGGCGACCTCTGCCGTGGAGACCTCGGCCGTGGAGACCTCTGGCGCGGAAACGCCGGACGCGGCAATCGCGGGCGCGGGACGTCGGGACGACCGCAGCAGCACCGCCGCGAACGTCCCGCTCACCAGCGTCAGCACGAGCGCGTCGGCGAGGGCGGCGCCCGGCCCGGCCCGGGTCCAGACCGCGCCGAAACCGAGCGTCGCGGTCCCCCGCCCGGCAGCCAGCACGACACCGACGAGGGCGAGCCCCGTCGTGCGCGCCGACGCGGGCACGGTCTGACTGGTCAAGGCGGCGATCACGCCGTCCGAGGCGGCGAAGTAGAGCCCCAACAGCACGGGCAGGGCGAGCACGCTCCACCCGTGCGGGGCCGGGGCGAGCAGGACGGCGAAGCAGCAGCCGAGCGCCACCTGGCCGCCGAGCAGCACCCGCCCGGCGCCGACGCGGTCGGCCAGCCGGCCCATCGGCACCGCGAACAGCAGGTAGACCAGCGACTCCGCGACGAACAGGGAGGGGAAGAGCCGGCTGTCCACGCCGGCCTGGTGGCGCAGCGCCAGGAACAGCAGCGAGTCGCTCACCGCGGGCAGGCTCAGCAGGGCCGCCGCCGCGAGCAGTCGGCGCAGCGCGCGGTTCGCCCACAGTTCGCCGAGGGGAGTCCACAGCCGGCGGGGCCCCTCGCCGGCCGACTCCCCCGCCGGCCCCATCGGCGCGGCGTCCGTGGGCCGGCGGTTCTCCACGAACAGGGCCAGGACCGCGAGGCCGACGACGGCGATGAGGAACGCCGCGGTGAACACCGTCGAGTAGGAACCGGGTGCGACGCCGAGCAGGGCCACGGCCAGCAGGGGCCCGAGCAGCGCACCGCCGGTGTCAAACGCCCGGTGCAACCCGAACGCCTCGGTGAGCCGCCCGGGGGGCGCGGACAGCGAGAGGAGTGCGTCCCGGGGACCGGTCCGGATGCCCTTGCCGAGCCGGTCGGCGCCGAGCCAGGCCAGCACGGGCAGCCAGCCGTGCGCCCCGAGCAGGCCCAGCCGGGACGCCGCCGACAGCGCGTACCCGGCGCCGGCGGCCTCGCGGTAGCGCCGCCACCGGTCGGCGAGCAGCGCCCCGGACAGCGCGGCGACCGCGGCGACGACCTGCAGCAGCCCGTCGGCGGCGCCGAACTGCAGCACGCTGAATCCCAGGCGCACCGTCAGGTACAGGGGCAGCACCGACGCCACCATCTCGGCGGACAGGTCGGTGACCAGGCTCGTCAAACCGAGGAACAGGACGTTGGAAGACACGGCGGGCGCCGCGGCCCCCGCGTCGACGCCGCCCTTGCGGCCGCGTGCGGACTCGGGCAGCGGGGCTCGCCCCGCCAGGTACACGGCCGGCCCCGCTACCGCGCCCGAGCCCGGCCGGTCAGTTCTTCTCTCCCGGCGCGGTGCCGCCGTGGTCCTCGGCCGGGACGGCGTCGACGGCCCGATGGCGCAGCCCGGCGGGACCCGCGGCGAAGGCGGTCAGCAGGTTCGTGGTGATCTGGGTGATCGCCCGCTGAATGGCCGGGCCGCCGGTGCCGGGCCCGCAGACGTCGGCCAGCGGACAGACCCAGGCGCTGGTCCCACTGTCGAACACGCCCGCCCCGGACGGCGTCGTGTAGTAGCTGACGTCGGAGAAGTCATGGACGCCGCGGCAGGTGATCGGCGAGTGGGCGATCACCTCGATCGGCCGCGGGGTGGGGTAGGCGAGATCGACCCGGTCGTACTCGGAACCGATCAGGCCGGGCAGGCGGGCGCCCGCGGCGAGCCCGGTGCCCTCGAGCAGCCATGACTGCGGGCGGGCGACGATCATGTCGCCGTGGACCGGGTTGCACTGGTACATCCCGCCGGTCAGCGAACTTTCCGGGCTCGCGTTCGGCGGGGAGGGCCAGTTGGCGGTGATGTGCGCGTCGTCGCGGCCGTAGAGGGGATCCTCCTGCGCCACCTTGTAGGCGGTCTCCAGCCGGTCGGGTCCCAGCGGCGACGGGTCGAGGCGGATTCGCCGGTACACGGCGTTCGCGCCGAGGAACGCGAGGTTCGTGCCGCGGTCGCGGGCGGCGGTCAGGGTGGTGCGCATCGCCGGGGAGTAGTACTCGTCGTGGCCCAGCGAGATCACCGCGCGGGCGCCGTCGAGCAGGTGCGGATCGGCGTGCAGGTCGAGGTCGGTGGCGTAGGAGACCGGCAGGCCGAGACGCTCGGCGAGGGCCACGAGGGGCTCCTCGTTGCCGGTGAAGTCCGCCGCGCCGTCACCGTAGTCGTAGGGCCGGTCGAACGAGACGACCCGGGCCCGATCCGCGAAACCGCGCGGACCGTGGTAGAGGCTGTAGCCGCCCCAGGCGTTGTAGGCCTGCCAGGTGGTCACCGCGTTGAGGATCACCACCCGGCCCGCGGCGGACGGCCCCCGGACGGTCAGCGGCACGTACCGGTGGTTGCCGTCGGAGGCGTCCAACCGGAACAGGTAGTCGCCGGGCGGCCAGGACCCGGTGGCGAAGGTGGCGGTGGGCGCCCAGGACGCCGCGGAGATCGTGTTGGTGGCGGGGCTGTGCGCCTGGCCGGCCTGACGACGGCCGGGAAACGGCCCGACCGTCGTCATTAGGCGGCAGGTCCGTCCGCCGTACCACCCGGTGCGAAAGGCCGAGACCGTCAGCGTGGGGGCCGTGGTCGACGCGAACAGCCGGACCGGCGTGCCGGCGGCGATGCTGGCATGGTCGAGCCAGCCCTCCACCGCGCTCTGCGGGCCGAGCTGGCTCAGCCCGCACTCGGCTCCCGGACGGGCGTTCTCGGCCCGCACGTCGAAGCCCCCGGACGGGCCGCCGCCGGGGCCGGTCGTCGGGACGCGGGCCGCCTCGGGCCGGCGCGGCGGGGGTGTGCCACCGACGCATCCCACGAGGGCGAACCCGCATCCGAGCACACAGACATAGGCCACAAAGCGGATGAGTCGGCGCCGACGCACGGCTCATCGTCGCAGTACCCGCCACGCCCGGCCTCCCGGGGTCGCCGAATTCGACCGGATCGACCGAGAACGGCGGGCGGGCCTGACCCCACCCGGACCCGACCCGAGCGGATCGGACCAGGCCAGACCAGATCGGATCGGGCCTGACCGGATCGGGCCTGACCGAATCGGGCCGATCAGGTCACGGCGGAACCCGCGGCCGGGGTGCCGGAGAGGTGGGCGAGGTACCGGTGGCAGGCCCTCGCGCGGTCGGCGTCCTCCTTCATCACGGTGCGGAAGAACTCGGCGATCTCCCCCTCGTCGGCGTTCTCCGCGTCGCGGATGAACTGGTCGTAGTTGTGCCCGGCCTTCAGCGCGTGGTACTGCACCGTGATCAGGTCTTGGACGATGTCGCTGAACCCGGTCTCACCAGTCGCCATGAGAATGGCTCCTTCTCGCAGTTCCGGGAGGTCGCTCGGACAACCACGGCGTTCCGCGACGGCTCGCCGCCAAACATCCCGCGCCGCCGCCATCGCTCTGGCCAGCCTGGACCCACCACGGCAAACCCGGCGGCGCAGGCACGTGGCGCGGTTGCGCGGAACCGCACCCTCGTCGGAACGTGAAGCCTGAGCTGAGCCCGGGACTCGGGGCGGGTGGCTAGCCCGCACCGCCACGAGCCGACGGAAGGGCGGCGAGCGCGGCGCGCAGGTCGTCCCAGGGAAAGGCGGTGTTCTCCCGGCCGGGCTGGTCGGCGCCGCCGCGCGGGTCGCCGGGCCGGCCGAACACGAGGTGCACGCCCCAGGAACGCAGCGCCTCGACGCTCGCGGCGTAGGCGGGGTGGCCGGCCAGGGCGCTGTTCGGATGCGGCGCGACGATGATCGGCAGACCCGCGCCGAGAGCCTCGTTGAGCAGGCCCAGCGCCAGGGTGTCCGAGATGCCCGCGACGATCTTGTTGACGGTGTTGAACGTCGCCGGGGCGACGACGAAGGCGTCGGCCGGCGGCAGCACGTCGGGCTCCCCCGGCCGCTTGTACGCGGAGCGGACCGGATGGCCGGTGAGCTCGGCGAGCCGCCCGGCGTCGAGAAACGCCATCGCCGCCGGAGTGGCGATCACGCACACGTCCCACCCGGCGGACCGGGCGTGCTCGACGAACGCCGGCAGCTCGGCCGCGGGATACCCACCACACGCGACGAGGTAGAGCACCCGACCGTCGGCTGTCAAAGAACCACCCTCTCGCGATCAGTACAGGATGCGCTGGCCCGGACCGGATCCGCCGGCGGCCAGCGCTCGCGCGGACATCCGGTAGAGCGACGCCTGGGTGGCGTCGTTGCAGGTGTAGTACAGGTCGCCGCCGGGGTCGGCGAGAACGCCGAACAGCCGCTCGGTGTCGCCGACGCACGCCTGCCGCAGGACGGGCCGGACGGTGGCGGTGGCGGCGGCGGTGCCGGGGACGGCGGTGGCGGTGCCGGGGACGGCAGTGGCGGTGGCGGTGCCACCCGGCCGGTCCTCCACCTGCCAGACCGTCCCGTGCCGGGCGTCGGTGAACAGCACTCCCCCGCCGCCCGGGGCCGGCGTGAGGCTGGTGATGTCGGCGTCGTCGAGGCCGCGGTCGACGACGGTCCTGATCCGGCCGTTCTCGACGACATGGATGCGGGCGTGCCCGTCGGCGTAGGACAGGACGAACACCCGGCCGGCGGCGTCGACCGCGACGCTGTAGGCGTTGTCCAACGGGACCTCGCTCGCCCGGTCGGTGCCGTCGTCGTACCGGCGTTCGCGGGCCGCCCGGTGACCGCGCGCGGTGGCGGCGCCGTTGCCGGCGACGAGCTGAGCCGCGGTCGTGCGGTAGTCACCCGATCCGGCGGCGGGATCGATCTTCCACACCTGGCCGGCGTAGCCGGTGGTGAAGTACAGGACCCCGCTCGGGCTCACCGCGACGCTCGTCGGCGTGCCGATCTGCGCGCCGACGTTCTTCGGCCCCGCCGCGCCGCCCGCCGGGCAGATCGTCGCCGGCGCCACCGACCTGCCGCGGTCGGCCGCCCCCGCCAGCACCCGGTCCACCTCCTCCGTCGACGGCCGCCCCGCCACGGTCTCGACCCGCCACGGCTGCCCCGCCGGCCGGTAGACCCGGCGGACGACGCAGTTCCACTCGTCGGCGACGAAGACGGACCCGTCACCGGCGGCGATGCCGGCCGGGCGGCGCAGCGCGGCGACCGCGGCGGCTTCGTCCCGGGCCGCTCCCGGCTGGCCGCTGCGGTCGGCGGTGGCCCGCCCGACGACGGTGCTGGCCGTCCCCCGCGCGAACATCGTCAGCGCGTGCTGGCTGGAGTCGGCGAGCAGGATGCCGCCGCTGCCGTCCGCCGCCAGGCTGACCAGGCCGCGCAGCGGCAGCGGCGCGCTCACCGGGTAGGCCGGCTGGGCACTCGGGCGGGCCGGTGCCGCGGCGGGACCGGCCGTCCCCGCCGGCCCGACCCGCAGAACCCCCGTGGCGAGCAGCACGGCGACGGCGAGGACGACCGCGGTCAGGGCCGTCGCGGGCCAGCCGAGCGCCCCGACCCGGTCCCACGCGGACCCAGCTCGTTCCCGCAGCGACCGCAGCACCTCGGCGTACCGCGACCCGGACGCGTCACCGCCGGCCGCCCCATTGCGGTCCGGCCCCACGCCGGTCTGTCCGCTCTGCCCGCTCTGCCCGGCCTGGCCGGTCTGACTGGGCTGGCTGATCTGCCCGGTCTGGCTGGTCTGCCTGCCAGGGATCGGGACGCGCGCGTCGGCCGGCCGGTAACGCCGCGTCGGCGGCAGCGCTGCGTGGGCGCGACGACGCAGGTCCTGCTCGCCGCGGAAGCTGATGCCGGTGCCCGCCAGCCAGGTCGGTCCGAAGGCCTGCCTGGCGGCGGCGATCAGGTCCGCGGCGAAGGCGAGCGCGCTCGGCTGGCGGTCGGCCGGATCCTTCGCCAGCGCCCGCAGGGTGACGGCCGCCAGCTCGGCGGGGATCCGCGGCAGTGGGAGGGGCACGGCACGGCGGTGCCGTTCGGCCATGACGTGCGGTCGCGGATCGGTCCCGAACGGAGGTGAACCCGCCAGCAGTTCGTACAGCACCGCGCCGAGGCCGTAGACGTCGGCGGCCACGCCGGGGGCGGCGAGGTCGAACTGCTCGGGCGCCAGGTATGGGGTCGAACCGACCACGCTCGTCGGCGTGGCGGTGCCCGTCGCCTCCAACAGCCGCGCGATGCCGAAGTCGGTCAGCTTGGGTGCCCCGTCCGCGGCGAACAGGATGTTCGACGGCTTGATGTCGCGGTGCAGCAGGCCCTCGCGGTGCACCCGGTCGAGGGCGACGGCGACCGCCGCGACGGTGGCGCAGGCGGCCGGCGGCACCATCCCCGTCTGCGCGCGGTGCGCCAGCGTGCCGCCGGGTAGCAGCTCCATGACGATGAGCGCCATGTCCGCGTCGCGCACGTAGTCGAAGACCCGGACGATGTGCGGATGGTCGAGGCTCGCGACGATCCGCGCCTCGGCGTCGACGCCGTCGGCGGGCAGCTCCGGCGCGGGCACCGCGAGCACCTTGACCGCCACGTCCCGGTCGAGACGGCGATGCCGGGCGGCGAACACGCGGCCGAACCCGCCACGGCCGAGCTCGGCCCCGATCTCGTAGTCCGGCAGCACCGCCTGGACGTGCCCCTGCACGATCACGCGCTACTCCGCGTCCGCCGCGTTCCCCCGCCGCCCCAGGCCCGCCACCAGGCCGGGATCATCCGTGAGCCGACTATAACCGAGCGCCTCCGGCCGATCCGCCGTCGAGCCGACGGACGCCATCGCCCCATCGCGCCATCCCGCACCCAGTCAGCGAGAACCGTGCCTCATCCGCGCGATCCTCAGCGCCGCCGCGGGGGCCCGGGTTGAGCAGCCGTGCAATGCAGGGCGGCTCCCGCGGTTGTTCTCCCAAGCAAAGACGTGGGCTTCCCCCAAAGAGGCTCCGCGCGGTTTAGGGAAACACCGCTCGGCAGGGCCACGGGAAAAGTATCCGCGTACGGGAGGGCTGTTCGACGTCCCGCGACGGGTGTGTTGTACCGAGCCTCCGGCCGCTGGCACCACCGGCCGCCGAGCGCCCCGCGGGCGGGTGGCACAATCGGCGCCGAGTCCGAAACGGGGGTGAGGACGGCGTGTCGGCCATGGGACGATGGAACTTCTTCCTTTCGTATGCGGCCGAAGATCGTCAGTGGGCCGAGTGGCTCGCCTGGCAGCTCGAGTCCGCGCATTACCGGGTGCTCATCCGGGCCTGGGACTTCGTGCCTGGATCGAACTGGAGCCTGCATATCCAGCAGGGCGTCGTCGGCGCGGAACGCACAATCGTCGTGCTGTCCTCGGCATATCTGCGGTCTCTCGACGACACCCCGGAGTGGCAGGCGGCGTTCGCCGCCGACCCGTCCGGGGCCGGCCGCCGGCTGCTACCCGTCCGCGTCGAGGACTGCGAGCTGCCCGGCCTGCTCAAGCAGCTCACCCCCATCGACCTGTTCGATCAGCCCGTCGATGCCGCCCGCGCCACACTGATCACCCTCGTCCGGCAGGCGATCGACGGACGCGCCAAACCCACCGTCGAACCGGCTTTCCCCGCACCGGCGAGCACCCGGCAGACCGAACCCGCCTTCCCCGCCTTCCGACCGACCGAACGAGCACCGGCGCCGGCCAGAACGGATGACCGGCCGGCCGCCGCGGCAACCAGCGCGGCGACGACCGCGCGACGGTCGGGAAAAGTACATCGAGCGGACGGCCCCCGCCGACCAGCGCCACTCTCGTCGGCCTGTGCGGTGGGTGCGGCCGGTGCGGCCGGTGCGGCGCAGCTGCGGCTTGCGACGATGCTGGCAGCCCGTCCCGCGACCGGTGGGCATGAGTCTCCGCCGGCCTCCACCGGCCCGGCGCCGCACGGGCCGGGCGGATCCTGGGCGGCGCTGCCCACGGACCGGCTGATCCGGCTGGCAAGGACGGTCGAACCGGCGGTGCGGGCCGCGTTGGATCCGTTGCCCGCCGACGCCCCCGCCGTCATCGGCTACCGCCCGGCCGTGCGTCCGTCGCTCGCAGCCTGCCAGCTCGCGCTGCTCGCCGATCTGGAGTCGGTCGCGGTGACGCTGTTCCCCGATTGGCTGCCCGGCGCCGAGGTGATCGAGTCTGCGGGTGGGGCTGGCGTCGCCGCGGTCCGGGCCCTCGCGGGTCGAGCCGCCGCCACGATCGAGGTCTTCGGTCCCTACCTGGCGGACCTGGCCGAGCGGGCGCTGCGCGCGACGCCGACGGGCATGCGGCCGTTCACCCCCGAGGTGCGGGCCGCGGGCGTCGCGCGGGTCATCGCCGCCGGGTTCGGCCGCGACCGACTGGCGTTGCTCGTCAATGCGGCGGTCCCCGCCGCGCACTCCCGCGACCAGCGCACCGTGCACGACACGCTCGCCTGGTTCGCGTACACCGGCCACGTCGGGGTGTGGCTGACCGGGCTCCCCGACGGCCCGGCCGCCGACCGGATCAGGACCCTGCCCTGCCCCGCAAGCAGGCACCCCGACGCGGCGCAGGCGGCGACGAGCATCCCGGCCACGCCTGCGGCAACGGGCGTCCCGGCGCCGGCGGGCGGCGACGCCTACCTGGACCGGGTGGCGCTGCCCGGAGTCGTGGGCAGGCCGCATCCGGCGAGCCGGGCGGAGAAGCGGCTCGAAGGGGCGCTGCGCGCCCGTGCCTGGGCGCACGGCCGGGCGTGGAACCAGCCCTACCGCTCGGGCCCGCTGACCGGGCTGCACTGCCTCGACCTCATGTGGCCGGCCGAGCGCGTGGTCATCGAGGTGGACGGCCCGGAGCACCGCGGGGTGGCGCACTACGCATCTGACCGCCGCCGCGACGCCGAACTCGTCCTCGAGGGCTTCACGGTCCTGCGGTTCACCAACGACCAGGTGCTCGACGACGTGGACGCCGTCACGAGCCAGATCGAACGATGCGTCGAGACGCGACGGAAGATTCCGAAAGAGGCATAGGACCTTGACCCCCGACAGCCCGGCGACCCATCGCAGCCCGGCGACCCATCGCAGCCCAGCGGCTCACGACAGCCCGGCGAGCCGCCGAGGCTCGGCGGGCCACGACCGTTCGACCCTGACCGCCCGGGAGGCGGCGATCCTGCTGGCCCTGCTCGCCCAGGACCGGCCGATCTCCAACGAGGAGCTGCGCGAACGGTTCCGGTTCACCCTGGTCGGCGCCGAGCGCCGCCGACTCAACGAGCTCCGCCTCGTCGAGAGCTCGAAGATGCCCGGCCACGGCAACTTCCTGTTCCACCAGGTCACCGACGCCGGTTGGGCACGGGGCCGCCAGGAGCTGGCGCCGCGTCCCGTCGAGACGGGCACTCTGCCCGCCGGCGTCTTCTTCGCCGTCGCCGAGGGCCTGCACCGGTTCCTCGAACGGGAGCGGATCGCCATCGGGGAGCTGTTCCGCGCCGGTCCGTCCGAGGACGCGGCCGATCTCCCGCCGACCGCGGCCTGCGCGGACCCGGCGGCGGCCGCCACGACGACGGCGCCCGCCGCGGGCACCACGACGGCCCCATCGACGGCGACGACCGGGACAGCCACGACAGCCACGGAGAAGGCTCAAGCGGACAACGGCGCGGTCGACCGCGAGGACGCCGGCGGGGACGGCGACGGAGACGTCGAGGCGGCCATCCGGGCCGCGTATGCCAGCCTCGCCGCCGGACCCTACGACTGGGTGCGGCTGGCGAAGGTCCGCCCACTTCTCGGTGAGGCGGCGAAGGCGCAGGTCGACGTGACGCTGCGACGGATGGCGCGTCAGCCGGATGTGCGGGTCGTGCCGGACGAGGACCAGAAGTCGCTGAGCGCCGCGGACCGTGCGGCGGCGGTCCGCATCGGCGAGCACGACAACCACCTGCTGCTGATCGGACCGGCGTGATCACTGAACTGGACGCCCTGGCCGCGATCAGGCTCGACTGGGTGCACGCGTTGGAGGACGTCTGGGGCACTTCCCCCGTCCACGTCGACGGCCTGCACACGGGGCCGCGGCGGCGGATCCTCGCCGCCCTGATGGAGGCCGACACGCGCAAGCCGCTCGGCGTGGTCGTGCAGGGCCATGCCGGCACGGGCAAGACGCACCTGCTCGGCTGGGTTCGCCAGCAGGTCCAGGACCTCGGCGGGTACTTCTTCCTGGTCGGGCACGTCAGCAGCAACGCGTTCCACGACAGCGTCGTCGGGTCGATGCTGACGGACCTTTTCCGGCCGGTCGATGGGGAGAGCCAGCTGCAGCGGTTCCTGCGGTCGCTGTGCGAGCTGCTGGGTCTGCCCGCGGGCCTCACCGCCTCCGTCGTGGGTGAGACGGCGTTGGAACCGGGACATCTGAAGGACCTCATCGTCGCGCTGGGCGACCACGACCGGGCGCTGGCGCGGGAATGCCAGCACACCTTGCGGGCCTTGGCGCTGTACAACTCCGAGGACTACGACGAGCAGACCATCGGCGAGACCTACCTGCGTTCGATGGACGAGCAGGAGCCCGGCGAGCGGGCCCGCCGTGGCATCAGGCCTGGCACGCGCCGCCCGGCCGACATCGTGCACGAGCTGTCCCGGCTGCTGGCCCTGACCGGACCGAGCGTGATCGCGGTCGACCAGGTCGACACGGTCGTGGCCGAGGCGGCGGTCCGCGACGACGATCCGGATGGGCGGCGCGGCGGGTCGGTGGCGTTCAACGTGCTCGCCGACGGGCTGCTCATGCTGCACGAGCGGACCGAGCGGACGCTGTGCCTGCTGGCCTGCCTGCCGGCGAGCTGGATCCTGTTCCGGGAGAACGCGGTGACGTCCGTCCGCGACCGGTTTCACGAGATCATGCCGCTGAACCGGCTGGAGGATCCGGCGATCACCGTCCGGATCATCGAGCGGCGGTTCCGGGAGGACTTCGACCGGATCGGCTTCACGCCGCCGTACCCGACGTGGCCCGTGACCCGCGCGGCGTTCGACCGCGCCCCGCAGTACACCCCGCGTGAGCTGCTGCAACGCATCGACCGGCACCTGGAGACCTGCCTGTCCGCCGGGGTCGTCCGCGAGCTGGACGACTTCGCCGCAGAGCCCTCCGCCGCCGCCTCCGCCGCCGCCGCCCGACCGGCCGGTCTCACGCCGAGCGAGGAACGGGCCGGCTTGGCACCGGAGCCGGACGAGAGCTCGACCGATCCTGCCCCAGACGTGGTGACGCCGCAGGTGGCCGGGCCGTTCCTGGCGGAGCTTGACGCACTGTTCGCCGAGCTGTTGGCGACCGTGCCGAGCGTGACGCCGGCCAACGAGGACATCCTGATGCCGGCCTTGCTGAACGCAGGGCTCACCGCCTGGATCACCGAGAACGGCGGGGCGAGCCGCGGCTTCAGTCTCGAACCGAGCCGGAGCATCCGGCCACCGCTGCACGCCCGGCTGTCCCACACCCTCAACGCCGAGACCGGCGAGCAGGCACAGTGGTCGTTCCGGGCGATCACCAACGGCCACGGCCGCGCGATCCTGCCCCGCATCACCAGCGCCTGCGTGATGGCCGGGATCGCCGGCGGCAACCGGCGACGGCGGCTGTTCCTGCTGCGCAGCACCGACTGGGGCCACGGGGCGAAAACCCAGGAGGCGCTCGCCGCGTTCACCGCCGCCGGCGGCGTCCTGCACCCTCTCGAACGCGACGACCTGGCCACCTTCGCGGCGCTGCGGGCACTGTTCGAACGCCAGCATCCCCACCTGCGCGAATGGCTGACCGTACGGCGCCCCGCCAGCGCTACGTCCCTGCTGCGCACGGCCCTCGAGGACGCCGCCACCGGGCCGCACGGCGACCCCGCGACCCGGGCGGCCCCCGCCGCGACTCCGACGGACCACTGGGCGGGTACGACCGGCCAGGATCCGGCGTCTGCGTCGGCGTCGGCGACCCCTGATCGGTCCGCTGTCATCCTCGTCCCGACCGTCGAGGACCCCGTCGACGAAACCGCCGACGAAACCGATGCGGACGGCGGGCGTGGCGGGACGAACGGGCTGGGCGCGTCGTCCGCCTTCGTTCTCGGCACGTCGCTGGCGTCGGCGCAGCCGGCCCGGCTCAACCTGGCCATTCTGCGCCGGCACGTGGCGATCTTCGCCGGATCCGGTTCGGGTAAGACCGTGCTGATCCGGCGGCTGGTCGAGGAGGCGGCGCTGCGTGGCGTGTCCTCGATCGTGCTCGACCCGAACAATGACCTGGCCCGGCTGGGTGAGGCGTGGCCGAGCCCGCCGTCCGGGTGGCGGGACGAGGACAAGAGCCTCGCCGACGACTACCTCGCCGGCACCGACGTGGTGATCTGGACGCCGCGGCGCGACGGCGGCCGGCCGGTGAGCTTCCAGCCGCTGCCCGACTTCGCCGGCCTGCGCGACGACCCGGACGAGTTCGCCGCGGCGGTCGACGCGGCCGTGGCCACCCTCGCGGCGCGCGCGGGCGTGACCGGCGCGACGCCCCGGGCGAGCATCGGCCGGGCGATCCTGACCGCCGCGCTGCGCTACTTCGCTCGCGGTAACCGGTCGGGGCTGACCGCGTTCGTCGAGCTGCTCGCGGACCTGCCCGACGGGGTCACCGACCTCGACCCGGCCGACAAGCTCGCGACGGGCCTGGCGCAGACGCTGCGCGCGGCGATGGTGAACGACCCGCTGTTCGGCGGTCAGGGCGCGCCGGTCGACCCGGGGGCGCTGCTGCGCCCGGCGCCGGGACGCCGCGCCCGCGTCTCGGTGATCAGCCTGATCGGGCTGCCCCAGGACGAGCAGCGGCAGAGTTTCGTCAACCAGCTCCAGCTCGCCCTGTTCGCCTGGGTGAAACGCAACCCCGCGGGCGAGCGTCCCCTCGGCGGGCTGTTCGTCATGGACGAGGCGCAGACGTTCGCCCCGTCCGGGCCGACCACCGCCTGCACCGCCAGCACGCTGGCGCTCGCCGCCCAGGCCCGTAAGTACGGTCTCGGGCTGGTCTTCGCGACCCAGGCGCCGAAGAACCTGCACAACGGCATCCCCGGGAACGCCACCACGCAGCTGTTCGGCCGGCTCAACAGCCCGACCCAGATCGACGCGGCCCGGCTGATGGCACGCGCCAGCGGCGGCGACGCCGTGGACATCGGCCGCCTCGGCGTCGGCGAGTTCTACGCCACCAGCGAGGCGCTGCCCTTCGAGAAGATCCGCACCCCGCTGTGCCTGAGCCACCACCCCGCCTCCCCCCTGACCGACGAGGAGGTCATCGCCCGCGCCAAACTCGACTGATCAAAACGGTCGGATAAGGGCCAAACGGGCACTCGTCGACGCCGATATCCCGAATTCCCCGAACGGCGGTTGCAGCCTGCCCCGCCGATTAGCGCTCGGCACCGCGGCCCGGCTGACATCCCTGGCCGATGCTCTGCTTCTCTGCGCATCCCGCATCTGGCCAAGGAGAACCGGGAGCGTCTCATTCGCAGGATAATCGACGCGACCGTGGGTGCCAGGCTGAGCGACCGGGCCATGCAGGGAGACTCCCCACCATTGTCTTCCTAGCAATATTCTAGAATTTCGGTATGGGGGAATCGATCACAGCTTCGAGAGGCTCGGCACCGAGTGCGCCGCAGAGACGTGGGTTGTTCGACGGGTTCGAGGCATACCGCACGCCGTCGGTCGAGGACTACCGGCGAGTACTGACCGCCGGCATGGTCGTGCCGGACACCAACGTCCTGCTCAACCTGTACCGCTATCACCCGGACGCGCGCGACAACCTGCTGGACGTGCTCACCGGGCTCGGGGAACGGGTCTGGGCACCGCATCAGGTCATCGCGGAGTTCTGGACCCAGCGTAACAATGTGCTGCGCGATCCGCGGGGAACGACGGCGACCCGAAACGACCTGGAAAAGCTGCGCGGCCAGGCCGATCAGGTGATCCGTACCTGGGCCAATCGACTGTCCCTCGACTCCGTGGAGGCAGCCGACCTGCGCAAGGCGCTCACGGCCGGATTCGACCACGTGTCGGAGCAGATCGCCGCCGCCCATGACCGCGGAATGGCGCGGTATTCCACCGATTCCAATCTCGACCCGGTCGTGAAGCGACTGGCGACCATCCTTACGGGGCGGGTCGGCCCCGAGCTGTCACCCGCCGAGCATCAGGAGGTGCTCCAGGAGGGACTGCGCCGGGTCGAGCAGCGGATACCGCCTGGCTACAAGGACGGCACGAAGAAGGGCACCGCTCCCGCCGGCGACTACGTGCTGTGGAAGCAGATCCAGGTGGAAGCCAAGGCCCGGCGCTGCCCCGTCCTCTTCGTCACCGGAGACGTCAAGGAGGACTGGTGGCGCCTCGAGCAGGGACTCCCCATCGGCCCGCGGCCCGAGCTCGTCCGGGAGCTACTCGACACCGCCGAGTGCGCGCTGTTCATGGTCCGGCCGGACGAGCTGCTGAGGCTGGCCGGGGAGGTGCTCAGCGTCGAGGTTCCCGCCGCCGCCCTGGCCGACGTCGGGCGCGTCCAACAACTCCAGCAAGAGCGGGACGATCGGGACGATCCGGACGACGAGCCTGAGGAGCAGGAGCCCGGCTGGACCGCGGGGGCGATCGACGCGGTCCTCGGCCGGCTGCGCGAGGAGGCGGCGGTGCAGGCGCGGGCGATCGAGCGGGCCGCCGCGTCGGACGGTTTCATCAGCCGCGACGAGGTGTACCGGATCGCCGGCTACGGGGCGGACCGCAGCCTGCGCGGTTTCACCCGTCCCGTGCGCCGCATCGTCGCCTACTTCCAGGGCCGCGGGCGCATCCCGCTCGACGCCGAGCCGCTTCTGGACGCCGTCTACGACGACCAGTCCGGCCAGGCCATCGGTTTCCAGATCCCCGCCTCCGTCACCGCCCTGCTCGGCTCCCCCGCCGACCCCGCGGTCGACGAGAACTGAATCCGCCGGCCACGGAGATCCGATGACCTACACGAGTCCCGTAGATGTGTTGCTGCTTCTGATCCGCGACGACCAGGTGCTGCTTGCCCTGCGCGCGGGAACCGGATTCGCCGACGGCTGGTGGAACCTGCCCAGCGGAAAACTCGAACAGAACGAGGACGCCGCCAGCGCGCTCGTGCGCGAGGCCCGCGAGGAGACCGGTCTCGTCCTCGATCGGTCCAGGCTCTCCCTCACCGCCACGATCCACTCCCGCAACGACCGCGGCAGCGCGCGCCTCGGCCTGGTCTTCCGGCCCGCGAGCTGGACGGGCGAGCCGGTCAACGCCGAGCCGGACAAGTGCGCCGGGATCGCCTGGTTCCCCCTCGGCGCGATCCCCGAGCGGACCTACGGAACGTCCCGTACCGGCATCGAGCTGTTCCGACGCGGCGAGAACTTCGCCGCGGAAGGCTGGTGACGAGTAGCCGCCCAACGGGCAAGAAGGGACCGCGGCTGTTCGGGCGCCGTTCACCTCACGGGTCTTCCGCCGGTCGCCCCCAGCCGGGAATGGTGACTATATGACGCCGATCCGTCGCATCGTCCTGGCGGCCGCCGCGGCAGCGGCACTCGCGTGTTCCGCCGCCACGGCCGCAGCCGCTTCAACTGCCGCCATGGCGCCGGGCGGGCCGCGGGGCAGGGCCTGCCCGCCCACCGCGGTCGCGGTCGGGTTCAGCGACGCGTTGGACAAGGCGTCGATCGACGGCGTGGCGGTCGGGGGGCTGTCGGGGCTCGCCGCGGATCGGCGCAGCGGCGGGTACGTCGCGGTCCAGGATCACAGCGGGACGGAGCCGGCGCGGCTGTTCTTCTTCCGCGACCCGCGCCACCCCACGCCGACGGGCACGCTGACCCTGCGCCGCCCGGACGGCACGCCGTACGACGCGTCGAGCTTCGACGGCGAGGGCGTCGCCGTCCTGCCGGACGGGCGGTTCCTGGTCAGCTCGGAGACGGAGCCGTCGGTGCGGGTGTTCGGGCGGGACGGCCGGCAGGCCGGGGAGCTCCCGGTGCCGGCGCGGTTCGCGGTCGCGCCCGCCGGCGAGGCGACGGCGAACGCCACCCTGGAGGGCCTGTCGGTCTCGCCGTCGGGGCGGTTCGTCTACGCCACGATGGAGGGCGCGCTCGCCGGGGACGCCCAGGCCGGAGGCGGGCAGACCGGAGGCGGGCAGACCGGAGGCGGGCAGGCGCCATTCCGCCGGATTCTCGTCTACGCCGCCGACTCCGGCGCGCCCGGCGGGTTCCGGCTGACCCGCCAGATCGGCTATCAGGTCGACCCGGGCAACCGGATCGCCGAGGCGACGGCCTACGGCGACGGGCGGCTGGTCGTACTGGAGGCCTCGTTCACGCCGAACGTCGGCAACACCGCGACCCTCTACGCCGTTACCAGCGCCGACCGGGCCCCGGACGTCGGTGGCATCGCCGACCTCGCCACCGCGCCGGCCGCCGACATCGTGGCCAAGCGGCCGGTCGCGGACCTCGTCCGCTGCCCGACCCTCGGCGCGCCCAGCCGGGAACCGCAGCTCAACCCGCTGCTCGACAACTACGAGGGCCTCGCCGTCGCCGCGGCGCCGGTCGGCCGCGGACCGGCGACGCTCACCCTCATCAGCGACGACAACCTCGCTGCCACTCAGATCACCCGGCTGCTCACCCTCGCCGCGCCGCTGCCCTGACGACCGCCCGCGCCGACGGTCAGGGTTCTCCGAGACCGGCACGGCGGGCTCGGAGGATCGCGGCGGCACGGTCGGGTGCGTTGAGCTTGGCGAGGATGTTGGAGACGTGGTTGGCGACGGTCTTGGGTGTGAGTCCGAGGGCGCGGCCGATACGGCTGTTGGGCCAGCCGTTGGCCACGAGACCCAGCACGTCCCGTTCTCGGTCGGTGAGTTCGGGAAACGGGGCAGCCGTCGGTGCCGGGTCGGAGAATGCACGCAGGATGCGTTCGGCGATGTCGGATCCGAACACCGCATCGCCGTGGGCGACGGCGCCGATGGTGCGGATCACGTCGTCCTGCTGGGCGCCTTTGAGCAGGTAGCCGCGGGCGCCGGCGCGCAGAGCGGCGAACACGAATTCGTCCTCGCCGTACATCGTCAGCATGAGGATCGCGACGCCGGGATGCGCGGCGCGGATCCGGCGGGTGGCTTCGACGCCGCCGATGCCGGGCATGTCCACGTCCATCAGGACGACATCCGGGCTGGCCGGGCCGGCCAGTGCGACGGCCTGCTCGCCAGAGGTGGCTTCGCCGACGACCTCGATGCCGTCCACCGAGTCGAGCAGAGCGGCCAGGCCTTCGAGCACGATGCGATGGTCGTCGACGATCAGGACCCGCACGGGGCCGGTGTCGTTCATCCGGCGGCGCCGACGAGGGTGGTGGTCGTGGCGATCCGCGCGGGGACGGGGGGTTGCTCGGGCACGGCGCTGCCGGCGAGGGAGAGCGGGAGTTCAACGCGCACCCGGCCGCCGTCGGGCGTGGGCCCGGCGGTCCAGCTGCCGCCCAGCGCGGTTACCCGTTCGCGCATGGACGTCAGGCCGACGCCGGCCGCCCAAGCGGTCCGGGCCGTGCCGTCGTCGCGGATTTCCACCGTCATGCGTTCCCCCCATTCGATCGACACGACGCAGTGCGACGCGTGGGCGTGCCGGGTGACATTGGTGACGGCTTCGGTGATGATCCGGTATCCGGCGATCTCCACCGCGGCCGGCAGCTCAGGCATCGTGTCGGGCGCCGAGAGCGTCACCGGGACGCCGGAGTGCCGCAGCTGCTCGCGCAACGCGCCCAGCAGCCCGAGTTCGTCGAGGGCGGGGGGACGCAGCGCGTAGACGAGGCGGCGCAGGTCGTCGAGCGCGGTGGTCAGGTCACGCCGGACCCCGCCGAGGAGATCGTCGGCTCGCGGGAGGTCGCGGCCGGCGAGATTGCGGGCGGCGTCGACCTTGGTCGCGGCCGCGGTGAGCACGGGACCGAGACCGTCGTGGAGGTCGCGGCGCAGCCGGCGGCGTTCCTCCTCGGTCGCGCTGACAATCCGTTCCCGCGAGCGGATCAGGTCCTCGGTGAGCATGACGTTGCTCGCGGCAGCCGCGAGTTGGCCGGCGATGTGCTCCATGAGTCGGGACTCCCGGGAGCCCAGCGCAGCTTCCCCCACGCGCCGCGCGACCACGAGCGATCCGATGTCGCGACCCTGGTGGACGAGCGGGAATCGGATCGTGTCAGCGCGCCCGGTGTCATCACCGTGGGTGATACGGCGGGTGACTGCGCCGTCCCCCCGCATCTCGACGGCCACCCACGGCAGTCGCAGCGCCTCGATGACGGCCTCGAGCAGGCCTGGCAGCAGTTGCTCGATGCTGCCGGCGGCCTCGAGGCGGGACGCCACCTGACTGATCACCGTGTACGGCTCGTCGCGATGGCCGTAGAGGAAACGGTTGATCGACCGCTGGATCCGGGACCGGGCCGGGGCAAGGCTGAAGGCGGCGCCGAGTGAGACCACCACCGTCCACGGCCCGCCGGCACGGTCTCCGAGCAGCGCGAGCAGCCCCACCCCGGCCGCGTAGACCCCGGCCACGAACGCGGCGAGCAGGGTGTAGACGAGGGCGCGGTTGAGGACGACGTCGACCCCGTAGACCTGGTTCGCCAGCACGACCGCGACGACGACGATCAGAAGCAGCATCGTCCCGATCGAGGCAAGCACCTCGCCGGCCGGCAGCGCGACGATGACCGGGGTGAGCACGATTCCGCCGATGTTGACCACGCCGAGCCAGCGCAGCACCTGACGCTCTCGTCCCCGCGCACGCCGCCAGCGCAGGACCATCACGATCGAGCCCAGCAGCAGTCCCGCGGGAAACAGCGCCACTGCGACCCAGTCGGGGTACGCGTCGATCCCCAGCGGGTTGCGCAGCCCGGCGAACTGGGGCGTCGGATGGGGGATCGTGTGCCGCCCGAGCGGACCGGTCGTCCAACCGGCCGCGCACAGGGCCACGCTGACGACGGCCGCCCGACCGATCCGACCCGGCGGGAAACGTCCGGTCGGAAACGCCGCCCACGTCGTCGCCATCACCACCGGTTCCACCGGTTCCCCGACGCCCGCGGCGAACAGCGCCAGCCCCGCCCCGGGCAGCTGCCGCCCATCGTGCGAGAACAGTGCCCACTCGATGCCGGCGGCCGCGAGCCCGTGGCCGAGACCGGCGGCCAGCGCCAGCCAGCCGAAAACGACCTCCGGACGTCGGGTGGCCAGCAACCAGCCGGCGATGGTGAAGCCGACGGCCGGAATGATCTGGGTCCACGGACTGTCCGGCCGCTGCCCGGTGGTCGTGACGGCCGCGTGCCGGTTGGCGATGGTCAGCGCCACCCCGGCCACTGTCAGCACGACGACGGCCAGCGCCAGAAGGTGCGCGAGGAGTCGGCGGACGGTTCGGCTGGACAGCCGAACGCAGCCGCGGCGGGGAAACACTCGCTCAGTGTGCATGTCCGCTTATCCCGCCGACCCGGGAACTTCTCCCGATCGACCCGGGAATCCGCGCCCGTGTGGGCGGGACACGCCCAACCCCACGATGTGCCGACACGCCGGCGGGTGCCGGAGATCGACACAACAAGGAGGTTCCCCATGCGGGAACGTGCGTACCCCAGCCCGGCGCCACGCTGGCGAGCAGCGGTGGCGACCGTGACGGCGGTCGGGGCGATGGCCCTGTTCGCCGCCTGCTCAGGCTCCACCGACACACCGGCGGCGGCGACCCCGGCGACGACCCCGGCGGCGTCCGCGGTGACAGCCGCCGCGGCGACCACGCCCTTCCCGACCCGCTACTTCGACGACCAGGTCGACCTCATCTACACGCCGCCAGGTGGATCGCCCACCCACACCATGACCGGGCCGCCGGCGCCCGGGGGCCGCATGGAACTCGTCGAGAACCTCTACCCCGGCGACCACGCCACCCACTCCGGGCAGCTCGCCGGCACCAACCACACCACCTGCGAGTTCGGAGCCGACCTGAACACGCATTGCACCTCGAGGGCGATCTTCGGTGACTCGACGCTCACATCGTCGAGCACGGGCAGCGAAAGCGACTTCGACTCGGCGATCACCGGGGGCACCGGCCGATTCGCGGGCGCGACCGGCAGCATCCACGTCCACACCCTCGGCGACACCAACGACGCCGACATCACCATCAACCTCGGGTAGTCGACGGACAGCCGGGTCACCCCACGCCCACGCCGACGCCGTTGCCGCGCCGGCCCCCCGCCGGACATCCGTTGAGAGGCGCCCGATTCACCCGTTCGGGGGTGCCGAGAAGGAATGGTCTCCCCCGGATGGGCGTGGCGGGGTCCACGATGCGGGCGCCCGAAGGAGCGTTGCCGGCCCGCCCGTCGAAGGTGCCTGGCGAGCAGCGTCACCACGACCCGGCGCCGTGCGCCCACCAGCGTCCATGCAGCCGGCCGGGCGGCGTCGCGGGCTGTCGAGCGACGAGCCGGCGACCCTGTCCGGGGGAGCACACCCGGGCACACGGACTGCCTTCGTCAACCGGTGCCGGTCCCTAGGTCCCCCTACAAAGTTCCATCAGTCCCGGTGGGTTCGCCGCAGCTACCAAGGCAGAGTCGTCTCGACGATCCGTCGGTGACCGACCTGAAGGAGCCAGCGTGCCCATCTGGCACATCCGTCCCTACGAGACCGTCGACTACGCGGCCACCGTGCGGCTGCTCGAAGAGGTACGCAGCACGCCGGGCGGGCCGCCCATCAACCTGACCGACACCGTGCTGGCGCTGCGGCACGAGCCGCCCGACACCGAGTCCCCGGTAGTGGTCGCCGTCGCCGGCGAGCACATCGTGGGGGCCGCGATCGGGCGCAAGGAAGGTGGCGCGGGTCGGGTCCTCACGGTCGCCCTCGCACCGGCCTGGCGCCACCACGGCATCGGGTCCGGCCTGTTGCAGAGCGTGGAGAACCTGCTCCTGCACGCCGGCTGCCGACGGATCACCACGCTGATCACTCCCGGCCAGTCCGGGGAGGAGGCGTTCCTCAACCGCGGCTTCAGCGCCACCGGGCAGGAGCTCTACGACAAGCAGATCCCGCTGCGTCCGGCGGACGTGTCGACCGTCGAGCGCTGGGGTGGGGCGCTGCTGAGCACGTCCGAGTGGTCGAACCTCGCGGGCATGGAGGAGGAGCGCAAGCTCATCGAGCAGCGGCTGCTGCTGCCGGTGCGGGAGCGGGAGCTGGCCGAGGCGTACGGCGTGGTCATCCCCACGGCGATGTTGCTGTTCGGGCCGCCGGGAACCGGCAAGACGTCGTTCGCCCGCGCGATCGCCGCCCGGCTGGAGTGGCCGTTCGTGGAGCTGCTGCCGTCGCGGCTGGCGTCGGGGGCGGCCGGGCTCGCCGCCGAGCTGCGTTCGGCGATCGACGACCTGATGGGCGTCGAGCGGGTCGTCGTGTTCATCGACGAGGTCGACGAGATCGCCCAGTCCCGCGAGACCCGGCCGGAGAACCAGTCGGTCGTCAACGAGCTGCTCAAGGCGATCCCGCTGTTCCGCGGGGTGCAGGGCCGACTGCTGATCTGCGCGACGAACGCGGTGTCGGCGCTGGACCCGGCGTTCGTCCGGCCCGGCCGGTTCGACCTGGTGCTCCCGGTCGGACCGCCGGACGCCAGCGGGCGTCGCGTGCTGCTGGCAGGCCTGCTGGAGCGGGTCGCCAACAAGGCGGAGATCGACCTGGACGCGGTGGTGGCCGCAACCGACCTGTTCACCCCTGCGGACCTCTCCGCGGTCGTGCAGCGCTCGGCGGCGGCGGCCTTCCACCGGGCCGCCGACAGTACCTGGCTGCACGGCAAGCCCGGCTCCGACGCGGCGGGCCCGGAAGGCGGCGAGAATCCCGCCACCACGCCGCTGGGCACCGCGGACCTGCTCGACGCCGCCCGGCAGGCCCGCCCGACGATCAGCCTGACCGAGCTCGACCGCTTCCGCCGGGACGCGGAGGCCTTCACCCGCATCTGACCCCCGCCTGCCCACGGCCGGGTGCGGCGGGACCTTCGGACCATCCGCACCCGACGTTCGGCGGCTACGCCAAAAAGCGGCCGAACTGGCAGGAGAATGATGGCTGGAACGAATGCTTCCGGTTTCTCCGCGGCCTCGAGATGGGTTTCTTCGCCATGACTGTCGGAAATCGCGCGCTCTACATCGTCGTCTGCGGCGGCGGATACCCCGCCGACGACCTCCCCGTCTTCGTCAAGCAGGCGCAGGCCACCGGCTGGGACATCCGGGTCGTCGCCACTCCGTCGTCGCTGAAGTTCATCGACACCGGGCTGCTCGCCAGCCTCACCGGCCACGGGGTGCGCAGCGAGTACGCGCTGGTCGAGGACGACAACGAGGAGCGCCCGGTACCCGACGCCATCGTGGTGGCGCCGGCCACCTTCAACACGGTGAACAAGTTCGCGGGCGGAATCTCGGACACCCTCGCGCTGAGCCTGCTCAACGAGACCATCTGCTCGGGGATCCCCATCATCATCGGGCTGCCGCCGAACCCGACCCACGCGAAGCATCCCGCGTTCCTCGCGAACATCGCGACCCTGCGGTCCTGGGGCGTGCAGGTGATCTTCGAATACGAGGACGTCGTGCTGGAGGACATTCCAGACATAGAGGCGTGGAAGGCCCTGTTCCCCTGGCAGAAGCTCCTCGACGCGCTCGAGGCCGCGAAGACCCCCTGACGCACGTTCGGCGGCCATCAACCTGATCCGGGTGACCGTGCGAGAGATCCACCGCACGGTCACCCGGCTGTCGGCTAAGCGGTGGCGGGCGCAGGTTGGCCCGCCCGCGTCCGCAACCCGGTGCGGAAGGCCGCTCCGGCCAGGAACAGCAGTCCGACGCCCGCCCAGACGGCGAGGCAGACGACGCCGGAGGCGATGCCGCGCCCGTCGAAGTACTGGACACCGCGCAGCACCGACAGGCCGCCGCCATGGGGGAAGTACGGGGTCAGCGCGGCGTAGAAGTCGTTGAGCAACGGCCGGCCCACCGGCCCGCCCGCGCTGGGGTTGCCGAGAATCGTCAGCGTCAACGTGAGCACGATGGAGGCCAGCGTTCCGAACCGCGCCGCGACGCCCGTGCAGGCCAGGCAGATCGCCGTCGTGTAACCCCAGAGCACGGCGAACAGCAGCACGGGATGGCCGGCCAGCGCGCCGTACACCCCGTCCACGAACACCGTGGCCACCAGGCTGAGCAGGCCGGTGAAGAACGTCAGGAATCCGACCCGCATCCCCATGTGCCGGAGATTACGAACGGTGCCCAGGACCCGCCCCAGCACCGTGGCACCAAGCGCGCTCCCGATCGCCAGGAAGACGATGGCATAGAACTCGATCGTTCCGCTGGGATTACTCGACGCGGTCGGGGCCAGGTCCGTGACGGTCAGCTTTGTCCCGCTCGCGGCGGCGAACCGCTCGCCCACCTGGACCAGTGCCGCCTGGACGGAGCGCGAAGCCCCGCTGGCGACCAGCAAGGTGGCCGAGCCCGCTCCGGTGAAGGCCAACGCTCCGTACACGGTGCGGTGCTCGACCGCTCGCCGCGCCGCGGCCAGGTCGTCGACCTGACGTACGCCCAGTGCGGGCGACGCATCGAGCTGATCGGCGACCGCCCGCGGCGCCGCCACCGCAAAGCTGATGTCGTGCGGGGAGACCTTCCCGAAGGCACTCGCGTAGCTGCACATCAGAGCCATGACGACGGCGATCAGGGCGACGGAGGCGATGAGGCCGTTACGCAGCGGCTCGAGAGAACCCGGGCCCTCCTCCTGCAACGGGCCGCCGGCAATGGTCTCGGCGGCGACGTGAGGCTGCGCCGACGCCGACGCCGACATCCCTTCGAGGCCCTCGCGCTGTCCGTCAACCATGCAATCCCATCCCATCCATTTGTTGAAAATCACAATCAGTGTGGCCATAGGTGCGGAACAGTCACGACCCTATTCCGCCGCCCGCGTCGGGCGCGGCGCCCAGCACCAGAGCGATCCGTCCCATCGCACAGCGCGGCCGGTCAGGCGTGTAGCGGCAGGTCCACGGTCACGGCGGTCGGGCCGCCGGGTGGGCTGGTGACGGCGAGCCAGCCGTCCACGGTGTGGACCCGCTCCGCCAGGCCCGCGAGCCCCCCGCCGCCGGGGTCGAGGCGCGCCCCGCCGGTACCGTCGTCGCCGACGACGACGCGCACCCGCCTGGCCCGCCCGATGATGCTGACGTGCGCCTCGCCGGCGTGGCTGTGCTTGGCGGCGTTGGCCAGCAGCTCGGCGACGCAGAAGTAGGCGATCGTCTCGATCGCCGCCGACGGGCGGTCCGGCAGGTCGACGCTCACCCGCACCGGCAGTGCGCTGCTCTCCGTCAGGCCGGCGGTGAGGCTCGCGAGCGCGGCGTCGAGGCCCCGGTCGAGGATCGGCGGGTGGATCCCGCGAGCCAGGTTCCGCAGTTCGACGAGGGCCTCCTTGACGTCGCGGTGGGCCGCGTCGACGAGCGTGCGGGTGGTGTTCAGATCGACGGCGTCCCCGTCGGCGGCGAGGTGCTCGCGGGCGATGCCGAGGTTCATCGCCATCGCCACCAGCCGGGCCTGCGCCCCGTCGTGCAGGTCGCGTTCGATGCGGCGCAGCGCCGCGGCCGAGTCGTCCACGGCGGTGGCGCGGGTGCGTTCCAGGTCGCGCACCCGCTGCGTGGTGAGGGATCGTCGGGTCGGGCCGAGCAGGCCGCGGATCAGCAGCACGTCCAGGTGCGCCAGCCCGCGCACCGTCCAGCGGGCGACGGGCAGCAGGAGCAGCCCGGTCACGGTCACCGCGGCGATGAGGGGGGCGGTGTCGAGGAAGAAGTCGGTGCCGAACGAGGCACCGCGGTGCCCGTGCCCGTCGCTGTCGCGCTGCATCGGCAGGAACGGCCGCCACACCACGTAGGTGGCCCCGCCCAGCGCGTAGGACCACAGCGTGATCGAGACGACCCCGCCGGCCACCGCGAGCGGGTACTTCAGCAGCAGGTAGGAAAGGGCCCGCCAGCCGACCGTGTCGCCCAGCCCCGCTCGGATCCAGCCGGACGCGCCCGGGCGGCGGGGCCGGAACGGGCGGGGCGCGGGAACGCCCGCGTCGAGCAGCCTGGCAGCCAGCCGCCGGTTCACCTCGCCGAGCCGGCGGGCGCCGACGATCAGGGCCGCCAGCAGCGGCAGGCCGATGACGGTCGCGGCGAGGCTGGCGCCGACGGAGATCGCGACGACCGCGTAGGCGAAGCCGAGGATGCCCAGCGGCAGCCCGAGCAGAACGTAGGCGAACTCCCGGTGTGCCCGCCGGCGCGGCGGTCCAGGCT
>NZ_JAMPTM010000250.1 GCF_025403375.1 Frankia gtarii
CCACCCCCGCCATGCCCGAGGCCGCTCCCGGCGAACCGGCGGCCGCTCCTTCCCCGCCGGAGACTTCCCCGCCGGAGACCATCTCCGCCGAGCCGGGGGAGTGGGAGCGCTATCCCGCCGGACCATCGATGCTCGCGGCGCTGGCCGCGGGCCGGTCACCGCGTGCAGTGTGGTGGGCGCCGCCCGGCCCCGCCTGGCCGGCGATGATCGCCGCCGCGGTCGGCGCCGCGGTGCGGTCGGGCCGCGGTGCGGTCGTCGTCGTTCCCGACCACCGTGACGTCGATCGGGCGCAGGCCGCGCTGGTCGACGTGGTCGGGCGCGAGACCACCGTCGCCCTGCGGGCCGACCTCGGCCCGTCCCGCCGCTACGGCGCCTTCCTCTCGGCTGCCCGTGGGCAGGCCCGGGTCGTGGTGGGCACCCGGGCCGCGGTCTTCGCCCCCGTGGCCGACCTCGGCCTGCTGGTCGTGTGGGACGACGGGGACGAGCTGCACGCCGAGCCGCTGGCCCCCTACCCGCACACCCGCGACGTCGCCGTCCTGCGCGCCCGCCAAGACGGCTGCGCACTGCTGATCGGTGGCTTCTGCCCGACAACGGAGGCCGAGGCGCTCGTCCGCGGCGGCTGGGCTCACCCGCTGGCGTTGCCCCTGTCCGACGTCCGGGCGCTCGCCCCCCGCGTCGAGGCGACCGGTTCGGACCACGAGTACGCCCGCGATCCCGCCGCCCGCGCGGCGCGGCTGCCCTCGCTCGCGGTCCGCACGGCCCGCCAGGCGCTGGCCGCCGGCGCCCCGGTGCTGGTCCAGGTGCCCCGGCGCGGCTACCAACCCTCACTGGCGTGCGCGGACTGCCGGCGTCCCGCCCGTTGCCGGCACTGCCAGGGCCCGCTGGGCCGGTCATCCGGCGCCGGCGTGCTGACCTGCCAGTGGTGCGGCCGTCCCGTGCCCGCCGCCCCGGGCGGCGCGGGTGGGGCGGTCGGGGCGGCGCTCTGGCGGTGCCCGTCATGTTCGAGCGAGCGGCTGCGGGCCTCGGTGACGGGGGACCGGCGCACCGCCGAGGAGCTGGGCCGGGCCTTCCCCGGCGTCCCGGTGCGGACCTCGGGTCGCGACGGCGTGCTCGCCACCGTCCCCGCGGAGCCGGCGCTCGTCATCTCCACCCCCGGCGCCGAGCCGGTCGCCGTCGGCGGGTACGGCGCGGTGCTGCTCCTCGACGGCTGGGCCCTGCTCGGCCGTCCCGACCTGCGGGCCGCCGAGACCACCCTGCGGCGCTGGGCGGCGGCGGCGGCGCTGGCCCGCCCGGCGCCACGCGGCGGGCGGGTCATCGTGTCCGCCGACGCGGGGCTCCCGGTCGTACAGGCCCTGATCCGCTGGGATCCCGCGACCTTCGCCGCCCGGGAGGCCGACGAACGCGCCGAACTCGGGTTCCCGCCGGCAACCCGGATGGCCACCGTGGAAGGCAGCGCCGCGGCCGTCGCCGAGCTGCTTGCCGTCACCCGCCTGCCCGAGGGCGCCGACCTGCTGGGCCCCGTGCTGGCCGGCGGCCCGCGAGCCGGCGGGCCGGGCGCGGTGGACGAGATCGAACGCCTGCTCATCCGGGTGCCCCGCGAGCGCGGCGCGGCCCTCGCCGCCGCCCTGCATGAGGCCCGCGGCGTCCTCGGCGCCCGCCGGAGCACCGCCGGACTGCGCGTCCAACTCGACCCGCTCGTCATCGGCTGACGGCGAGCCCGTCACCGCCGCAGCCGGTCCGCCGCGGCCCCTTGCACCCCTCGCGGACAGGAGCGCGATGACCGCCTGAGACCGCCCGCCGAAAACCGTGACTGAACCTCGGCGCGGCTCCGTGCTCGACTGGTGACAGAAGGAGGCAAGGGGGGCGGCCGGTGGGCGCACCGAACTTGGGGTGACCCAGACCCCGCGGGGGCATCGCCGGCCGAGCTGGGGGCATCACAGCGCCGCCTCGCGCGGGCAGGAGCGGACCAGCGACGGCGCGGCGACACGAACAAGGATCGCCGGCTCATCGAGTCCGTAGGACAACCCTGTCCGGCGCTGAGGCCGACCGTCCGTCACAGCGGTGGCCGCCCGCGATACGGTCGGGCAGCGGCAGGCCCGAGGACGCCGCCCGTGTCCCCGCCCGCGGGCGACGGCGGACGGTCCCGGGCCAGGCCGAACAGCTCGGATCATGCCCCCGTAGACGGCCGCGGCGTTCGTATGGCGTCGCGGCGGATCGGTGCTCGCGTATGCGTCTAGTTTTCGCCGGCACACCGGCGGTCGCCCTGCCCAGCCTGCGGGTGTTGATCGACAGTCCGCGCCACGACGTGGTCGCGGTCGTCACCCGTCCCGACCGGCCTGCCGGCCGGGGCCGGCAGATCAAACCGCCGCCCGTGCACCTGCTTGCCGACGAGGCCGGCATCCCGGTGCTCAGCCCGGAGCGGCCGCGTGACCCGGACTTCCTCACGGCGCTCACCGAGCTGGTACCCGACTGCTGCCCGGTCGTCGCCTACGGCGCCCTGCTGCCCCGGGAGGCGTTGGCGATTCCCCGGCAAGGGTGGGTGAACCTGCACTTCTCACTGCTGCCGGCCTACCGCGGCGCGGCCCCGGTGCAGCGGACCGTGCTGGCCGGCGACGACCTCACCGGTGCCAGCGTGTTCCAGATCGAACCGGCGATGGACTCCGGCCCGGTGTTCGGCGTCGTCACCGAGCGGGTCCGCCCCACCGACACCTCCGGCGACCTGCTCGACCGGCTCGCGGAGTCCGGTGCGCACCTGCTCGCCGCGGTCATGGACGGCATCGACGACGGAACCCTGCAGGCCGTGCCCCAGCCCGTCGAGGGGATATCGTTTGCGCCGAAGCTGACCGTCCAGGATGTGCTGATCGACTGGACCCTGCCGGCGGTCGCCGTGGACCGGCTGACCCGGGCGGCGACGCCCGCACCCGGAGCCTGGACGATGTTCCGGGACCGGCGGCTCAAGATAGGTCCGGTGCGCGTCGGGGCGCAGAACGTTCCGGACGAACTGGCGCCGGGTCGGCTGGTGGCGCTCGCCGACGGCGCGGTCGCCGTGGGCACCGGGACAGGCCCGGTGCTGCTCGGCGAGGTGCGACCCGAGGGCCGAGGGCCGATGAAGGCCGCCGACTGGGTCCGAGGGGCGCGCCTGACCGACGAGGACGTCCTGCGTGCGCCGGCGGGGGCACCCGCCGGCGGTGGGGGAGCCGCATGAGCCCGGCCGGATCACCGGGCACCCGCGGCGCCCGCCCGCCCGCCGCCGTCGACCGGCCCCGCCGGCTGGCCTGGGAGGTACTGCGGGCGGTCGACGAGCGTGGCTCCTACGCCAACCTGCTCCTGCCCTCGCTGCTCGCCGGCAGCGGGCTGCCGGCCCGCGACCGCGGCTTCGTCACCGAGCTCGCCTACGGGGCGCTGCGCGCCCAGGGAACCCTCGACGGGCTGCTCGACACGGCCACGAGCCGACCCGTGCGCGACATCGACCCGCCGCTGCGCGACGCGCTGCGGCTCGGCGCCTACCAGCTGCTGCGCACCCGGGTGCCCGCCCGGGCCGCGGTGGCCAGCACCGTGGACCTCGTCCGGGCGACCAGCGGAGAGCGCCCGGTCCGGTTCGCGAACGCGGTGATGCGTCGGGTGGCCGCCCGGATCGCGGAGTCGGGCGGGGACCTCGCCCAGCTGCTCGGCGCCCCCCGCTTCGATGCCGACCCGATCGGCCATCTCGCGGTGGTGAACGCCCATCCGCGGTGGATCGTCGAGGTCGTCGCCGAGGCTCTCGGTGACGACCTCGACGAGACCCGCGCGGCCCTCGCCGCCGACGACGAGCGGCCGGTGGTCCACCTGGTCGCCCGGCCGGGCCGCATCGACCGGGAGCGCCTGCTCGCCGAGGCCGCTCAGGAGGGGCTGGCCGCGGCCCCAGGCCCGTACTCGCCGTTCGCGGTACGCCTCGACGGCGGTGATCCCGGGCGGCTGCCGGCGGTGGCGTCCGGGCTCGCGGCGGTGCAGGACGAGGGCAGCCAGCTCGTGGCGCTCGCCCTGGCCCGGACGGCGACGGTCGGCCGGGACGGCGGGCTGACCGTCGACCTGTGCGCGGGCCCCGGCGGCAAGGCGGCGTTGCTCGCCGGCCTGCTCACCGACCGCTCGGGCGCCGGGCCCGAGGCGGCGTCCTCATCCGGGGCGGCGCTCGGGGTCGGGGTCGGGGCGAGCCTGCTCGCGCTGGAGCCTCGGGCGACCCGGGCCGGCCTGGTGGCGCGGTCGCTGGCGGGGGAGCCGCGGGCCTGGGTGGTGCGCGCGGACGGGCGGGCGGCCCCGTTGCTCGCGGGTAGCGCCGATCGGGTGCTCGTCGACGTGCCCTGCACCGGGCTCGGCGCGCTGCGCCGCCGCCCGGAGGCCCGCTGGCGGCGCATCCCCGGTGACCTGGCCGCCCTCGTGCCGTTGCAGAGCGCCCTGCTCGTCGCCGCGCTGGACCTGGTCCGACCCGGCGGCGTGGTCGCCTACGCGACCTGCTCTCCGCATCCGGCGGAGACCGTCGAGGTGGTCCGCCAGGTGACCGGCCAGCGGCCGGACACCTCCGTGCTCGACGCCCGGCTCGCCCTGCCGGAGGTCGACGCGCTCGGATCCGGGCCGTTCGTCCAGTTCTGGCCGCACCGGCACGGCACGGACGCGATGTTCATGGCCCTGCTGCGCCGCAACCAGAACTGAGCCCGCCCAGGTGGGCAGGCGTCGGCGGCGAGTCGGCCGACCGCCTGCCCGGGGCCCCGGCGCGCGCCCGAGGTCCGGGCGCGGAGGTGTCGAACGGCTCGGGGCGTGCGCCGATTGAGTCGATAGTCTCGCGGGGTGGCAACCGCACAGATCTATCCCAGCCTGCTCGCCGCGGATTTCGGCCGACTGGCCGCCGCCGCCGTCGCCGTCGAGGGACGGGCCGACTGGCTGCACGTCGACGTCATGGACTACCACTTCGTCCCGAACCTGGCGTTCTCCCCGGACGCGGTGACGGCGTTGCGGTCGGCGACACAGACCCCGCTCGACTGCCATCTCATGATCGAGAATCCGGATCGCTGGGCCGCCGACTACGCTGAGCGCGGCGCGGCGAACGTGACCATTCACGCCGAGGCCGTGTCCAACCTGCCCCGGACCACCGCGGCGATCCGGGCCGCCGGCGCCCGCACCGGTCTCGCCGTGAAGCCGAACACCCCGGTTGAGCACTACCTCGACGACCTGCACCGCTTCGACCTGCTGCTGCTGATGACGATCGAGCCCGGATTCGGCGGCCAGAAGTTCATGACCGAGGTGCTGCCGAAGATCGAGGCGGCCCGCCGGCTGATCGACGACCGCGGCCTGGACCTGTGGCTGCAGATCGACGGTGGGGTCAACGAGGAAACCGTCGAACTGGCCGCGGTCGCCGGGGTCGACGTCTTCGTCGCCGGTACGGCGGTCTTCGGCGCGGCCGATCCCGGCGAGGCCGTCGAGAAGCTGCGCGCCCAGGCGCTGCGGGTTGCCCCCCGGCTGACTGCGCCGCCCGCTCGCGCGGTCGCCGACCCCGCGTGACGACGTCCGTGCCGTCGTGCCCCGAGAGCCCGCCTCCGGGACCCGGCGGGGACCGCTGCTGGCTGGCCCGCGCGGTCGAGCTTGGACGCCGCTGCCCACCGTCGACCACGGCGTTCTCGGTCGGCGCGATGATCGTGGCGGCCGACGGGACCCTGCTGGCCGACGGCTACTCCCGGGCGGAGGAGCCGCACGACCACGCCGAGGAGGTCGCGCTGCGCCGCCTCGCCGCCGATGTCGATCTGGCTGCGGCCACGGTGTACAGCTCACTGGAGCCATGCAGCGCTCGGGCGTCGCGGCCGCGGACCTGCACGGAGCTCATCCTCGCCGCCGGGATTGGCCGGGTGGTGTTCGCCTGGCGCGAGCCGTCGCTGTTCGTCGACTGCGACGGCGCGGAACGGCTGTCCGCGGCCGGCGTCGAGGTGGTCGAACTCCCGGCGCTCGCCACGGATGTTCGGGCGGTCAACAGCCACCTCCCGCTCGGCTGAGCGTCGCCCGGGGCGTCCGACCTGGTGTTCGACCGCCGGCCATGACCTCGGTCACGTCGCCGAGTGCAGCGTGTGGCCGCTTCGTATGTCAGACTTAGGGCAGTACAACCAGCAGCACGCGCGCTCCGGGGTCGGTGAAACTCCGAGCCGGCGGTGATAGTCCGCGACCCGTCCGCAGACATTGGGACGGTTGACTCGGTGAAATTCCGGGACCGACGGTCAAAGTCCGGATGGGAGGACGCGCGCGGGCCGAGTGCCCGTGGGTGGTCATGGCCGTCCCCGGGTGCGCGCCGGCGTGCCCATGCCGGCAGGTTCCGCGTGGCAACCCCCCCAAAAAAACCGGGGGGCGGTGCCCGGGACCGAAGGGCGCGGTCGGATGTTCACCGGCATCGTTGAAGAGCTTGGTGTGGTGGCTGCGGTAGATACGCGGCCGGAGTCAGCGGCGCTCACCATTGCCTGTCAGGCCGTACTGGCGGACGCAACCCACGGCGCCTCCATCGCCGTCAACGGCGTGTGTCTCACGGTGACCTCCTTCCAGCGGGACGGAACCGGTCCGGGCGGGGGCGTGCCGGGCGAGGACGCGAGCGGCGGGGGGCCCGCCGGCACAATCGCGGCGTCCACGGCGTTCACCGCTGACGTGATGCGCGAAACCCTCGTGCGGTCCTCCCTCGGTGAGCTCGCCGTCGGCGATCCGGTGAACCTCGAACGCCCCGTCCGGCTGGCCGACCGCCTCGGCGGCCATCTGGTCCAAGGGCACGTCGACGGTGTCGGCGTCGTCGTCGACCGGCAGGCCGACGAGCACTGGGAGCTCGTCAGCATCGCCCTGCCCGCCGGCCTCGACCGCTACCTCGTGGAGAAGGGCTCGGTGACGGTCGACGGGGTCAGCCTGACCGTCGTCGAGGTCACCCCGGCGCAGGGCGACTCCCCGGCGACCTTCACGGTCAGCCTGATCCCCACCACCCTCGACCTGACCACGCTTGGCCGTCGAGCGCCGGGTTCCCGGGTCAACATCGAGGTCGACGTGCTGGCCAAGTACGTCGAGAAGCTGCATGCCGGCACCATCGACCCGAACGGACTCCCCCGATGACCACATCCGCGGCCGGCACCTCCTCGACGGCCATCCCCGCCCTGCCCGTCCCGGCCCCGGCCGCCGACAACGCCAACGTGACCTTCGCCGCCATCGAGGACGCCATCGCGGCGATCGCCGCCGGCCGGCCCCTCGTCGTCGTCGACGACGCCGACCGGGAGAACGAGGGCGATCTGATCTTTGCCGCCGAGGCGGCCACCCCCGAGCTCGTCGCGTTCATGACGCGCTACACCTCCGGGGTGATCTGCGTGCCGCTGGACGCCGCCGACACCGACCGGCTCGAACTCGACCAGATGGTCCCGCACAACACCGAGCGGATGGGCACGGCGTTCACCATCACCGTCGACGCCCGCGAGGGCGTGTCCACCGGCATCTCCGCCGCCGACCGGGCCCACACGATCCGGCTGCTTGCCGACCCCGACACGGTCCCCGGCGACCTGAGCCGGCCGGGGCACATCTTCCCGCTGCAGGCCAAGGACGGCGGCGTGCTGCGCCGCCCGGGTCACACCGAGGCGGCCGTCGACCTCGCCCGGCTCGCCGGGCTGCGTCCGGCCGGCACCATCTGCGAGATCGTCAACGACGACGGGACGATGGCGCGCCTTCCCGAACTCGCCGCGTTCGCCCGCGAGCACGGCCTGCTGCTGATCAGCATCGCCGACCTCATCGCCTACCGCCGCCGCACGGAGAAGCAGGTCGTGCGGGTCGCCGAGGCGACGATCCCGACCCGTTACGGCACCTTCCGCGCCGTGGGCTTCCGCAACACCCTCGACGGGGTGGAGCACATCGCGCTGATCCGCGGAGAGCTGGGCGACGGCGAGGACGTTCTCGTCCGGGTGCACAGCGAATGCCTCACCGGCGACGTGTTCGGTTCGCGCCGCTGCGACTGCGGCACGCAGCTCGACGCCGCCCTGCGGATGATCGCGGCCGAGGGTCGCGGGGTGGTCCTCTACGTGCGGGGTCACGAGGGCCGAGGCATCGGCCTGATGCACAAGCTGCGGGCCTACCAGCTCCAGGACGCCGGGCACGACACCGTCGACGCCAACCTCGCGCTCGGCCTGCCCGCCGACGCCCGCGACTACGGCACCGGCGCGCAGATCCTGGTCGACCTCGGGGTGCGCGGCCTGCGGCTGCTGTCGAACAACCCGACGAAGCGGGCCGGTCTGGAGGGCTACGGGTTGCGCATCGTCGAGCTCATCGGCATGCCGGTCACCCAGACCCCGGAGAACCTGCGTTACCTGACGACCAAGCGGGACCGGATGGGCCACGTCCTGCCCGGGCTGCCCCGCGCCGTCGGCGAGGACACACCGGCCGGCGGCCGCTGGTCGACGAGCCCCGCGCGGGTGCCCGCCACCTCCGGTTGCGCCGCCGGCAGCTCCTCGGCCGGCGCGGACCTCACCGACGGAGAAGGTCTGTGAGCGGCTTCGGAGCGCCGCAGGAGGTGCTCCCGCCGGTGGCCGGGCTGCGGCTGGCGATCGTCGTCACCCGCTGGCATGCCGAGATCACCGACGGGCTGCTGGCCGGGGCGCTGCGGGCGGTCAAGGACACCGGGCTCGCGACCGCGCCGGAAGTCGTGCGGGTCGCCGGCGCGGTCGAGCTGCCCGTCGTCGCCGCGGCGCTGGCCCAGCGGCACGACGCGGTCGTCGCACTCGGCGTGGTCATCCGCGGCGGCACGCCGCACTTCGACTACGTCTGTCAGTTCGTCACCGCGGGGCTGGCCCGGGTCACCCTCGACGCGCGGGTCCCCGTCGGCTTCGGCGTGCTCACCTGCGACACGATCGACCAGGCCCGTGACCGGGCCGGGCTGACGGACTCCACCGAGGACAAGGGCCGGGAGGCGACGCTGGCCGCCCTCGACACCGCGGCGGTGCTGCGCGAGCTGGCACTCGCCGGCTGAACGGATCGGCTGACTCCCGCCCGGCCTCGCCGGATGCCACGCGGCCACCGCCCTCCCGGGGGTCGGTGGCCGTCCGCATTTCATTTCACACGGACGGTGCGAGCCCGATCCGTCCTGGTGACATGACCTCGGTATGGTGTTGCCATCGCATGGCGATTCGGAGTGGATCGAGTGTGCCGGTGGTGTGTTCACTGCTCGTGCGGCCGTTTCCGGCCATCTGGATCATCTTGGAGCCCTTGTCGGGGCACGGGGTGACGCGAGACCGTGATGCCACGCCGTAGCGGTTGCCTCGCGTTCCGGTGTCGTCCAGCGGAGTCGGGCCGGAGATGGGGGCGGGGTGGCGCGGATGGCGGGTCATGGTGGGAACCGGGACGATGACGACACCGCGGCGCCGGCCGATCCGGCCGGGACCGACCGGGACGGCCTGGACGCCTCGTTCCGGTCCGCCGGTCCGAACTCCGCCGGCGCGGGCGGTGGGGATGCCCGTCCGATCTCCCTGCTCGGTCTGCGCCTGACCGAGCCACAGTCGCCGAGCAACGCACTGGTCACCCGGCGTCCCACCCGCACCCGTCCAGGTGCGCCGCGGGTCGAGCCCGGCAG
>NZ_JAMPTM010000251.1 GCF_025403375.1 Frankia gtarii
GCACCGGCCCGGCCGGGCCAGCCGTCGCGAGCCCCCGGCCCCCCTCTCGGTGGCTGCGGGACGGACGCGGGACGGACGCGGGACGACAGACAGCGGCGCCCCACCGCCGGGGGTACCGGAGGTGGGGCGCCGAGTTCGGCAGTCGCAGCCGGACAGCACCGATCAGTGCTGGTCGGCGACCTGCTCGCCGGTGCGCTGCACACCCGGGGAGGCCTGGCCCGCGACCGCGGCCGGGTCGCCCTCCAGCGCCGGCTGGCGCTTGGCGATGGCCTCGACGACCTTGCGGGCGAGGTCCTGGGGGGCAAGGCCGACCTCAGCGATGATCTCGTCACGCTTGGCGTGGTCGAGGAATCGCTGGGCGATGCCGAAGTCGCGCAGTGGGACATCGACGTCGGCGTCGCGCAGCAGCTGGGCCAGCGACGACCCGACCCCACCGACCCGGCCGTTGTCCTCGACGGTGACGACGAGGTCGTGGTCGCGGGCCAGGTCCACCAGCACCGTGGGCAGTGGCTTGACCCAGCGGGGGTCGACGACGGTGATGCCGATGCCCTGGCTGGCGACGAGGCGCGCCACCTCCAGGCAGGTGGTGGCCATCGCACCGGCGGAGACCAGCAGCACCTCGCGGTGCTGGGCCACCGCCGGCGAGCGGAACAGCACGTCCACCCCGCCGATGGTGTCGATCGCCGGCACGTCCGCGGCGACCTTGCCCTTGGGGAAGCGGACCACGGTCGGCCTGTCGGTGGTCCCGACGGCCTCCCGCAGTTCGGCGCGCAGGGTCGGCGCATCCCGGGGGGCGGCGATCGCGAGGCCGGGTACGACCTGCAGGAACGACATGTCCCACATGCCGTTGTGCGACGCGCCGTCTTCCCCGGTCACTCCGGCCCGGTCGAGCACGAACGTCACCGGCTGGTTGTGCAGGGCGACGTCCATGAGGACCTGGTCGAAGGCACGGTTGAGAAACGTCGCGTACAGGCACACAACCGGCTTGAGCCCGCCCATGGCGAGCCCGGCGGCCGAGGTGACGGCGTGCTGCTCGGCGATGCCCACGTCGAACACCCGGTCGGGGTATGCCTTGGCGAACGGGCCGAGGCCGACCGGCTGGAGCATCGCGGCCGTCAGGGTGACCACGTCGGGCCGCTCGGCGCCGATCTGGACGATCTCCTCGGAGAAGATGTTCGTCCAGCTCGTGGTCTTCGACGTGGACACCGGCTTGCCGGTGACCGGGTTGATGACGCCGACGCCGTGGAAGTTGTCGGCGTCGTCCTGCTCGGCCGGCGGGTAGCCGAAGCCCTTGCGGGTGACGCAGTGGACGATGACCGGCCCGCCGAAGCTGCGGGCGCGGCGCAGGGCGGACTCGACCGCGACGACGTCGTGACCGTCGACCGGGCCGACGTACTTCAGCCCCAGGTCCTCGAACATCCCCTGCGGCTGGACGACGTCCTTGATGCCCTTCTTGATGCCGTGCAGCGCGTCGAACAGCGGCGCGCCGACCAGCGGCGTGCGGCCGAGGACCTGCTTGACGACGTCAAGGACCTGCTCGTACTCGGGGGCGAGGCGCAGGGCGGCCAGATGGTCGGCCAGGCCGCCGATCGTCGGCGCGTAGGACCGGCCGTTGTCGTTGACGACAATGACGACGGGGCGGTCGTCCGCCGCGATGTTGTTCAGGGCCTCCCAGCACATGCCCCCGGTCAGCGCGCCGTCACCAACGATCGCGACGACGGCCCGGTCCTCCCCGCGCAGCGCATAGGCGCGGGAGAGACCGTCGGCGTAGGACAGGGCGGTCGAGGCGTGCGAATTCTCGACGATGTCGTGCTCGGACTCGGCCCGGCTGGGGTAGCCCGAAAGGCCACCCCGCTGGCGCAGCCCGTCGAAATCGCCTGACCGACCGGTGAGAATCTTGTGGACATAGGACTGGTGTCCGGTGTCCCAAAGGATGCGGTCGAACGGTGAATCAAACACTCGGTGAATCGCCAGCGTCAGCTCGACGGCACCGAGATTAGGTCCGAGATGGCCTCCGGTACGCGCGACGGCGTGAATGAGGAAATCACGGATCTCGGCCGCCAAGATGCCGAGCTCCTCATGGTCGAGGCGCTTGACGTCCTGGGGACAGCTGATCGTGGACAGAAGCGACACGGCGTGAACTCCCTCTCCCGAAAGGGGATCGGTCCGGGTCCGGCAAAGTCTACGCAGGTCGCCTGCGCGCCCGCAGACAGCCTGGCGACATGTGAGTTCCTCGTGGATGGGGAGGCAATAGGCCT
This sequence comes from Frankia gtarii, assembly GCF_025403375.1. GTDB lineage: Bacteria > Actinomycetota > Actinomycetes > Frankiales > Frankiaceae > Frankia > Frankia gtarii. The sequence continues at coordinate 2,259 of NZ_JAMPTM010000251.1, forward strand.
GCTCGCGGTAAGATGCACCCCCGGCTCGCACACTATTGGTCGGGATGCGGGTACGCAGACGTACTCTGCTGCGCGGCGTGGCGCGCGGACGACACGCCGGGGCGATCGGGCGGCGCCGGATCCGATCGGTCGGCCCCGGCGATCACCTCGCGTTCCACCCCATGTAGGTCTTTGGTTACTGCAGGTTCGATGACGCGTGGCTCCAGCAGCGCCACACATTCGACATGGGCGGTCATCGGGAACAGGTCGAACGCACGCAGCGAGATCAGCTCGTAACCGGCGGCCGATGCGGCCGCCAGGTCCCGGCCCAGGGCCACCGGGTCGCATGCGACGTAGGCGACGGCACGCGGGTGGTGGGCCAGCAGTGCGGCCATCACGGCGGGCCCCGCCCCGGTGCGGGGCGGATCCAGCACGGCGGTGTCGACGCGGCCGGCCGTCGGCCCGCTGCCGACCACTCCGCGCACCGTCGCTGGAGTCACCCGCAGCGAGCGCAGTGACACCTGAGGCAGGTCGGCAAGGCTGCGGGCGGCGGCGGCCACCGCCGCGGCGTCGGATTCCATCGCGACGACCCGGCCGCCGGGGCCGACGTCGACGGCAAGGAACGCGGCGAACAGACCCGCCCCCGAGTACAGGTCGAGCGCCGTCTCCCCCGCCCGCGGCCGCAACGCGTCCCGGACGGCGGCGACCAGCACCTCCGGCGCGCCCGGATGGACCTGCCAGAACACATCCGGCCCGAGCTGGAAGCGCCGCTCCCCCACCGTCTCGACGACCTCGCCGGGCGCCGCCGCGACGGGATACACGGCGACGGCCACCTGTCCGGTGGACGGGCTCGCGGCGACCTCGACCGCCTCGGCGCCGGGAAACCGGCGCCCGGCCAGCGCCTCGGCCACGAGCGGGTGCGCGATGCGGCAGCCCGGAACGGCCACCACCGTGTGGGAACGGCTGGCCCGCAGCCCGATCTCACCCTGTGCGGTGACGGCGAAGCGCATCCGGGTCCGCCAGCCCAGACCGTCGTCCCCGTCGCCGCCCGGCCGGTCGCCCCGGCCGCCGACGGGCACCGCCTCGACAACCACCCGCACGGGCCCGCGCCGGGTACCGGGCGCCCCCTGCCGACCGGCGGACGCGGCGGACGCGGAATGAGCCTCGGAGCCGGGATGGGCCTCGGGGTCGGCCACGGCGTCCAGCCCGCCGAAGCGGCGCAGCGCCTCCGCGATCACCTCGGCCTTGCCCCGACGTTGCGCCGCGAGGTCGGCGTGCTGCCAGTCGCAGCCCCCGCAGGCGCCGGGGCCGGCGTGCGGGCAGGGCGCCTCCACCCGTTGCGGCGAGGGGGTGAGGATGTCGACGGCGTCGGCGCGCCAGTAGCGGTCGTGGGAGTCGTCGGTGACCCGGGCCCGGACCCGCTCGCCAGGCAGGGCGTGCCGGACGAAGACGACCCTCCCACCCGCGCGCGCCACACAGAACCCGCCATGGGCCACCTGACCTACCACCAGCTCGATGAGCGATCCCACCGCGGTCGCGGCGGCGGAATCCTCCACGGCCGAACCGGACGCGGCGGACGCGGCGGACGCGGACGGCGATCCGTCCGTCGGCGGGTGGGGACGGGCGGCCCCGCCAGGGCGGCGAGCCGGCTGGCGGCGAGCGGGGCTCATTCCCGCTCCGCCGGCCTCGACCCGGAACCGGGCTGGCTGACGTCCGTGGAGCCCACGGGAGCCGGCGCGCTCACGGCGGGCGGCGTCCCGCCGGGGCCGGCCGGGGTGTCCGGGCCGCCGACGGGTCCGGGCAGGGCGGCCCGGCCACGGCGAACCGCGCCCGCTCCGGTGCGCTCCACCCGCCGCTCCGCACCGCTGGACGAGGCCAGCTGCCAGGGCACGCTGGTGACCATCACGCCGGGTTGGAACAGCAGCCGGGCCTTGAGCCGCAGCGCGCTCTGGTTGTGCAGCAGGTGCTCCCACCAGTGGCCGACGACGTACTCCGGGAGATAGACGGCCACGACGTCTCGGGGGCTCTCCCGCCGAATCCGGGCGACGTACTCCAACACCGGTCTGGTGACCTCCCGATAGGGGGACGCAAGCACCACGAGATCGATGCTGATGCCCCGTTCCGCCCACGCGTCGCGCAGCCGGTCGGCCTCGGCCTGGTCCACGGCCACGGTGAGGGCGACGAGGCTGTGCGGCCGCGACGCCTTGGCGTAGGCCAGCGCCCGCAGCGTCGGCGCGTGGATCTTGCTGACGAGGACCACGGCCCGGATCCGCGACGGCAGGGTCGGTGGGCCCGGTTCGGGGGTGAGCTCGACGGCGACCCGGTCGTAGTGGCTCCTGATCCCCCGCATGCCGAGGTAGATGATCGGGATGGCCAGGCAGACGATCCAGGCGCCGTGGGTGAACTTCGTGATGAGCACGAGGACCAGCACCGTGCCGGTGAGGCAGGCGCCGATGAAGTTGATCGTCTGTGAGCGGCGGATCCGGCGACGCGCGACCGGATCGGGCGCGGCCGGGCCGGTCGCGCGCAGGATGCGCGCCCAGTGCCGCACCATCCCGGTCTGGCTCAGCGTGAACGAGATGAAGACACCGAGGATGTAGAGCTGGATCAGGGCGGTGACCTGAGCGTCGAACGCGACGATCAGCACGATCGCGAAGCCGGCCAGCAGCACGATCCCGTTGGAGTAGGCCAGCCGGTCGCCGCGGGTGTGCAGCTGGCGAGGCAGGTAGCCGTCACGGGCGAGGATCGAGCCCAGCACCGGGAAGCCGTTGAAGGCGGTGTTCGCGGCCAGCATGAGGATGAGCGTGGTGACCGTGGCGATGTAGACGAAGCCGGGCGAGCCGTCGCCGAAGACGGCGGCGGCGACCTGGGCGATGACCGTCGGCTGCTCGCCGCTGGCCCCGACCAGGTCCTTGGTGTGCTCGGCGACGTGCACGTCCGAGATGAGGGCCAGGGCGGTGACGCCGGCGAACATGGTGACCGCGATGACGCCCATGAGCAGCAGGGTGGTCGCGGCGTTGCGGCTCTTGGGCTTCTGGAACGCGGGCACGCCGTTGCTGATCGCCTCGACGCCGGTGAGCGCGGTGCAGCCCGAGGCGAACGCTCGCAGGACCAGGAACGCCAGCGCCAGCCCGGCGTAGTCGTGCTCGGCGACCACGTGGTAGCCGGCGCTCTCCGCGCGCGGGGTGTGACCGAGGGCCGTCTTGACCAGACCGGTCACGATCATCACGGCGACGCCGGCCACGAAGCCGTAGGTCGGGATGGAGAAGGCCGTCCCGGATTCGCGCACGCCGCGCAGGTTCATCATCGTCAGCACGATGACGATCACGATCGCGATGAGGACCTTGTGGGAGGCCAGTCCGGTGACGGCGGATGTCAGGTTCGCAACACCCGCCGACACCGACACCGCGACCGTCAGGACGTAGTCGACGAGCAGGGCGCTGCCGACGAGCAGGCCGGCGCGGGGGCCGAGGTTGGTCGAGACGACCTCGTAGTCACCGCCGCCGCTCGGGTAGGCGTGCACGTTCTGCCGGTAGGAGGCGACCACTGTCAGCATGAGCACGATGACGGCGCCGGCCAGCCAGGGTGAAATGTGATAGAAGGCCAGCCCGCCCAGTGACAGGACGAGCAGGATCTCCTCCGTCGCGTACGAAACCGACGACAGAGCGTCACTGGCGAAGACGGGCAATGCGACCCGTTTGGGGAGCAGTGTCTCCCCGAGCCGGTCGCTCCCGATCGGTCGACCGACGAAACCGCGCTTCAGGCGGTCCGTGAGCGCCACGCGGCGATGCTACCGACGTCGGGTACCGCTATTCGCAAGTGTGACGTGGCACACACATAACCACGTCGGTCGGGTCCACGCGCCCGAGGGTGGCGGATCTCCGCATAGAGAGCACTCCGGTGACGTTTCGCGCCGCTGCGGCCGGATCCGACTACGCTCCCCTCGTGCATGTCGTGATCCTCGGTTGTGGCCGAGTCGGCTCCGCCCTCGCCCGCGGCGTCGAGCGGCTCGGTCACTCCGTGGCGATCATCGACCAGAACACGGCCGCGTTCGGTCGGCTGGACGCGAACTTCGCCGGCCAGCGCGTCACCGGGATGGGTTTCGACCGCGACACCCTCATCGAGGCGGGTATCGAGCGGGCCGCCGCATTCGCCGCCGTGTCCAGCGGGGACAACTCGAACATCATCGCGGCCCGGGTGGCCCGGGAGATGTTCGGCGTCGAGCGGGTCGTGGCGCGGATCTACGACCCGCGCCGCGCCGAGGTCTACGAGCGGCTCGGTATCCCCACCGTCGCGACCGTGCGCTGGACCCGCGACCAGATCCTCGGTCGGCTGCTCCCGGACGCCGTCACTGCGCAGTGGTCCGATCCGTCCGGCTCGGTGCTGCTGACCGCGATCGCGCCCGGGCCCGCCTGGGTGGGGCGCAAACTGCGCGACCTGGAGGCGGCGGCCGGGGTACGCGTCGTCTGCGTCACCAGGTTCGGCGAGGGCGTGCTGCCCGACGCCCGCACCCTCGTCCAGGACGGAGACGTGCTGCACACCGCCGTGACGAAGGCCCATGCCACCGAGGCCGACACGGTGCTGCGCACCGGTCCGGAGGAGAGCTGACCATGAGCATGCGCCAGGTGGTGATCGCGGGTGCCGGCAAGGTCGGCCGCTCCATCGCCGCCGAACTGCTGGAGAACGGCTCCGAGGTGCTCATCATCGAGCGGGACCCGCAGAAGATCCGCACCGACGCGCTGCCCGAGGCCCGGTGGCTGCTGGCAGATGCCTGCGAGCTGTCCCAGCTCGACGCCGCCGGGTTGAACGAATGCACCGTCCTCGTGGCCGCGACCGGCGACGACAAGGTCAACCTGGTCGTGTCACTGCTGGCGAAGACCGAGTTCGGGGTGCCGCGGGTGGTCGCCCGAGTCAACCATCCCAAGAACGAGTGGCTGTTCACCGAATCATGGGGAGTGGACGTCGCGGTGTCCGCGCCACGGCTGCTCACCGCGCTGGTCGAGGAGGCTGTCAGCGTCGGCGACCTGGTGCGGCTCATGCGCTTCCGGCAGGGCGACGCCTCCCTCGTCGAGCTCACCCTCGCCGAGGACTCGCCCGTGGTCGGTCAGCGGATCGGCGAGATCGCCCTGCCGCCGGACAGCGCCCTCGTGGTGATCCTGCGCGACGGGCGGGCGGTCATCCCGTCGCCGGACGCGGCGTTGGAGCACGGCGACGAGGTGCTCGCGGTCGCGACCAGCTCGGAGGCCGAGGAGCAGCTCGCCGCCCTGCTCGGCCCGGTGCCCGGGCGGACGCGGACCCTCACCACCGGCGGCTGACCGCTCAGCGCGGCGGGTGGAGCGGATCGACCGGCGCCCCGGGGGACGGCGGGTCGGCTCGCAGCACCTCGCCTTCGACCACGGCCGCGTCCGACGCGGCGGGCGGCTCGGGTGGCAGCGGGGCGAGCCTGCGCACGATGGCGAAGCTGGCCAGTACGGCGAGGCCGAACAGCGGCAGGCCGAGCGCGATGTTCGCCGCTGCCAGCCAGCCGGACTCGTCGGCGAGGTAGAGCACGCCCTGCACGCCGAAGCGCAGGGTGAACACGGCGCCCCAGACCAGCGTCGCCCACACCGCCGCGCGACGCTGCCGGGCATCGTCCTTCCAACCGACGTAGCGGGTGTCCAGGCCGGCCATGAGATAGCCGGCGATCGGCCGGCGCAGCACCACCGACAGCAGCGCCACGACCACGCCGAGCGCGTTCTTCGCGATGCCGGGAAGGAAGAAGCCCTTCGCGTCGCCGGTGCGCGAGGCGACGAACGCCGCGACCGCGACGGCGAACAGGCCGGAGAACGTCTGCTGCGTCGGCTCGCGCCGCACGATGCGCAGGACGAGCAGCCCGAGCGCGGCGGCGATGGCGACGGCGATGCCGGCGGTCAGCCCGGCCTCGGCGTTCACCGTCACGAACGCCACGGTCGGGATGGAGCTGTCGATGATCCCCCGGGGCCCGCCGATGGCCTCGGACATCGTCATCGGCGGTGCGTCGGGGGTGGGCAATCGTGGCATCGTCGGTGGAGATCCTGTCGGTGAGAGGCCGTTCCCCGCGGCGAACCTAGGCGCTCGCGGAGGGGACCGGGAGGAGTTCGTAACGCGGGTTGAAGATGCTCGGGCGACCTTCCTGCACGGTGATGCGCCCAGACGCCTTCACCGAGGCACCGGCCCGCAGGCCCGGAATGTCCCGGCGGCCCAGGAACACCAGCGTCACGGTGCCGCTGCCGTCGTAGATGTCGACCTCCAGGGTCGGCGCGCCGGCACGCGCACGCACCGTCACCGCTTGGATGGTACCCGCGACGCAGGTCTCATCCCGGTCACGACAACCGCTCATCGGGACGGCGCCCGCCGCCGCTGAGGCGGCCTGGAGATCCTCGGCGTCGAGCTCGTTCGTTCCCGCCGTCAGCTTGTGGAGCTTGCGGCCCCACCAACCGTGTGGCTCGCCCACGGCTCCTCCGTTCCCGCGCGAGCAACCCTGCCCGGACACGTCTGATGCAACGAATGACCGAGGCTCAGTGTGCCCGCGGCAAGCCGTACGATCGAGCGATCCCCGCGTGGATACGTACCGTATGCAGTACAGCGCTGCGCGTTCGTATCCCGGTCAGCGCAGCTCGGCGGTGCGGACGCCGGGCACGGGCAGCTGGGGCCGGCCGCTCGTCGCCGCGGTCGCGGAGCCGCCAGGGCCCTCGGGATGCTCGGCGACCTCCCGAGGCAGCGTCAACGGCAGGGGATCCCGCACCGGCATCGCGCCCTCGCCACGGGCCACCACGAGCTGGCGCAGCGTCTCGTCGAGCAGCGGGGCGGCCCCGGGCTCGCCCCCGGCAACGCCGGTCACCACGGCACGCAGGAACCAGCGTGGGCCGTCGACGCCCATCATCCGGCCGGGGACGGTCTCACCCGGCCGGCCGGTGGGCAGCAGCATCCGCAGCTCCGGCCCGAACGCGCCGCCCGCCTCGCGGCCGCCGGCCGTCTCGATCGTCGCCAGGATTTCGGCGCGCACCTCGTCCCACAGGCCACGGCTTTTGGGAGCGGCGAAAACCGACAGCTCCATCGCGCTGCGCCCGTCGGTGACGAGCACCGTCAACGGCTGGCCGGTCGACTCCTCCACCTGGAACTGCACCTGCACGCCCGGCAGTGCCGGGATCCGCAACGAACCGAGGTCGAGCCGGTGGAGATCATCCTCCGGCGCCTCGGTGACGTCGTAGGGACCGTCCAACACCACCGGCGCAGCCTCGTCGACCGGCGCGCGCCGTCCTGGCGCCCCGGGCCGAGGCGCCTCGCGCTGGTCAGATTCCCTACGCCCGCGGCCGAACACCACCGGACTCCCTCCC
>NZ_JAMPTM010000252.1 GCF_025403375.1 Frankia gtarii
TTCCAGGCCCTCTACAACCAGACAGCCACCCCGTTCGACTGGAAGTACACCCGCGCCGACCTGCTCGACACCACCCGCCGCCTCACCCTCGCCGCATAACCGACGAACTTGCAGCGACGACCACTAGCTCTACGGCCGTATGTCGTCCCCGCACGCGCGGGGATCTTCCTCACGTGGTCGAGATCACGGTTCCCGCTGGTGGGTCGTCCCCGCACGCGCGGGGATCTTCCCCATCCGACGTCGGGTCACCGGCACCGGAGAGGGTCGTCCCCGCACGCGCGGGGATCTTCCGCCTGGCTGTTGGCCCCCATCGTCGACATCCCGGTCGTCCCCGCACGCGCGGGGATCTTCCGACATTCCAGCGCCGAACTACCAGTGCGACTGCGTCGTCCCCGCACGCGCGGGGATCTTCCCACCCCCACGGCGGCCGACGTCGCCGAACCCGAGTCGTCCCCGCACGCGCGGGGATCTTCCCCAGCCGCACCACACTTCGCATCCCACGGGGCAGTCGTCCCCGCACGCGCGGGGATCTTCCCCGAGGGCTTAGCGGCACGGCGCTTCGGGGCTGGTCGTCCCCGCACGCGCGGGGATCTTCCCCGCCGCGATCAGCGCAACACCCAGCACCATCAGTCGTCCCCGCACGCGCGGGGATCTTCCCGGTGCCAAGAGGGCACCTTGGATACTCGGAGAGTCGTCCCCGCACGCGCGGGGATCTTCCCGGTCATGATGGGGGTCTCTCGTCTCTCTGCTGGTCGTCCCCGCACGCGCGGGGATCTTCCCGCCAGGTCCTCGGCGAGGGCGTCGTCGACGGGGTCGTCCCCGCACGCGCGGGGATCTTCCTCTCGTCGTTCTGCTCGCGCCATTCGCGGTCGGGTCGTCCCCGCACGCGCGGGGATCTTCCCCCAGTCCGGGCGCAGCACCTGCAGCCGGTCCGGTCGTCCCCGCACGCGCGGGGATCTTCCCGCCGGTCATGCGGTGCTGTTGCTAGGGCAGGCGTCGTCCCCGCACGCGCGGGGATCTTCCCGCCACCGTCGCGTCGAGCGCGCTGAGCAGCACGTCGTCCCCGCACGCGCGGGGATCTTCCTTTGCGGTCCAGTTCGGTAGGCCCTTCGGTCTAGTCGTCCCCGCACGCGCGGGGATCTTCCGCGATCCACACCGGCTACGCCCACGCCGCCGCCGTCGTCCCCGCACGCGCGGGGATCTTCCCGGGCCCGGGGTGGGGCCCGGTGGGCGGCAGCAGTCGTCTCCGCACGCGCGGGGATTTGCCATATCGTAGGTTTCATACCGGATTCTTCTGGTATGTGTAGGGGTCTTCTCTAGGAGTGATGGAACTCCGTGGAGTCCTTCTGCCTTGTTTTTGGAATGTGATTGAGTGGAATCTCGAGGAAGGTTGTGTGCATGGAGAGTTCGGCGTTGGGTGTGGTGTGGGGAAAGTCGGCGGAGAAGGGGGGTGGTTTGATGCATCTTCTGCTCGGGCATCTGCTGGATACGGCCGCGGTGGGAGAGCTGGTCTGGGATCGGTATCTGGCGCCGGTGATCCGGAAACGGCTCGATGTGGTCAGCGATGGGCAGGGGCGGGAATTGTTCGCGCTGGTGTGCGGGCTGCATGACGTCGGGAAGGCGACGCCGGCTTTTCAGATGAAGGATGACGGCCTGGCGGTACGGGTCCGGGCGGCCGGTTTCGACTGGAAGGGCGTGAGCCCGCAGCAGGGGCGGCGTTGGCACCATGCCCGCGCCGGTGCGGTCATCCTGCGTGGATACCTGCCCCAGGTCGGGTGGAACCGGCAGGCGTGCAACTGGGTGTGGCCACTCGTCGCGGGACATCATGGCCGGATTCCCGGCCGGGACAGGCTGGTCAATCCTGGCGTGGCGCACGGCGTCGGCCCCTGGCCGCAGGCCCAGCAGGCGTTCGTCGACCGGGTTGCCGCCGACCTCGGCGTCGATCTGCCAGGTCTGGGAGACGCGAGAACGCCGAGCCGTGGAGACCAGCTCACCCTGTCCGGTCTGATTATCATGGCCGACTGGATCGCGAGTGATCACACGCACTTCGGGGGGATTCCTGATCCGGCGAAAATATCGATGACTGCCGCCCGGGACCGTGCCGAAAAAGCCTGGGAAGAACTGGGGTTGCGCGGCGGCTGGCGGCGGGCGAACCTCGTGCCCGTAAACCAGTCCGATCTCGTGCGTCACCGGTTCGGTAAGGCGGCCCGCGCCGCGCAGTCGGCGTCGGTGGACCTGGCACGGAACATGCCGGAAGCGGGGTTGCTGATTCTCGAGGCGCCGATGGGGGAGGGCAAGACGGAGGCCGCCTTCGCCGCCGCGGAGGTCCTGGCCGCGAAGGTCGGCGCGGACGGCATCTACGTCGGAATGCCGACACAGGCGACCAGCGACCCGATGTTCGATCGGGTGCGCGCCTGGCTCGCCGCGGTTGATCCCGAAGTGCCGATCGGCCTGCTACACGGCCGGGCGCGATTCAATCCGACATGGGCAGCCCTGCGCAGCCAGATCAGTTTCGCCGGGGTGCACGACGACCTCGACGACTTCGGTCTGACCGATGACTACGGCATGGGCGACGCATTCGGCGTGGACGACGAGGGCCGTGTGGGTGGCGCGACGCGATCCGAGGCGCCGCCGGCCGGTCCGGTGGCGGCCGCCGAATGGTTCCTCGGCGCCAAGCGGGGTCTACTCGCCCCGGTCACGGTCGGCACGGTCGACCAGCTCCTACACGCCGCCACGCGCACGAAGCATGTGATGCTGCGCCACGCCGGCCTCGCCGGGCGGGTCGTCATCCTCGACGAGGTGCACGCCTACGACGTGTACATGGCGCAGTTTCTGTTCGAGGCGCTGCGCTGGCTGGCCGACTCCGGTGTGCCGGTGATCGTCCTGTCGGCGACACTGCCCCCGGCGTTGCGCGAGCAGCTCGCCCGCGCCTACCTGCAGGGCGCCCTGCAGCGCCGTGACGTCGACCTCGCCGCGCTGCCCACGCCCGACGGCTACCCGAGCACGACCGGGGTCTTCACCCGCGACGGCGAGCCGGACTTCGCCGGAGTGTCCGCCCAGCCCTGGCGTCCGTCGACGCCAGTCAACGTGCGGATCCTCGACGAGGACGACGCGTTCGACCCGCGGACGGTCGCCGCGGCGGTGACCCGCGCGGTCGGCGACGGCGGTTGCGCCCTCGTCGTCTGCAACACCGTCCGGCGTGCCCAGGACGTCTACGCCGAGCTCGCGGCCGCCTTCGGCGTGGACGTCGTCCTGCTGCACTCCCGGTTCACCGCCACCGAACGGGCCCGCCGCACCGCCGAGGTCGTCGACCGGCTCGGACCGCCTGGGCGTGAAGGCGCCGCGCCCAGGCCGAAGCGACTTATCGTGGTGGCCACTCAGGTCGCCGAGCAGTCGTTCGACGTCGACGTGGACGTCCTCATCACCGATCTCGCGCCCATCGATCTGTTGCTGCAGCGCGTCGGCCGGCTGCACCGGCACGAACGCCCGTCGTTCGATCGCCTGGCGAACCTGCGCCGGCCGGAGGTGCTCGTCAGCGGGCTGCGGCTCACCGGCGAGGACGTCCCGCGCTATCCCGGGGGAAGCCGGGCCGTCTACGGGGATCACCTGCTCCTGCGCGCCGCGGCCCTGGTCGTCGACGCGGCCGATGGCCCTGGCTGGTCGATCCCCGCGGACGTGCCCAGACTCGTCGCCACCGGCTATGGCGAGGCGCCTCTCGGACCGTCCGGTTGGTCCGAGGCGTTCGCCGTGGCGCGCACGGCGTGGGAGGTCGACGAGGAGCGCCGCCGGGTGAACGCCTCGGCGTTCCTACTCGGCGGAGAGGACCGGCTTGGCCTGCTGTCCACCCTGGCGGGCCTGCACGACAACGGGACCGCCGCCCTCGAGACCGAGGAGCGGGTCGCCGCGGTCGTGCGCGACGGCGACGAGTCGATCGAGGTCGTCCTCGTCCGCCGCGCACCCGCCGGCGGCTACCTGACCCTGTCCGGCCGACGGCTCGGCCCGATTGGCGAGGTCGCCGTCTCCGACGACGCCGTGCTGGAGGAGGTCGTCGGCTCGGTGATCCGGCTGCCCGCCGTCCCGGAGCTCACAGCCGCGGCCCGCGCCACGCTCACCCCGCTGCCGGGCTGGGCCGGCGACCCCTGGCTGCGCCGCACCCGCGCCCTCATCCTCGACGACCAGCACACCGCCACCCTCGGCGGTCGTGATCTACGCTACGACAACAACCTCGGCCTCGTCGTCTCGACCCCACGCCGGTGAGTTCCATGGGTCCTGCCGAAATCGGGGGCCGGCCAGGTGCTTCGCCCTGCAGATCGAAGCACCTGGCCGGCGGTCGCTGCCTGCGAGTATCGAACCCCCGCTGAGGCGGGGACGACGTCGAGTCGAGACGCTGAGCCGACGAGTGCCCAAGGACGACCCCAGCATGGCTGGGCAGATCCACTGTATCGATATTTGACACCCGCTGCTCCGACGAGTGCCTAGTTGATGCTAGTGTCCTGACCGTGGCGATTCGCGATGTTCCGCAACGTGACCCGTTGCGCAGGACGCGCCTTGAGTCGCGGACACTGCCGCCGACGCTCTGGCTCGCCGGCCCCTCCATGCTGGGGTTGAGCGGCGCCACCTGGTGGGTGGTGGCCGCGACCCTGGTGCTTGGAATTCTCGCTGCTATCGTCCCCCAGCGATCCGAGGACCGAACGGAGTACCGGTATCGGGCGCGTCGTAGCACTCGCGTTCGGAGGCGCTCACACGGGCATGGACGGCGCAACTGAGGCTCGTGGATCGACGGCAGGCTAACCCGAGTCTGAAAACTGTCGGTGGGCGCTGATACATCTCTGTTGGTCGACGCGGTTCGAGGGACCAGGGCGGACGGGGGAACAGGTGGATGATTTCAGTCTGATCGATGCCGAGTGGATTCCGGTCGACCGGCGAGGGGTCCGTGTCGAGGTCGGGATCCGGGATGCGCTTGTCCATGCGCAAGAAATCGACGGGCTCGCCCTCGACGATCCGCTGGAGGCTGTAGCGGTCCTGCGTCAGGTGCTGTTGCCTGTACTCCTCGACGCGTGCGGTGTTCCGCGCACGGACGACGAGTGGGCGCAGCGGTGGGATGCCGGCATGTTTGATGGCGAGCGCATTACCGAATACCTGACGGAGCATGCGGACCGGTTCAATCTCTTCTCCGTCGAAAGGCCGTTTGCGCAGGTCGCGGGGTTGCATACGGCGAAGAACGAGACCAGGCCGGTGTCCCTGCTCGTTCCGAGCCTCGCCGCCGGCAACAGTGTCCCGCTGTTCAGTTCCCGGACCGAGAGCGATCCGCCGCGGCTCTCGCCGGCCGCGGCCGCGCGGGCGCTGCTCGCGGCGCACTGCTGGGACACCGCGGCGATCAAGACGGGCGTGGTGGGGGACCCGCAGGTCAAAGGCGGGAAGACGACCGGCAACCACACCGGGCCGCTTGGCCAGCTCGGCGTCGTCGTGCCCCTGGGCAACACGCTGTTCGACACGCTGATGCTCAACCTGCTGATCCGGCCCGCCGGTCGGCGCCCGGACGACCGGCCGCAGTGGGCCGGCGAGGAGCCGGCCGGGCCGCGTTGGATGATCCGTCCGCCCAGCGGCCTGCTCGACCTGCTGACCTGGCAGTCCCGGCGGATCCGGCTCATCCCGCAGGAGGACCCGACCGTCCCTGGTGGTATCTCGGTACGGCAAGTGGTGCTCGCCGCGGGCGACCGGCTCCTCGGCTCGGTGCACCACCTAGAACCGCACACCGCGTGGCGGCAGGTCGACAAGCCCAAGGCCGACCAGCCGCCGGTGCGCCCGGTGCGCCACCAGCCGGGGCGCGCGGCCTGGCGCGGATTCGAAGCCCTGCTAGCCACCGTGCCCGCCCCCGGGGAGAAGGTCTCCGCGCCGGCGCTGCTGTCCCAGGCGGCGGGCCTGCGCGAGGACGGCATCCTGCCCGCTGACCTGGCACTGCGGGTATTCACCGTCGGCGTGCAGTACGGCACCCAGTCGGCGGTCATCGACGAGGTGACCGTCGACGAGATCCCGCTGCCGGTCACCGCGCTACTGCGCGACTCGGAGGTCCGCCGCGTCGTGCTGGCTGTCGCGGACCAGGCCGAGAGCCTGCGGGTCGCCGCGAACCGGCTCGGTGACACCCTGCGGGAAGCCGCCGGGGCGGGGGAGAAGCTGCCGTGGGACAAGGGGCAGCGGCTCGGCGACATGCTCGTGCACAACTTCACCCCGACCGTGCGCCGGCTGCTGGCGGGGCTTGCCCGGCATCCGCAGGACGCGGAGAAAGCCGAGCTGGCATGGAAGGTCATCGCCCGCCAGGTGATCTGGGAGACGGTCGACCCGCTGCTGTCCGCCGCCGGCCCGCGGGTCTTCCTCGGCCCGCACCCCGACGAGCTGTTCGGCGCCCGGCTCGCCGTCGCCGAGATTTCCCTGCGCCGCACCCTCAACGACGTTCTCGGCCGGGATGCGGACAACCGGCGCGACCTCACCGCCGCCTGACGCCACAACCACAAGGAGATCGGATGCCCGAGGCAGCCGGGACATCGTCCGGGGCAGCGCCGTCCCCCTCCATGGGGACGGCCCTGCGCCGACATTTCTGGGAACGCGACCATCCCGGCGGCCGGCCCGACGGTGCGGACCTCGCGGCGCTGCGGCGCGGCGTCGGCCGTGCGCCGGGCGAGGCCCCGCAGATGTGGCGCTACTACACCACCCTCACCGCCGACGGCAGGATCAGCCATCGCCTGTGGGCGGAGCACGTCGCGCTCACCCTCCACGCCATCCACCAGCAGTCACTGTCCGTCCCGGCGCACCAGGTCGGGATCGGACTTGGCACGGCGGCCCTTCGCCTGCACGACAGCGACGCCTTCAGCCCGGATGCCGTCGACCGCCGGTTCAATACCGTTGCCACAGCCACCGGCCTGGATGAGGCCGCTTACCACCTGCGCGGGCTCGTTCGGCAGTTCCGTCAGCTCACCATCGGGCTGGACTACACCGCTCTGTGGCGCGACCTGATCGATTGGCAGAATCCCGGCCGCATCGGCGAGGTCCGGCGCCGTTGGGGCAGTCAGTACTTCTTCCGCCCGCGCAAGGGCGAGGCCGCGGGTGCCGCCGTCGACGGCGAGCCCGGCGCGTCCTGACCCGTACGCATCACCGTCCGGTGTCGCGCCCGCGCGCCGGATGCCAACCATCCTGACCCAGCAGAGGGAAACACCAGCCGATGCGTTGCTACATCGATGTCCACATCCTGCAGACCGTCCCGCCGTCTAACATCAACAGGGACGACGCCGGCACCCCGAAGCAGGCCGTCTACGGCGGGGTCAAGCGCGCCCGGGTCAGCTCGCAGGCATGGAAGCGCGCCACCCGGACCGCGTTCGCCGAGCACGTCGACTCCGACCGCCTCGGCACCCGCACCAAGCGGATCTCCGTCCTGCTCGCCGACCGGCTCGCCGCCCGCGGCCGGCTCGACGCCGAGTCCGCTACTCGGATCGCCACCAGTCTGCTCGGTGGTCTGAAGATCAAGGCGGGCAAGAAGGCTGCGGAGACGGCCTACCTGCTGTTCTTCGGCCGTCCTCAGCTTGAAAGGCTGGTCGACCTCGTCGCCGACGACATCCCGCGTCTGGTCGAGCTCGACGACGAGGAGCTGGCCGACGCGGTGAAGGACCTCCCGGTCCTGGCGACCCTCGGCAGCGGGCATCCGATCGACGTCGCATTGTTCGGCCGGATGGTCGCCGACCTCGCGACCCTCAACGTCGACGCCGCCACCCAGGTCGCGCACGCCCTGTCCACCCACGCCGTCGACGTCGAATTCGACTACTACACCGCCGTCGACGACGAGAACGCCCGCGGCGAGACCGGCGCCGGGATGATCGGCACGGTGGAGTTCCAGTCCGCGACGCTCTACCGGTTCGCCACCGTCGGCCTGCACCAGCTCGCCGAGAACCTGGCCGGCGACGTCGAGGCGACCGTCGAGGCGCTGCGGGTGTTCCTCACCGCCTTCACCACCTCCATGCCCACCGGCCACCAGAACTCCTTCGCCCACCGCACCGTGCCTAACCTGCTCACCGTCGCGGTCCGTGCCGACCAGCCGGTCAACCTCGTCTCCGCCTTCGAGAAGCCGGTCCCCTCCCGCGGCCAGGGCATCCTCGCCGAGTCCGTCGCCCGCTTCGGCGACGAGATGCGCACCGCGACCTCCCTATGGGGTCTGCGTCCGGAACTGGTCGCCTCCACCTACCGCACCCCCGACGACGCCTCGCGCGCGCAGACGCTCACCGAGGTGCTCGGCCCGGCCCGACCCTTCGACATGGTGATCGGCACCGTCGTCGACGATGCCCGCCGACGGCTGGAAAGCGCCGCCCGATGACCGAGCCCCCGACCAGCCACTGCCTGGCCCTGCGCCTGGCCGCCCCGGTGCAGTCCTGGGGCTCGCGCAGCATGTTCAACCGCCGCGACACAGCCGCCGAACCCACGAAGAGCGGGATCCTCGGCCTGCTCGCCGCCGCCGAGGGCCGCCGGCGCACCGACTCGATCGAGGATCTCCTAGGCCTCACCCTCGGCGTCCGCACCGACCAGCCTGGCACGCTGCTGCGCGACTACCACACCGTCAGCGACTACCGCGGCCGCCCGCTGCCCTCGACCGCCGTCAACGCGAAGGGCGCTCAGAAACCGACGTCGCCGGCCAAGCACACCCATCTCACCGAGCGGTTCTACCTTCAGGACGCGGTGTTCGTCGCTGCCGTCGCCGCGCCCGACCCGGTCCTCGCGACCCTCGCCGACGCGCTGCGCAACCCCGCCTACCCGCTCGCCCTCGGCCGCCGCGCCTGCCCGCCGACCCAGCCGCTGCTCCTCGCCGTCGACAGCGGTGACGACCTGTGGCCCGGCGACGTCGTCGACGTGCTGGGCCGGGTGCCCTGGCAGGCCGGACCGCAGCACCGTGAGGCGCTCATCCGCAGCCGGCGCCCCCGCCCGGCCGCCGTCGACCTGCCCGTCACCGTCGACGACCCCACCGGCCCTGACGTCCGCCACGACCTGCCCACCAGCTTCGACCCGCACGAGCGCGGATTCACCAGCCGCCGGATCCGCCAGACCTGGGTTCACCTCCCGCCCCCCTACGAACTGGACGCCGCCGATCTCGCCGTCGACGGCGCCGCCCCGCCGCATGATCCCTTCGCGCTCCTCGGATGGTGACCGGTCATGACCTACCTGTCCCGCATCTGGCTGAACCCGCTACGCACCGGCGCCCAGGCGCTGCTGAACAACCCGCAGCGCCTGCACGCCGCCGTTCTCGGCGGACTGTCCCGCCAGCCGATCACCGAACGGGTCCTGTGGCGGGTCGAGAACGCTGAGGCAACCCGGGGTGGCAGCCGGTCGCATCGCGCCGAGGTCCTCGTCCTCACCGAGTCAACCCCGTCCTGGGAGCACCTCGTCGAACAGGCCGGCTGGATCCACGCCGACGAGCCGCAGATCGTCGTGCGCGACTACCAGCCGCTGCTCGACCGTCTCCAGACTGGCCGCGAGTTCCGCTTCCGGCTGCGAGCCAACACCGTCAGCGCCACCCGCACCCCGGACAAGCCCTCCCCGGCCCAGCGGGAAC
>NZ_JAMPTM010000253.1 GCF_025403375.1 Frankia gtarii
GGGCTGGGGCTTCGGGCAGGCCGGGGTCGCCGGGCGACGACGGCATGGTCCGCGGCGACGAGCCGTGGGTCGACTCCCGCCGCACCGTCGCGCTGCACCGGGTGGCCGCCGAGCGGGCAGCCCTGATGCGGGTCCGCCGGCAGCGGCTGATCCTGGTGGCGGCACTGCTCCCGGTGACGGTCGTGTTGGCCGCCGTGTTCGGCGGGATGTGGATCGCCGTGCAGCTGCTGGGTGATCTCGGGTTCGCCGGGTACCTCTTCCATCTGCGGCGCGCCGCCCAGGTCGAACGCCGGCTCGCGATCACCCGGGTCTCGATCGAGCGCCGGATAGAGGCCGAGCGGGTCGCCCGCAGCCGTCGTCGCCCGGTCGGCTCCTCCTTCGCCTACCACGAGCGGGACTCCGCGGCGAGCACGGGCGAGTGGCACCTGGGTCCCGAGTCGGGGGAGGAGCTCACCCCCGAGGAGTTGGCGCACGCCCGGGCGGAGACGATCGACCTCGGCAGCCTGATGGCCGCCCAGCTCGCGAACCGTGACGACGCCGGGCAGGACGAGCTGCCCGGCTACGCTCCTGCCGCCGCGTGGGACGACGCCGCCCCGGGTCGGCCGGCGAGTGGCGGTCACGCGAAGGTCCTGTACGGCTACGCGCCGCCCGCCGGCACCGTTGCACCCGCCGACTACGACCCCGCCGACTACGACGGCGTCGACTACGACCCCGTCGACTACAACGGCGTCGAATACGTCGAGGTCGAATACGTCGAGGTCGAGATGGACGGCGGTGAGGCCGCGGCGGCGTCCGCCGCACGGATGACCGCCCGCCCGGCGGTCCGCCCCACCAGTCGGCCGAAGACCTCGCGTCCCGGCCGCGTCCAGATCAACCCGCCGGGCACCCACGGTGGCCTGATCGTGTCGCCCGAGGCCGCGCAGCCCGGTGGGTCCGCGGCCGGCCCGACGCCCCGTCAGCCCACGGGCGGCGACCCTGCCGGCGAGGACCCCGCCGAGCTGGACCCGCTGCTGCGCCGCCACGCCGTGGGGAGCTGAGCGCCCCGCCGGCTCAGGGCCGCCGGGCCCAGCCGGGCCACCGCGCGGACCGGGGCGCCGTCCGCTGCCGCGAGGGGAAGAGGGAACAGAAAGACCTCGATCGGCCGCCCCTGCGTCTGAGCCTGCAGCAGCCCCGCCAGACCGGTGAGATTCTCGGCGATCACCGCCCCGGCGCCGCACAGCACCCGGTGCGCCGCGAGGCCGAACTCCTGACCCGGGCCGGGGGTGCGGTCCACGCTCAGCGCGTCGATGCCCACGGTCCGCACCCCGGCGTCGACGATCGCTCGGGCCGTATCGGGTGCCAGGTAGGGGTGGCGCAGGTAGTCGGGATGCCCCCAGCGGTCCGACCAGCCGGTCACGATGAGGACGATGTCGCCCGGGCGCAGTCCCGCGGGGAGCAGGTCGGGCCCGATCGCCCCCTGCGCTGCCTGCCCGCGGGCGTCGACCAGCACCGCCGGGCCGGCGAAGCGTTCCAGCGGCAGCTCGTCGAGGCGGGGCAGCGCATCGTCGATGTGCCAGGGCGCGTCGACGTGCGTGCCCGACTGCGAACCCAGGTGCAGGCGCTGCACGTTGACCCCGTCCGCGGGTGCGCGCAGCGCGGGCGCGACCGCCACCTCGGGATCCCCCGGGTACACGGGCATGCCGCTGACGATCGGCACTGACAGGTCGACCAGTTCTGACAGGTTGACCTGTTCGGCGCCCTGCGCATCGCTTTCGACGGGAACGGCTGGCACGGCGACCTCCGGTGGGTGCGCGACGCCCGCCCGCGGCGGGCCGTCGCACCAGCCTGCCTGCCCGCCGGTCCCCGCCTCCGCTGCCCGCCGCCGTGTCCGGCTGCGGTTCAGCGATTGACCGGCGTCTTGAGCGGGTCGTATTCCGCCAAGAGCCGCTCCAGCCGGACCTGGTCGACGCGGTTGACGACGCTGGCCGCCTCCTGCTGGTCGCGCACGCACTTGGCCAGGGTGAACGCCGAGGTCACGACGTAGAGCAGGCCGAGCCAGAGGAAGGCGCGCATCCAGGCATCGCCGGGCAGCCGGGCGATCGCGTACGTGACGGCGACCAGCGACACGGCGAACGACAGGGCCGCCTGGACGAAGAAGACGGTCGTGCTCCTGGCTTGCGGAGGTGAGTTCGACATGGGAATCAGTTTCGTGACATCCCGACGTCCTGACATGAGTACAGATACTCATTCTGTCCTGAGTGCACCTTCTGCCACACTTGCGCGGTGGGGCTCCCATGGGGACCGGCCGGTGTGCGCGGCGCGCTGTGGCGGTCCCTGACGGTCTACCGCTGGGCGTCGCTCGCCTACGCCGTCGCCCTGGTTGGCCAGACCCTCGGGCAGGCCGACCGACCCGCGCTCGGCCTCACCCTGTTCGGCGTGATGACGGTTTGGTCGGTGGTCATGTCGGTGCTCGCGCCCGCGGTCGACGGCCACCGGCCCCGGCTGCTGGCCGGCCTCGTCGCCGCGGACGTCGCGCTGTGCACGGCGATGGTCGTCCTGACCCTGCCGGTGGGCCCCCGCTCCGGCCACGTCCTGCCCGGGTTGTGGTCGGCCAGTGGTGTCCTCGGTGCGGCGCTGCGGGGCGGCACCGCAGGCGGCCTGCTCGCCGGCCTGCTGTTGTCGATCGCGACGTTCGTCGAACGCGGCGTGGTGAACGACTCCTCGATCGGCACCGCCGTGCTGTTCCTACTGTCCGGGATGATCGTCGGCCACCTGAGCCGCACGGCGCTGGTGGCGGAGGCGGCGCTCGCCGATGTGCTGGCCGCGCGGGCCGGCGACGCCGAGCGGGAGCGGCTGGCCCGGCGGGTGCACGACGGCGTCCTGCAGGCGCTCGCGTTGATCTCCCGCGAGGCACCACGGGGTCTGCCGGCGGCGGCGGTGGCGGCGCTGGCCGCCGAGCAGGAGGCGGCGCTGCGGGAACTGCTGCGCACGCCCACCGCCCCGCGGATCACCGCCGGCATGGCGAGCGGCGGTGTCCGGGCGGGCACCGGTGTTCGGGCGAGGGACGGTGTTCGGGCGAGGGACGGTGTTCGGGCGAGGGACGGTGTTCGGGTGGGGGACGGGGTCTCGGCGGACCTGGTGGGGCCGCTGTTACGGCTGGCGCGGCCCGCGGTGCCGGGCCGGCCCGCGGTGGCGGTGGGGACGCCGGGCGCGCCGGTTCTCCTGCGGGCCGAGCAGGTGCGGGAGGTCGTCGCCGCGGTCGAGGCCACGGTGGACAACGTGGCCCACCATGCCGGCCCCGAGGCGTCGGCCTGGGTGCTCGTGGAGGACGACGGCGACCGGGTGATCGTCACCGTTCGTGACGATGGAGTGGGGATGGTGGCCGGGCGGATGGAGCAGGCCGCCGCCGAGGGGCGCCTGGGGCTCGCGGTCTCGGTGCGCGGGCGGATCCGGGAGCTGGGCGGCACGGTGACCGTGACGAGCCGACCCGGGGCGGGGACGGAGGTCGAGCTGCATGTCCCACGCTGACGGGCCGCCGGACGGGCCACCGGCCAGGGTGGTGGTCGTCGACGACCATCCGCTGTGGCGGGAGGCGTTGAGCCGGGACCTGGACCAGGCGGGTTTCGTGGTCGTCGGCACGGCCGGCTCGGTGGCGCAGGCGCTGCGGGTGATCGCGGCGACCCGGCCCGACCTCGTCGTCCTCGATCTGACGCTGCCCGACGGCTCGGGCGTCGAGGTGATCGGGGCTCTGCTCGGCCCGGCGGCGACGGTCGGCGGCTTCACCGGCGCGGTCCTGATCGTCTCGGCCTCCGGCGAGCAGGCCGACGTCCTGGCGGCGGTTCGGGCCGGGGCGTCGGGCTACGTCGTCAAGTCGGCGCGGCCCGAGGAGCTCGTCGACGCCGTGCACCGCACGGCCGCCGGGGTCGCCGTCTTCAGCGCGGGGCTCGCCGCGCTCGTCCTGGGAGAGATGTCGCGGGCGGCGCGCGACACGGCTGCGTCGCCGTCGGCCCCGCGGCTCACGGCGCGGGAGATCGAGGTGCTGCGCCTGGTCGCGAAGGGCCTGTCGGCCAGGGACGCGGCGCAGCGCCTCGGTGTCTCCCACCGCACCGTGCAGAACCACGTGCACAACGTGCTGGGCAAGCTGCAGCTCCGCAACAGGGTGGAGCTGACCCGCTTCGCCGTCCGCGAAGGTTACGACGACGCCTCCTGAGCACCACGTGACCGTGCGGGCGCGGGGATGGGTGAACGGACCGCGCAGGGCTGGACCGTAATCTCGCTCCATGACCGAGATACTTCGGCCGGTGCCAGCCCTGCGCCGACCGGACCTGCTCGCGGCGGCGACGGCGGCGGCCCTGAAGTCCTGGCCGGCCGCGGGGTCCGCGCCGTCCGTCGAGCAGGTCGAGGTCGCGGAAATCGACCCCGAGCTTGCCGACACCGCCGCGTTCTGCGAGCGCTACGGGGTCGCCCCGGCGGACTCGGCGAACTGCGTGATCGTCGCGGCCAGGCGCGGCGCCGAGACGACGCTCGCGGCGTGTATGGTCCTCGCGACGACCCGGGCGGACGTGAACGGGCTGGTCCGGCGCCGGCTCGCGGCCCGCAAGGTGTCGTTCGCGCCGATGGACACGGCCGTCTCCCGCACCGGGATGGAGTACGGCGGCATCACCCCGGTCGGGCTGCCCGCCGACTGGCCGCTGCTGATCGACCGCGCGGTCGCCGAGCATCCTCGGGTCGTCGTCGGCTCCGGCCTGCGCCGGTCCAAACTGTGGCTGCCCGGAGCGGCGCTCGCCGCCCTCCCCACCGCCGAGGTCCTCGACGGCCTCGGCACCTGACACTTTCTCTCACTTCCGCTGACCGCGTGTTGACTGTGGCTCGCGGTTGAGAATCGGCATCGCCGCGAAGCGTGTTGCCGACGGGCTGAGGGCATGCCTGGCCCGCCACTATTCGCGGACGGCGATGTCGATCGAGATGGATGCGACGTCACGTCCCGCACTATTTTCCGTGACAAGACAGAAGGTATAATTTGATCTTCAAGGCGCTAGCGGATGCTGCCGTCACGCTTACCCACTGGTCGTCCTGCTACAGCATCGAGCTGCATCGCCCCCCAAAAGAAGCCGGCCGACAGGCAGTGCTGGATGTGCTCTACGTCCGTTGGCGCGGAGCCGTAGAGCGCATCGACGGCCTCGGCGCCCGCGATCTATTTCTGGATCGCCAGACCTGTCTCGGCGCGTGTCCCGGGAGTGGTGGTGGACTGGCCGGGCAGGGGCAACTCGACGCCGCGCTCGGCATGGTGGCACGGAGGAAGTCGAAGACCTTGGCCATGCCCACGTACGGTACCGCCTGATAGACGATCTCCTTGATCTCAACCGGGGGTCGAGACGTGACCGGGAAAGCGTTCTCTCCCGATCTTCGGTTTTCCCGGTTGCGGCCTGGGCGCGGGCGAGCAGCTCGGCGCCCGTCGGCGTGATCTTTACCCGAAGAAGCCGGCCGTGGGTGGGGTGCGGTTCGCGGTCGACGAGTCCTCGCTCGAGCAGCCCGGTGGGCGAGTGCGCCGAGCTGGGTGTGGGTGAGCGAGAATTCCCGCAGCGCTCGGTCGACCTGCTGGGAGAGTGCCGTGCTCACCCGCCGCATCAGGTACGGCAGTCGCTCCTCGAACTTTTCCGCCACCGTGCTCCTGCCCCGTTTCCTCCGCCGCGTCCGTGTTTGCGTGGCCACGCAAGCGATATGGATAAGTATCAGGCATATGTTGAGTTAGCTGATGCTTACTCGATCCGGCTCGAGAGGAACAGTCATGAGCACAGCACGTACCGTCGTGGTCACCGGCGCCGCCGGCGGCATCGGTTCCGAGATCGTCAACCGGTTTCTGGCCCACGGTGACACCGTCGTCGCCTCTGACATCTCGCCCGAGGCGCTCGACACGTGGCGCGCCCGGTGGGACTCCGGTGCGTCCGGCGGGCAGCACCCGTCGCTGCACACTGTTCCTGCGGACATCTCCAGCGAGCAGAGCGTCGCCGCGCTGGCCCAGGTCGTGCAGCAGAGCCTCGGCACGGTCGACGTTCTGATCAACAACGCCGGCCATTTTCCGCAGACCGCCTTTGAGGAGATGAGCGCCGATGAATGGCGTCAGGTCATCGACGTCAACCTCACCGGCACCTTTCTCATGATCCGGGCCTTCGTTCCCCTCATGAAGGCGAGCGGCCACGGTCGCATCGTGAACATCGGGTCCGGCTCGGTCTTCAGCGGCACCCCTATGCAGTCCCACTACGTGGCCTCCAAGGGTGGCGTCATGGGTCTGACCCATGTCCTGGCCCGCGAACTCGGCGGATACGGCATCACCGTCAATCTGATCACCCCGGGACTTACCGTCACCCCGGCGGCCGCGGCGGTGCTTCCCGAGGCCCTGCTGGCGGAGCAACGCAGTGCGCGTGCGCTCCACCGCGACGAAACTCCCGAGGACCTGGTCGGACCGATCTTCTTCCTTGCCTCGGACGACGCCGCCTTCATCACCGGCCAGACGCTCAACGTCGACGGAGGTCGTCACCTGCTGTGACCGTCGCTGCCCGCGGAGTTCGGCGGACCTCCACGGCACGAAGGTTGCACGCCCGGTCCCACACATCACCCGACTGAGCGCGCCACACGGTTCTCAGGAGATTTCCCTGGGACGGCCCCGGCCCCGGCCCTACCCGCACCCGACGGCCTTGGTGGAGACGGTGCGGGATTGATGGGGCAGAGCGGTGGCCGCGTTACTGCTGTCGACCTGCGGGTTCGGTCGGATCGCGAGCCGCTCGACCGCGGTGATCTGGAGGGTGTCGATGCGGCGGCGTAGCCGTGTAGGCATGACCTGAAAGATCAAACGCTGACATGCACCTCAACGCCAAAACCGTCGAGGTGCAGGCAAAATACAGTTGTGGAGGTGAGGGGACTCGAACCCCTGGCCTCCTCCGTGCGAGGGAGGCGCTCTACCAGGCTGAGCTACACCCCCTGGAAGTAATCGAAGCTTACAGGATGACGGGGGCGGTGCGACGACCACCCCCGCCCGAGTGCACCGCCATCCACCCACCGGCCCGCGCGGCGGGGTCAGCCGATCCGGACGGCGCGGTCGCCGCGGGCCTCGCCGTGCGCCTCGGAGCGGGCAGTGGGGAGGGCGGCGTCGGCGAGGTCCGCGCGGCGGCCGGGTTGTTCCGCGGCGCCTGCGGTGACGGCGGCGCCAGCCCGGATCGGGGCGCCGGTGCGACGCGTCGGGGCGCCGGGGCGGGTGCGCGCGACGCCGGCGCCGGCCGGGCGATCCGGACGGTCCAGGTTGGTCCGGCCGCCGTACCCGCGGATGCCGAGGGCCTCCTGCGCCCCGGAGCCCGTGAGGGTCGCGAGGAGGTGGCCGAACAGGTAAGCGGCGGCGGACGGTCGTAGCAGGCCCGCCTCGTGGCGTGACCAGCCCCAGGCCCGGGCACCGTCGACGACGAGTTCCTGGTCGGGCCTCGCGTCTCCGGGGAAGGCCAGGCGGGCGTCGGCGGGCGGCGGCGGGCCGTCCAGGGGTAGGTGCGCCCACAGCTGCAGGGCCTCCTCGGGGCACCATCCGTCATCCCGGACGGCTACCTGCCACGCGGCCCGGCCGGGCCGGTACACGGCGAGCCGGATGGACGTCCCCCGGCAACGAAAGTGCAGGCCGACTCCGTCCGGGCGGACGCCTCGTATCTCGACCGGCACTGCGGAGCTGCCCGGGCAGACGAGGTATCCCTCGTTCCGTAGACGGGCCATCCACGCCTCGAAGGACACGGCGGATGCTGCCTTCCTGATCGATACGCCTGTCGGGGGACTCCCACCGGGGGATCGGGGAGCCGAAGGCCGGTCCTGGCCGGGTCGCACGCGGCCCGCCACCGTCGGGGCGGTCCGCGGCCGGATCGGCCGGTGGCACATCGCGGACCCCCGGGCGTGTCGGCGTATGCCGACACGCCCGCGATCGGCGGGAGATGACGGAGCGGTGCGTCGCGACACGTCGACCGGAGGTGGCGGTCCGTGGAGGCTGCCGACTTGTTGCAGGTCGGTTACCGGGACCGCGGACGATCAGCGGAGGTTGGGCCGCCGGTCAGGTTGGTCTCGCGTCCAGGTTCGATGCACCGAACTCCGAGGCCCCTCGCACCCGGGCCAGCCCCGAAACCAGCGGGCTGACCGGCTCGTCACGCTGGCGGCGAGCCTCAGTGGGCGCGAGGGCTGGGACAACACGGACAGCTCCCGGGAAGACAGATCACTCGCCATGCCCGGTGAGGGGCGGCGCCGTGCTGCAAACGGAGCGTCACCTCTTCATTATGCATGTGGGCCGATTCTGGTGCCGGTTCGCGGACGCGCAGTGGGCCGGTCCCGGATGACCGGGACGCGGTCGGGCGAGATGGCCGAGCGGACATACGACGGGCCTGTCGCAAGGCCTTCCGTCGGGTGTCCCGTCGGTCCGGCGATGGGCGACTGAGGTGGGGAACACCGGCGGATGCCTGCCATTCGCGCAGCTCCGGCGAGTGGCCGCTGCACGGCGGTTTCGGGCCGGCCGGTCGGCCGGCGGCGGTCATGGGTCCGGCCGGGGCCGGTTGGCCGGCCGGCAGCGGCCGGTTGGTGAACCTGGTGGATCGGGTCGACCGGTCGCGTGGTCGACCGCGCAGGGCGCCCCTCATGCCAGCCTGGCAAAGCAGCCGGCGTTTGGTGCCCGTTTCGGCATCCACTCCGGTCGCCGGGATTCCCCTGTCGGCTGGCCTGTCGGCTGGGTGGTCCGGCCGGGGGAGGCCTGGTCGGCGGTGCTGCCCCGCGGGTGTCGGACTCGGGTAGGGCCCGATCGGGCGGTGCGAATGTGGCCCAGAGGCGGATCGGCCCTGGCCTTCCTGGGAATCACGACGGCGCAGACATCGAGTCCGAACGGGGAGGACGGTGAGACGGCCATGATCTTCGACACTCGTGCGGACGCAGGCCGGCAACTCGGCGCGCGGATGGCCCACCTGCGCGGTCAGGACGTCGTTGTGGTGGGACTACCCCGCGGCGGGGTCCCGGTCGGGTTCGAGGTGGCACGGGCACTGGATGCGCCGCTGGACGTGATCCTCGTCCGCAAGATCGGCGTGCCGTTCCAGCCCGAGCTCGCCATGGGTGCGATCGCGGAGGGTGGGGTGCGGGTCGTCAACGAGGAGACCCTGCTGCTGGCCGATGTCAGTCCGGAGGAGTTCGCCGCGGTCGAGGCGAGGGAGACGGCGGAGCTGGAGCGGCGCGCCCGCCGCTTCCGGGACGGCCGGCCGCGGATCCCCCTCGCCGGACGCACGGTGGTCATCGTCGACGACGGGATCGCGACCGGATCGACGGCGCTGGCCGCCTGCCGGGTCGTCCGGGCCCAGTGCGCGGACCGGGTCGTGCTCGCCACGCCCGTCGCCGCCCGTGACCGCATCGACTGGCTGCGACGGCAGGCCGACGAGGTGATCTGCGTCCAGTCGCCGGCGAGCTTCCTCGGCATCGGCGAGTTCTACGCCGACTTCGACCAGACGCCCGACGAGGAGGTCACCGACCTGCTGCGGCGGGCTGCCGCCCGCCGTCCGGAGGGCATGGCGGGGACAGGCGAAGGC
>NZ_JAMPTM010000254.1 GCF_025403375.1 Frankia gtarii
CGTTGGGCGTGGTGACCCGAGACTTGCGCACGTCGATGTCGTTGGCGAGATCACCGGCGGTGGCGTAGGCGTAGGCGGCGACGACCTTGCCGTCGTCGGAGTTGCAGTACAGCGAGGCCAGGATGCGGGTGGGCCGGGCGGCGACGGCCAGGCGGGTGGCGACGGCCAGGCGGGCGCTGCGGAGGTCGGCGGGCCCGGTGGACCGCCCGGACCGGCCAGGCCGCCACCAAAGCGTGGCGGTGCCGACGGGATGGGCGGGCCCGGAGGTTGGACGGGCCCGCGCGGGCCGGTGTTTGCCGCGGGGTCGACGGGTGGAGAGGCCGACCCCGCGTATGGCGACGGCCAGGAGACGTGCCCTGGCCCGGGGCCCCGCCACAGCGGATCCGGGGTCGGACCCGGCCGGCCCGCGCCACTCGACGGGTCGACCCCGAAACGGTCGCCGGGTCTCGGTGGGGGAAAGTGCCCGGGAGGTTGCAGGATGGTGCGTTCGGCGTCGTCGAGGTCGGGGTCCGGATCGGGACCATCGCCGAGGCGCGGCCCCGGTGGCGACTGCTCGGCTGAGCGCGGCGACTCGTCGTCGCCATTGCCGGGGCTCGGCACGGTTCCTCCCGAGATGGGTGACGGGTGCGGTCCCCAGAGTAGGCGCACCTCTCCGCAAATACCGGCAGTATTGGGCTACTGCACAACAAATGCGGCCCTATCGTCGCCCGCCTGGACCTGCGGCAGCAGGCGTGCGGCGGATAGGGGGATCCCGCCGCCTGATCAGAGTCGCACCATGCTCCGGACTCCTCGTTCTGAGCCCTGGTCGGTGGGCTGAGCTGGTATCGGCCGGGGCCGGATCAGCTCTGCGGCACCGGGTTGAAGCCGCTCCACCATTCATACAAAGCGACGCCGTCGGTTCCGGTCGCCATGAACGAGACCAGCTTGTTGTCGTAGGACCAGAAGATGAAGTGACTGCTCTGCAGCGCCGTGCACACAGCGGTGCCCTGGGTCTTGTCCTGGTCGAAGTTCCAGGTGAAAACTTGGCTACCGCCCTCCTTGCACGTGCCGTTGGGCGTGGTGACCCGAGACTTGCGCACGTCGATGTCGTTGGCGAGATCACCGGCGGTGGCGTAGGCGTAGGCGGCGACGACCTTGCCGTCGTCGGAGTTGCAGTACAGCGAGGCCAGGATGCGATCGCTCTCGGCATCGCTGTTGGGCTTGCAGTCGGTCATCGCCGACGAGTCGAGCTTGGCGACCAGCTCGCTCTCGGCAGGTGTGAACGCCGTGGATGCGCTCGGGGACGGGGACGGGCTCGGGGACGGGCTCGCCGAGGAGGTGGCCGACGGGCCTGCGGGCGTGGTCGGCAGGGCGCTGGGCGGGGCCGAGGCGGTGGCCAACGGATTCCCGTCATCGGAGCCGCGGGTGAGCAGCACGACCGGGATGACGATGAGCAGCACCACCGCGACGACCGCCGCGCCGATGATGATCGTCCATCGACGACCGGAACCGCCGGGGCGAGGCCCGCCTGTGGGCCCGGAGCCAGGGGGTGGGTACGCCCCGTATGCCGCGACCGGAGGGTAGCCCTGCTGGTAGTCACCGGCTGCCGGATAGCCCGGTTGCTGGTAGCCCTGTTGCTGGTAGCCCTGGCTGTAGCCGGCGCCCGGCCCCGGGTAGCCGCCCGGCTCCTGGTAGCCGGCGGGGGGATAGCCGGGCGAGCCACCAAAGCCGCCGCTGCCCGGATCACTAAGGCCACCGTGCGGCAACGCGCCGTATCCGCCTGCCGGCGGATACGCAGCGGTTGGCGGGTACCCGTTCCCGCCCGGGACCTGGCCCTGGCCGCCGGGCGACCCGGGCGGGTACCCATGTCCTGGATTGTCCGGAAGGATCCTGGTCTGCGCTTCTTCGCCGTACGGATCCTCGAGGTGACGCGGATCGCCGCGGCCGTATGGACTCTCGTGGCTGTAGGGATCATTGAGCGGGCGGCCTGGCGCGGCGGGTGGGAATCCCGGCTGCGCGGGTGTGAGCGGTTGGCCGACCGGTGGCCAACCGCTGGCGTGGCCCGGTTGATAGCCGCCAGCATTCTCACCGACCAGGCGCGTCCTTGCCGCGTCGTCGTGCAGTTCGGCGCTGCCTGGGTAACCAGGGTCCGGGCGGGAACCGGCTGGTGTGCCTTCCACCTGTCGGGTCTCGGCGTCCGGGTCCTGGGGGCCTGGGCCCGGTGACTGCATGAGGTCCTCCTGTGCCGCGCGAAGGCCCCCCGCCGCCGCGCCCGTCTTGAAGGCCCAGCTGCCGGGATGGCTTGGGGGCGGCCGGCCACCTCAGCTCCACCCGCGCCTACCGCGGTCGGGACGGGAGAAATCGCGTCTTCATCCCAGATCGGGCTTACTGCTGATGGTAGGGCTTCTACTGCTGGAGGGGAGGACGGCGTCTGCTTGACACATCCGTGGCACCGGCCACGGCATCCATGCCCTTGGCCGAGGCTGCGGTCGGGCGCCTGCACGACCGGGGCTCCACACCGATCCGTACCGGCCGGCTGGGACGGGCCGACGGGGCCACCGCGCGATCAGGCAGCGTATCGGATGACGATGTCGTCCACGATCGACTCCAGGAACACCCGGTCGACGGACTCGCCGGTGAGGAGCACCCGCTGCAGGATGATGGCGGTGCCGATCTCCATGAGGATCGCGTGATCGACGTCCGGGCGGAGCTCCCCGCGGGCGATGGCATGTTCGACGATGGTGTGGGAACTCGCCTCGCGCTGCGACCAGAGTCCGCCTCGCAGCGCGTTCCGTAGATCAGGATTGCGGGGCATTTCTGAGATCAGTTCGGCGATGATCCGCCCGCGGTCCCCCCGGATGGCCTCGTGAAAGGAGGTCAGGAATTCGATGATGTCCAGCCGCAGGGAACCCGTGTCCGGAGTCGGCATGCGTTCCTCGGCAAAGGCGTTGATCGCATCTATCACCATCGCGAGTTTCGACGGCCAGCGCCGGTAGATCGTGGCCTTGCCGGCGCGGGCGCGGGCGGCCACCCGGTCCATGGTCACGCCGTCGTATCCGAGTTCGGCGAGCAGGTCCAGCGTGGCTGATCGGATCGCGTGGTCTCGGCTCTCGTCGCGGGGTCGGCCGCCTGGGCGCGGCGACGCGAGCGAGGGCTGGGTCACGACACATTCTCCGACGGCTGCGGACTGGCCGGTGCCTGTCGCGTGCGTTCCGAGAGTCGATCTGTGACTCATGGTGGATGACCGTGAACGCGTAGCACCGGATTGGCCCGCAGAGCGTAACTCGCCGGGGATACTTCGAGTACGAGTTGGCACCGGACCAGATGGTGCTTCCCGGTGTCCGGGCGGGACCAGAATCGCCCGCCCTTCGGGTGGTGGGCCTGCGCCTCTCCCCGTTCGTGGCGGCGGCTGGACGCCCGAGTGGGGGAGCGCGTTGGTGCCGTTGAGGCGGGTGTGGGCTGGGGTGCCCATCGGTGTGCCGTCCGGGGGTGAGACGCCGGTCCAGCGTCGAGCCGCGATTGTCCCGTCCGGGTGGAGCGGACCAGTCCGAGAGCGCCGGCCGAGATTGTCGCAGTGATCGACCCTGGCCGGCGTGAGCTCATGGGCGGCCTGATCGGCGCAGTGGAGCCGGGCGGCGACGCCTGCCCCCGCCCGGAGGCCGGCAGTTCGGCCGACTCCCGGCGACCAGGTCGGCCAGACCCGGCAGTGCGGCCGGCGCCAGCCTGTCGCCCGCGGGCGGGGAGCGGCCGGCGGGCGAGGGAAGGTCAGATCCGGCCGGCGTGTTCCGGGACCGGCCGGGGGTTCTCCTGGTCGGCGCCGTTGTTCACCGCGGCCTTGGGATCGTCGGGGTGCAGGAACACCCACTTCTTGTAGGCCCAGAAGCGGAACACCGTTCCCAGCCCGGTACCGATGACGTTGCCGAACAGGTTGAAGGCGAGCACGCCGCGCAGGTCCAGCACGTAGCGGGCGAACCCGAGGCAGCCGAGTGCGATCAGCAGGCCAACGGTATTCAGGATCACGAAGAGGGTGTACTCGCGGCGCAGACCGGTCCGGGCTCGGTGGTTGAAGGACCACTGCCGGTTTCCGATGTAGGAAAATGTGGCCGCGATCACCGTAGAGACGGTCTTCGCGCTGAGTGGGCCCATTCCGAGAAGTGTGTGACACAAGTTCGAAACCAAGAAGTCGATGGCATAGCAGACGCCGCCGACCAGCCCGAACTTGCCCATCTCGTGGATGAGTACCTGCATCGGCGAGCGTGTCTGCCGGTGGCTCACCACAGGTGACCTCGTTCGATTCTTACCACCCGAGGAGAGTACCGGCTGCCTCCCCCTCGGCTCAGGGCCACCCCCTCGGATGGGGGCGCCGGCTCGATCACCGCCTCGGTCGACGTCCAGATCTCGACTGCTGGTAGTGATGTAAGTCTACCGGAGTGTGGTTGAGTCACTCGTGATGTGTTCCCTAATCTACGATGAGTGATGCAACCGATTCGCTTCGAAGGGCAACGTGAGTGGCGCAACCTAGGCGAATGTGGGGAACACCGACGAAGCTGGGTAGGTGGACGGCATCCTGGCAATGCGGGAGCGCGGTCACCACAGATCGGGAGGATGGGTCACGATGATCTCCATTGCGAGTGGGTCGCACGGCTGATGTCGACGTCGACCGACCACCAGAGCCCGGCCGAGACGGCCGCCGACACGCACGCCGACCGGATCCGCCCGGCGGGACCGGTGGACGGCACGGCCACGGTGACGGAGCTGCTGCTGACCTACGCGGCCGGCCACCCGGCCCGGCGGCAGGAGGCCGGGCTGCCGGCCTCTCCGACCGCGCGCCCACGTCTGGGCGTCGCGGTCGTCGCCTGCATGGACGCCCGGATCAACGTTGAGGCGCTGCTCGGCCTGACCGAGGGGGACGCGCACATCCTGCGCAATGCCGGCGGCGTCATCACCACGGACGTCGTGCGCTCGCTCGCGGTCAGTCAGAACGTGCTCGGCACCACGGAGATCATCCTCCTGCACCACACCTCCTGCGGCCTGGAGAGGATCACCGACGACGGCTTCCGCGACCAGCTGGAGCGGGACACCGGCGTGCGTCCCGAGTGGTCGGTGCAGGCGTTCACCGACGTGGAGGATGACGTGCGCCTGTCGCTGCGGATCCTGCGCTCCTCGCCCTTCCTGCAGACCACGATCTCGGTCCGCGGTTTCGTCTACCAGGTCGAGACCGGTGCGCTGGTGGAGGTCCCGGCCTGATCGACGCGCGGGGTCAGCGCTGCGGCCGGCCCAGCGCCCGGTAGGTCCAACCGGCCGCCCGCCACCGCCCGGGATCGAGGGCTCCTCGGCCGTCGATGACGACGGGCCGTGCCACGTGCGGTCGTAGCACTGCCGGGTCGAGCTCCCGGAACTCGTGCCACTCGGTGAGAAGGAGCACGACCTCGGCGCCGGCCACCGCGTCGACCACCGAGTCGGTGAAGCGCAGGTCTGGGTAGCAGGTCCGGGCGTTCACCACGGCCGCCGGGTCGTAGACCGACACATGGGCTCCGGCCCGGCGCAGCGCCTCGGCTACAGCCAGGGCCGGCGAGTCGCGGATGTCATCGGAGTTGGGCTTGAACGCGGCTCCGAGCACACCCACCACCCGGTTCGTCGGTGAGCCGCCCAGCACTTCCCGGGCCAGCGCCACCGTGCGCGTCCGCGCCCGGGCGTTGACGGCGTCCACCTCGCCGAGGAACGCCAGGGCGCGACCGACCCCCAGCTCGTCCGCGCGGGCCTGGAACGCCCGGATGTCCTTGGGCAGGCAACCGCCGCCGAATCCGATGCCGGCCTGAAGGAATCGGTGCCCGATCCGGGCATCGTGCGCCAGCGCGCTGGCCAGTTCGACGACATCGCCGCCGGCGGCCTCGCACACCTCTGCCATGGCGTTGATGAAGGAGATCTTCGTGGCGAGGAACGCGTTCGCGGCGACCTTGACGAGCTCGGCGGTGGTGTGGTCGGTGACGACGACGGGGGTACCGGCACCGATCGTTCGGGCGTAGATCGCTCGCAGCCGCCGTTCCGCGGCGCCGCTGGGAGCGACGCCGAAGACCAGCCGGTCCGGGCGCAGGGTGTCGTCGACGGCGAAGCCCTCCCGCAGGAATTCAGGATTCCAGGCGAGCTCCGCGCCGGGCGCACCCGCGGCGAGCTTCGCCGCGAGCCGGGTGGCCGTGCCCGTGGGCACCGTCGACTTGCCGACCACGAGGTCCGCGGGGCCCAGTCCGGCCGCGATCAGCCCGCTCACCGCCGCGTCGACGTGGCGCAGGTCCGCCGCGCCGGAGTCGTGCCGCTGGGGCGTCCCCACGCAGATGAAGTGCACGTCGGCCCGGTCGACCGCCTCAGCCAGCGAGCCCGAGAACGTGAGCCGTCCGGCCTCGAGGTTCTTGCGCAGCAGCGCCTCGAGGCCCGGTTCGTAGAACGGCACCTCGCCGCTGGACAACCGCCGGACCCGGTCTGCGTCGATGTCGACGCCGATCACGTCGAAGCCCAGCTCGGCCATGCACACGGCGTGGGCCGCGCCGAGATAGCCCGTGCCGATGACGCTGATCCGCGGATCGGTGGACCTGCTCACGCTCGGCACCTCCGCTGCGCAGGGGAACGACGTGGATCCCCTGCGCCCCGCCATCGCGCACCGAGAGCCACCGGTTGACGAGAGTAGTCACTACCCTCCGGCGCCGGCCGCCACGTCGGCACAATCGGGCCTCACCCGAGGTGGGGGAGGCGCA
The DNA here is from genome assembly GCF_025403375.1 of Frankia gtarii. GTDB lineage: Bacteria > Actinomycetota > Actinomycetes > Frankiales > Frankiaceae > Frankia > Frankia gtarii. The sequence goes on from NZ_JAMPTM010000254.1 coordinate 6,729, forward strand.
GCGTCCGTGCGCTCGGGCCCGCGAGTGCGGGCGCGTCGGCCCCGGGAACGCCGGCTTCCTCAGGACCCGCACCGCCCGTTCCGCCGGCCGCAACGGGCGCTGCGGCGATGGCGGTTACCCGCTCGGACTCGATCCGGCGGGTGAGCGCGGCGGGGTCGAGGTGCCGACAGAGCACCACCGATGCGCCGGCCACCAGCGGAGCGAGCAGGCCGCCGAGGAGCCCCTCGGCCGACGCCAACGGCGCGGTGGACAGGACCCGGTCCGCAGGTCCCAAGGCCCAGGCCGCCGCGATCCGTGCGCCGGCACGCAGCAGCTCGACCTGTTCCGGCGGAGGCGGCGGCGGGTTGAACCGGTCGCCGTGCGCAGGCACCTCGACGGAGTAGTCGAGCACGCCCGCAACGGGCCGCGGCATGCGGCCGCCCAGCGGGCGTAGCGACAGCGCCACCGTCTCGTCGACCACCAGCTCGGCGGTCGCGTCGAGCCGATCCTCGGCCACGAACAGCGCGCCGAGGCGGGTCGTCGGCGGCAGCGTCGAGCCCGCGGCCAGCGCACCGCCACCGCCGTTCTCGTCGACGGCGAGGACGACCTCCAGCCCCGCCGACCAGCCGGCGAGCGGGATCACCAGGCCCAGCCAGTGGGTCGGCAGGTCGATCCCGATGCGGTCGCCGGCACCGAGCCCGAGGGTGTCGACGAGCATGTTCGCGGTCTTCGCGACCCAGTTGTCGAGCGTGATGGCGGAGAACTCCACCCGCTCGCCGGTCGCGTCGTCGTAGAAGGTCACCAGCGGCCTGGCCGGGTCGGTGGCAAGCCGATGGGCGAGTAGTCCGGCGATGCCCCGCACTCCTGCGGGGACGTTTCCCTCCGGCGGGCCGCCCGCGCCCGCCGGACCCAGCAGCCGAGCGGCGGGTACCAGCCGCGGCGACGCCCCGGTCACGGCGTGCAGGAGGTGTCGGCGGGCAGCGGCGTGGGCGTACCGGGGGCGCCGGCACCCGTCCCCGCGGTGCCCGTCCCCGCGGTGCCAGTCCCGGCGGCGGATGAGGAGGCAATGGCTGCCGCGGCGCCCGTTGGGGACGTGGCGCCGACTGTCGCTGCAGCGCCGCCTGGGCCGGCCGCCGCGCCTGGACCAGCCGCGGCCGTCAGGCCGGCGAACGCGGTGCCGAGGACGACGACGAGTCCGTTCCCGGTTCGCGCGGGGTCCTCGACCGGCAGACCGCCGGGCAGTCGGGTGGCCAGGGTGCGCGCAGCGCCCTGCTGGCCCGGGGGGTAGTGAATCTCGGTCAGCGCCTGACCGTTCATCGTCGCCGTCGTCATCGGTCCAGTGAATCCGAGTGACCGCAGCGCGTCGACAGTGGCGGCGGCGAGCCCCGTACGCCCCGACGCGTTGCGGACGGCGGCGACGGTGATCCCGGCAGGGTCGACCCCGACCCCGGGGTCGGACGTGCTTGCGGCAGGGGCGGGGGTCGCCGTGGCCGGGCGGGCGTCGCTCGCGGGCCGCAGCGGCGCCAGCACCTGGACGAGGCCGGCCTGGTCGGCGACCAGCACGGCACCGTGGGGCGGGACCGTTCCCAGCCCGTCGACGGCGCCGTCGACGGGCAGCGCCACCCGGGTGGGAACCGTGACGAAGCGGACTCCGCCCGCGCCCAGTCCGCTGGCCCGCTTCGCCAGGGTGAGCATCGCGGTCTGGTCGAATCCCTTGTCCACCCGCAGCGCGCCGCCGACCGCACCGAGCAGTGCGGTGATCTTCGCGGGGTTGGAGAGCACGCCCGCGCTGGTCGCCGTCGCCAGGAGTTTGGCGAGAAACTGCTGCTGACGCAGGACGCGCAGCCGCTCGTCACCGAGGGCGTAGCGGGTGCGGACGAAGGCGAGCGCCTGCTCGCCGTTCAGCCGGTTCTCCCCGAGGTGGCCGTCCCATCCGGACATCGTGTCGTGCAGGTTGCGAGTGCTCCCGTCGGGCAACGGTGTCACGCAGACGGTGACGCCGCCTACCGCGTCCGTCATCGTCCGGAATCCGGCGAGATTGATCGAGATGGTGTGGTCGATCTTCAGGCCGGTGAGTGACTCCAGCGTGGTGACGAGGCCGGGCACGTCCGCCAGCTGGAGCACCTCGGTCAGCTTCGCGCGGCCGTCCCGGGCCGCGGCCCGGGTGGGGGGCACGACCGGCACGAGCATGTCGCGGGGGAAGGACAGCAGGGTCACGGAGCCGTTCCGGGCGAAGTGGACGATGATCGTCGTGTCCGATCGCACCCCGTCCACGGCGCCGTACTCTCCGTTGGTACCCGCTCGGCTGTCATCGCCGAGTAGCAGGATGTTCTGCTCGCCGGTCGCGCCCGCCGGTCGGGCGCCATCGATGTCCCAGTTCACCCGGGTGATGGCGCCGTCGAAGTGCCGGTAGGCAGCCCAACCCAGCGAGCACAGCCCCAGGACGAGCACGGATAGCAGGCTGGTAACGGTGAGCGACAGCCGGCGCAGGAACGAGCGGTGCCGGCGCGGCCGGCGGGGATCGAGCTCCGGCGGCAGCCGTAGCGGCCGCTGGCGCGCGGGCCGGCCGTGTGGGCCGCTCGGGCGATACAGCCCGGCTGGCCGGGCTGGACGTGGCGGTGCTGGACGTGGCGGTGCTGGACGTGGCGGTGCTGGACGTGGCGGTGCTGGACGTGGCGGTGCTGGACGTGGCGGTGCTGGACGTCGCGGCCGAACGGGCGCCGTGGGTGGCTCCGGCGCCGATGGTCCCCCACGCAGGTGCCATAGGTCGGGCGGGGTACGCGGGGTAGGTGGCGTCAGCGCCGGACG
>NZ_JAMPTM010000255.1 GCF_025403375.1 Frankia gtarii
CCGTCCCCGACTTCGAACCCACCCCACAGATCCGCCGGGAAGCCCTACTGGCTTTCCTGCCATTCCTGACCGACGCCGCCGCCCGATGCGCCACCGCCGTCCACCGACGCCCCCCGGAACAGACCGCCGAGCTCCTGTGGTCCGCGATGCACGGCATGATCGGAGTCCAGCTCACCCACCCGTCACCAAGTGCCGCCGACGACCCGAACACCGACGTCGACGACGTCACCCGGAAAAACCTTTACACCGACGGCATTCACGCCATGCTGGACGGCCTGGGAATCGACGCCGAGGTGTCTTCGCCGCCCCCGCCGCCTTCCACCGGGACCGCCGAACTCGGTGAGACGGGATCATAAACAGGACGACCTGTTCGGCCACGTGAACGGCCGGTGGCCCGCCGAGCCGGAGATCCCGGCCGACCGCTCGAGACATGCACGTCCAGGACGCTTCGGGTTACCGGGTGCCAGATGCCCCGAGCTGGTTTTATACATTCAAAACCGATGTTGGTTTGGCGCTGTCCGAACCGGCTGGGGTACCGTCCCTCTCGCACCTACAACGCGTTCGAGGAATGGCCAGAAGGGATCGCAAAATGGCCCAGCAGGAGCAGCGGGAGCAGCGCCAGCAGGTGGAACAGCAGCTGCGCCAGAACTGGCAGCAGCTTCGCTACCGCGTCCTTGACCAGTTCAATCAGGTCAGCTCGGCGGATCTCGATGCCGCGACCGACATCGAGGACCTCGTCGCGCGGATTGCGGACAGGACGCACCACAGTGAGCAGTACGTCGAGAACCGTCTGCGGCAGCTGGCGGGCGTCGGCACCGGCCGAATCGGATCGTCCGGCGAGCGCTTCGGTGGCGGCCAGCAGGGCGGCCAGCGGGGCTAGCCGTTGATGCCCAGCAGTAGCCTTCCGAGATCAGATCGGTCAGGCCTCGGCGCACCGTAGGAAAACCGGTGCGCCACCCGGCTTGGTTTCGCTACTCGGCGCGCGTTCTCAGAACGTCGCGTCGAGCAGCGAACGGATCCCCAACAGGTCATCGATCAGCTTGATCGTGTCTGCAGTACGAGGAAGCTTGCGTAGCTCTTCCAGCATCGCGTCGGTTTCCTCCAGGGTAGGGACATCATCGATCGATGCGACTATCTGGACGATAGCGGCCTTGGGATCACTACCTGGCTGCATACCACAGAGTCGCACACGCTGGTTCACCTGAAATTACGTCAGGCTTCCTCCGCGTTAACTCCGTGGCCGGTTCGGGCACGGCAAGTGATGATCTACCATGAGCGTCACCGTCCGTGTCGAACCCAGCCTCGACGGTACCGTTGCGTCATGGCGCGACTCACCGCCGTACCGCCCACTTCGCGGATGAAGCTGCCTGATCGGTGGCACTGAGGTAGCACTGGAATCGTGCCTCCTCTCTCGGTCGTCATCGTGCACCGTGACCAGCCGCAGCGACTCCTCGACACGATCGACGCGTTCCGCGCGCAGGACGTTCCCGTCATGATCACAATCATCGACAACGGGTCGGCGGTGGTGCCGCCGGTCGAGGCCGCCGACGTCGCCGTCGTGCTGGCCGGAAGCAACCTGGGGTTCGGACCGGCGGCCAACGTCGGCTACCGAGCGTTCCTCGCCGACGCGGACGCGGGCGAGTGGGTGGTGCTCGCGCCGCACGACGCGCTGCCCGAACCCACATGCCTGAGTCACATGCTCAGCGTCCTGGCCGAGCAGCCTCGAGCGGGGCTGGCGTGTGCCGACGTCGGCGACGCGGCGACGCCGGTCATCGACCCCTACTTCGGCGGGATTCTCGCGCCCGCGAGCGTCGGGGAAGGGTGGGAGCCCGCCGGCCACCCGCACGGCACGCTGATGTTCGCCCGGCGCGCGTGCCTCGACGAGGTCGGCATCTTCGACGAGCGCTACTTCGCGTACTGCGAGGAGGCGGACCTCGCCCTGCGGGCCAGGGACGCCGGTTGGGAATCCGGGCTCGTGCGCGGCGCGATGGTCAAAAACCCGCACATCGGCTCGACCTCCGCAGCCATCGACTACCTGCAACTTCGCAACACCCTGTTGCTCGTGCGGGAGCACTCCGGCCGCTACCACGCGTTCATCCGGTTCAGCATCGCGCTGTGGCACCTTGCCTCGGGCGCAGTCGCACCGGCCCGGCGCGGCCCCTACTGGGACCTCGAAGGACGCGTGCGAGGGCTCCTCGACTTCCTCCGCGGACGCTTCGGCCCTCCGCCCGCGCACCTGCTCGTCAAGCGCTGATGCCGCCGTCGCCGCGGCAGCACCATGCGGGAGATCCACCGCCTTCCGTGCTATCATGAGACTACCTCAGGTTATCCGGTGCCGCCCAGGAGGGGTCACGTGCAGGACGCCGCTCCGTACATCGCCCAGCGCCCCAGGCGGGCCGACGGCATCCGGAACTACGACGCGATCCTGACCACTGCGCGCAAGGCGTTCGAGGCCGCGGGCGCCGACGCCTCCCTGGAGGACATCGCGGCCCAGTCGGGCGTCGCCATCGGCACCCTCTACCGGCATTTTCCGACCCGCGCCGCGCTCGTCGAGGCCGCCACCCGTGACGGGCTCGCCTCGCTGATCTCCCACGCCGACCAGGCCGCCGCCACGCTCCCCCCGCTCGACGCGCTGCGCTCCTGGATGAGCCAGGCCATCCAGCATTTCAGCACCTTCCGAGGTCTCGTAGGCATCCTCACCCGCAGCATGTACGACGCGGGCACTCCCTCCCACGCCGCCTGCGCAGCCATGCACGACAGTGGTGCGCGGCTGCTGCGATCCGCCCAGGCCACCGGGAAGATCCGTGCGGACCTCACCCCCGACGAACTGTTCGACCTGCTCAGCGGCGCAGCCTGGGTCCGGGAGAACTCTCACCCGGGGTCGGACGGCGGTGCGCGATTCCTCGAGCTCGTCCTGACAGGAGCGACCACCCGCCCCGACGGTCCCACCTGACCGGCATCGACGGCGTCCAGCGAAACAGGTCCGAGAGTCGCGACGATCATGATGTCCCGCAGCCCGGCGGCGGCATCCACGTCATGCAGCACCCCATCGTCGGAGAGCTGACCCTGCACTACGACAAGTTCGCGATCGCCGGCACCGGCCTCGGCCCCGAACGGTGACCCTGATCCATCCGACCCGGCGCGTTGGCCGAGCCCGACAGTCTTGCCATCACCTGTAGACATCAGGCGTAGACTTAGTCCATCGCTGAACGGGTGGACATCGAATGAATCTCGACGACGCGGGGCCAGGATCGCCCGCGCACAGGCTGTTGGTGCCCGGACTGGTGTTCATCGGCATGGTTGTCGCCGTGGTCGGCAGCCTGGGTGCGCCGCTGGTGCCACTGGTCGCCGCCGTCAGTCACGTCTCGGTCGACGACGCCCAGTGGTCGCTGACGATCACCTTTCTGGTCGGCGCGGTCGCCACCCCGACGATCGGGCGCCTGGGCGACGGCCGGTACCGCAAACCGGTGCTGCTGGTCGGCCTGGCCATCGTGGCGGTCGGCGGCTTACTGGCCGCCCTGCCGCTGGGTTTCGCGACGCTGCTGGTCGGCCGGGCGGCGCAGGGCGTGGGGCTCGGCCTCACGCCACTCACCCTGACGGTGGCCCGCGACGCGCTGCCGCCAGAGCGCGCCCGCCCGGCGCTGGCGATCCTGTCAATCACGACCGTCGCGGGCATCGGCCTGGGATACCCGCTGGTCGCGCTGATCGCCGAGACCTGCGGCCTGCGCGCGGCGTTCTGGTTCGGGGTTGCCATCGCGGTCGTGGCGCTGCTGGCCGCGATGGTGGTCGTACCTTCCTCACGTCACCGGCCGGCCGCCCGGCTCGACCTTGCGGGGGCGAGCACGCTCGGGATCGCCCTGGCCGGGTTGCTGCTGGCGATCAGCGAGGGCGGGCAGTGGGGCTGGACCTCGGCGCGCCTGCTCACAACCGTCGCGGTGGCGATCGTCATGCTGGCCGGCTGGATGGTGCTGGAGCTGCACAGCGATCACCCACTGGTCGATGTGCGCCGGTTACGGCACGTCGTCGTGCTGACCGCCGACGTGTGCGCAGTCTTCACCGGCGTCGGCATGTACCTGCTGACCTCGACGGTGACCCGCCTGGTGCAGACGCCCACGAGCGTGGGCTACGGGCTGGGCGCCTCGGTGGCCGTCGCCGGGTTGATGCTGACGCCGTTCTCGGTCGGCACGGTCGCGGCCAGCAGCGTCGCCCGGGCGCTGATCCGCAGGATGCCGCCGGGCCGGTTACTGCCGCTCGCCGCGAGCGTGCTGTTGGCCGGCATGGTCATGTTCACCCTGGCCCACGGCGCGTTCTGGGAGATCGCGGTGGTGATGGCCACCGCCGGCCTCGGGATCGGAGCAATCTTCGCCGTCATGCCCGGGTTCATCGTGCAGTCGGTGCCCGTTCATGAGACCGGCAGCGCGCTGAGCTTCAACCAGGTGCTGCGCTACATCGGCTACGGCATCGGCAGCAGCGCCAGCGCCGCGGTGCTCCAGGCGCACACCCGACCCGGCGCGTCGTTTCCCGCCGACAGCGGATACACCACGGTAGGCGTCGCGGCCTGTCTCATGTGGATTCTGACGGCGGCCGCCAGCGTCCTTCTGCCCAGGCTCGGTGACCGGCGGCCCGGCTTGAGCCCGTCGGAGGAGGCCATCATCGAGCAGGAGGAGCAGGATATCGAGAGCCTGGCCTCGGTGGTCCCCGGCGATACCGGCCGGCCCAGCGATGCCGACACGCAGACCGATGGCGTCAGACCCGGATAACCTCAACAAAGAGGAACATGACCTCCCGTGAAGAATGAGACGTCCACGGTGAAGAGCACGACCACGGTGAAGAGCACGACCACGGTGAAGAGCACGACCGCGCCACGCCGCCGCGACGCCGCCGCCAGCAAGGAACGCCTGCTCGCCGCCGCCGCGCACCTGTTCGCCGAGCGCGGGTTCGACAGGACCACCGCCCGCGACATCGGCCAGCTCGCCGATGTCGACCCCGCCATGATCGCCCGCTACTTCGGTGGGAAGGCCCAGCTCTACATCGCCGTGCTGCAGACGGAGGACGCCGGGGAGATCCCCACCGACTTCCTCGAGCCCGACCGGCTCGCCGCCCTGGTCCGGCGCACCGACCGAACCGGCCCAGGGCCGATCTTCCAGGCCGCGCTCAAGCCCTACGGCGACCAGACGGCACAGCAGGCCGCCGCCGCCGAACTCCACCGTCGCATCGTCGCCCCCCTCACCGCCCGTCTGGCCCGCGAGCACGCCGCCGACGCGCCCCTGCGGGCCGAACTGCTCACCGCCGCGCTCATCGGCGTCGTCCTCGCCCGCCACACCGGTGTCCTCGCAACACTCGCCGGTGCGGACACCGACACGGTCATCGCGCTACTCGAACAGGCCCTCGACCAGCGCTGACCGCCTGACCGGTGAAGCCGTCCGCGGGCCACGAACACGGCCACGAACACAGCAAGTGCCGCGAATCCCACCGCGGCGGCTCGTCCGATCGCGAACGTGGAACCGGACAGGGCGGCCGAGACGCTCGGTTCCACCCGGCGACTGCCCATCGTCAGACCCCCGACGCGGGAGTCGACGTCGGCGCCGACGGTGACAATCGTGGCGGTCGGTCCGCCGATCTCCACCGTCATGCCTTCCGCGGCGAGGACGTCGGCGAGTTCACGCAGACCGGCGCGCCCGGCGCACACCGAGGCCGGCAGCATCCCGGACGGGAGGGTGGCGAGGAGGTCCCCCGCGACCGACCACAGCCGGCCCGGCTGACCGGTGGTGACCCGGATACGGTCGCCGGACGCCTCGAAGCGCCCGCCGACCGGCCTGGAGCCGTCCTCGACACTGAAGGCGACGTCACCGGAGAATCGGACCGTCACTAGCGCGCGGCGCCGTTGCCGAGGCCACCGGCCGAGTCGTTGTCCGAGGTGGCGATCCGCAGCGTGCCGTGCAGGCGCCAGGTCGCGCGGACGGAATTCGCGGAACTCGCGCACGCCCACTTCACAGTAAGGTGACCGGCACCGAGTCGCACCTTGAGACGGTCAGTTGAGCCGATTCAAATAACATGAAAGTAAAAACCGGTATTCAGCCTTAGAACAGCCGAGACAGAGCGAACCAGGATCGGACGCCCCCGACCCCGACTTCGGCGATCTTGGTGTTCCGCGCAGCCGTGCCGCCCCCGCACCTGCCGACGCCCGCACGGGGCGGACCCGATCATGCCGTCGGTCGGCGGGTTCTCGGCGAGGTCCTTCCCTGATCACCCGATCGGTTGGAGAATTCCGTTCTGTGAGCATCCTCGACGACGCCCGCGCGGGCATGGACCTCGACGTACGACCGCAGGACGACCTGTTCGGCCATGTGAACGGCCGGTGGCTCGCCGAGACGGAGATCCCGTCCGACCGCTCGAGCTGGGGCCCGTTCGTGCAACTGGCCGACGTGGTCGAGCAGCAGGTCCGCGACATCATCACCGACCTCGCCGGGCAGGATCCGGCCACCCAGAGCGAGGACGCCCGGAAGATCTCCGACCTCTACAACTCCTTCCTGGACGTCGAGGCCATCCAGACGCTCGGCCTGGGCCCGGTGCGGTCGCTGCTGGACGCCGCGACTGGCCTGGGCGACGTCCGCGACCTCGCCGCGTTCCTCGGCGAGCTTGAGCGCACCGGCGGCCCGGGGCTGTTCGGCTCCTACGTCGACACCGACGACCGCAACTCCGACCGCTACCTGTTCCACCTGGGCCAGGGGGGCCTCGGTCTGCCGGACGAATCGTACTACCGCGACGACAAGTTCGCCGCGACGCGCGAGGAGTACGTCTCCTACCTGACCCGCATGCTCGGGCTGGGAGAGCACCCCGACCCCGAGGGCGCCGCGCAGCGGATCCTCGCCCTGGAGACCCTGCTCGCGAAGGGCCATTGGGAGCGGGCCGAGACCCGCGACGTCCAGAAGACCTACAACCTGGTCACGGTCGAGGAGCTGGCGGCGCTCTGCCCGGCCTTCGCCTGGGACGCCTACGTCACCGGTCTCGGCGGGCATCTGACCGGCCCGCACGCGACGCTGGCGGAGGCCTGCGTGCGCCAGCCGTCCTACTTCGAACACCTCTCCACCGTGCTGACCGACACGCCGATCGAGGTGTGGCGCGACTGGGTGCTCAGCCGCGTGCTGCGAACGGCTGCGCCGTACCTGCCCGACGCGTTCGTCGAGGCCCAGTTCGACTTCTACGGCCGCACCCTCAGCGGCACGCCCGAGCTGCGGGCCCGCTGGAAGCGCGCGGTGACGTTCGTCCAGGGCGCGATCGGTGAGGCCGTCGGCAAGGAGTACGTCGCCCGCCACTTCCCGCCGCGCGCCAAGGCGCAGATGGACGACCTCGTCGCGAACCTGCTTGCCGCCTACCGCGAGTCGATCTCCCGGCTGGACTGGATGACGGAGGAGACCAAGCTCCGGGCCTACGACAAGCTCGCGACGTTCCGGCCGAAGATCGGCTACCCGGACCGGTTCCGGGACTACTCCGCGCTGCGGGTCCGCCATGGCGACCTGATAGGCAACGCCCGCGCCGCCGCCGCGTTCGAGACCGACCGGGACCTGACCAAGATCGGCTCACCGGTCGACCGCGACGAGTGGTTCATGCTCCCGCAGACCGTCAACGCCTACTACAACCCCGGCACCAACGAGATCTGCTTCCCGGCCGGCATCCTGCAGCGGCCGTTCTTCAGCCCCGACGCCCACCCGGGCGAGAACTACGGCGGCATCGGCGCGGTCATCGGCCACGAGGTCGGTCACGGCTTCGACGACCAGGGCGCGCAGTACGACGGCGCCGGCAACCTCAACGACTGGTGGACCCCCGCCGACAAGGCCGCCTTCGAGGTGAAGTCGAAAACGCTCGTGGAGCAGTACAACGCGTTCGAGGCGCGCAACCTGCCGGGCGAGAAGGTGAACGGTGCTCTCACCGTCGGCGAGAACATCGGCGATCTCGGCGGCCTCACCATCGCCCACCAGGCCTACGTCATCTCCCAGGGCGGCGAGGCGTCGCGCGACGACCGGCGGCGGCTGTTCATGAACTGGGCCTACGTGTGGCGCAGCAAACGGCGGCTCGAGCTCGAGCGGCAGTACCTCACCACCGACCCGCACAGCCCGCCGGACCTGCGCGCCAACATCGTGCGCAACCTCGACGAGTTCCACGAGGTCTTCGACACCACACCCGGCGACGGGCTGTGGCTGGACCCGGCCGACCGCGTCCGCATCTGGTAGCGGGGCGGCCCGGGAGCGCCTGACACGATCACGCCGCTCACAGCGACTTCGTCGACGTGGCCCAGGACGGTGGCGGCGGAACTCCTGCCGGCAGGCGGGTCCGTTCGTCGCCGTGCGCGACGGCGAGCTGGTCGTGGGTCAGTCCGGTCACCGCGCTGAGGTCGACGCCGAACAGCAGGGTCCCGGTGAGGTTCGCCCCGGTGAGCTGGGCGCCGGCGAGGTTCGCCTCGACGAGCCGGGCTTCGGTGAGGTCGGCGCCGGTCAGCTGGGCGCCGGTGAAGTTCGCGCCGAACAGCTCGGCTCGGGCGAGGTTCGCCTCGACGAGCCGAGCCTCGGCGAGATTCGCCTCGACGAGGAAGGCGTGGCTGAGGTTGGCCCGCAGCAGCAGGGCGCGGGTGAGGTTGGCCCCGTCGAGCTGGGCGCCGGTGAGGTTCGCCTCGGCCAGCCGGGCGCGGGAAAGATCGGCGTTGGGCAGCGCGAGGTCGGTGAGGCTGGCGGGGCCGGTCAGGTCGGCTCCGGTGAGGTCGGCGCGGGGAACCGCGTCGCGGTACGGCAGGCGGGCGAGGACCTGGACGGCGGCGCGGATGTCGATGGCCGGCGGTAGCGGCGGGACGGTGCCGTCTGCATCGGGGGGCAGCGGCGCGCGCAGGGCGTGGGCCGTGCTGAGGCTGCGGATGAACGCGGAGAGGACCTCGACGACGGTGCGCTGGTCGGCGGGGCTGTCGGTGACGATGCGTTCGAGGGCGTAGATGCCGCCGAGGCGGATCGTGCCGCTGGTGGAGCCGAGCTGGTCGATCGCGCGGGTGTAGAGCTCGCGGACGTGGGTGTTCTTGTTCGCCTGGCGGGTCTCCCCCAGGGCGATCAGGCCGCCGGCGACGGCGATCAGCGCGGCCACCGCGGTGAGGATCCCGCCCTGCAGCGCCGACCGGGCCTCCGCCGCGCCCTGCGTGCCCGGCGGGTACATCCGGTCGGCCAGGTGCCAGATCCCCACGACCACGCCGACCGCCGCGACAGCCGCGACAACCCACAGCCATCGCCGGTCGAACAGCCATCGCCGGTCGATGCGACGACGCACTCCCCTGTTGTCCGCCATGGTCGGGTTGTACGCCCCCCGCCGCCACCGGGTGGGGCAAACGCGACCACCGGCCGCGCGCGCCACCTGACCGGAGTCGTCGGGCGTCGTCGCGCAGCACCTC
>NZ_JAMPTM010000256.1 GCF_025403375.1 Frankia gtarii
CCTCCCAACCTCCCCGAGCCGAAACCCGGAAAAATCTACCCTGCACCATCCAACCATCCACACGAATGGCGGCCGTATATGCTGCGACTCATGGCGGATTACCGGAAGATAGGCGAGCTCAAGCGAGCCTGGTTCAACTTTCTTATCAGGGAACCGACCGAAAGTCTGCCCAATGTTGCCGCGCAGGCGTTGGTGGACGGGATCGATGGGGATGCACTGAGGGAAATCGCCGGTTTGAGTAATGGCGATGACTCGGCCGCTCGCGAGCTTCTGCCGGTCGCGATGGCAGAGCTGGGATTCGAGGTGCCGCCTTCGGATGCGCCTTTGTGGGAGCGGGTGCGGACTCTCGTCGATCCTACGGTAGTGGACCGGCTGGAGTGGGCCCTCGGGCTGGTCCAGAGGGACCTGACGGCTACGGCACCCGAGATAGGCCGGCTCAGACTGAGACCATTAGCCCCGTTCGACGAGGATATCGAAATTCCTGTTGCCATCTCGCTACCCGATGGTAATTACTCTGCGGATGCCAGGATCAATGCCAATAGCTACTCGACTACATTGGCATCGGTAGCCGGCGGAGCACAGGAGAGTCTGATGGAGGTGAGTTTTTATGTGTGGCCTTCATGTGCACACCATGACCGGGGAATGTATGTCCAGGTCGACCGATCTTCCGAGAAGGAGTCGGATTCGGTGAATTGGATGTGCAAGGCGGCGGGAGGTCATATTCTGTGCGCTATCGGCGACCTGAGAGTCTCCCGATAGGCCGGCAGCACCAGCGTGCCATAGCCTTTCCTCAGGGAAGGACATGTAGATCAAATATGGCTATCAAGGCGGTGCGGCCTTGATAGCCGGGCGGAACGAAGTGGTCTCCAGACCTGCGGACGACGCTGCTGACGGCCAATCTGAAGGTCGCCTGATTCGTGGCTGCAGGGCCGGTAAGGTCGCCCTCCCGAAAGGCAGAATCGCGGACGCGGCGGATCTTGCCTCCGCGGTCTCAATGGCTACGGGCGAGGTCAGCGAGTTGGACCGAGTTGGCCTGACCCGGCCGCCGGATGGGTAACCGCATCGTGTCCGGCCGCGGTCGGCGCGTACAGCACGGCCACGAGCAGGCATGGCAGCGGGTGAACTCCACTCTCGTCGCGGCTGCGGAGGCCCTCCCCAGCCGTTCTCGGATTCCCTCCCGCGGCACTCCGCCGGATACCACCACGTCAGTCGGTCCACAGGAAAACGCCGTGACAGGCACGCCGCCATCCGGGTCCCGAAGAAGTTGGACGTCTTCGTGACTCGTAAGCGGCGTGCCTGTCCTGCTCTCGGCGACACATTTCCCTGTTGCACAGTTGGCGAACGTCGGCATCCGCCAGTACGCGCGCCACCCGGGAGTCAAACGGTCAGATGATCAAAACAGCGGAGTTCTGAATCACCAGATTCGCCAGGTTCCCTGCGCCCTGAGAATTGCGCGGCGACCGCCCCGCTCGATTACGTTTGCCACGAGGACAACACGGACCGTGTCGCCTTCAGCAAGCCATCTGATCTTGTCCGGCCGGAATCGAAGGTGAGCAGTATAGCGCCCCCTCGGGATATTGTTGCCATTTTTGTAGTCGGGCACCCCGATACTTCCATGAAAGAGGTACATGCCGTTCTCGACATGCCCATAATCGCCACGCTGGGCATTGTCCCCGTTGACGTAGAGTTCGCGGGAGTACATGTCGACAGAATAGGCAGAATTATAGGGCGCCTTGAACTTGAAGTACCAGTTGAAGGAGCAAATTTGGAAGCATGTCGAGCTTCCCCCGAGACATCCAACCGGGCTGCAAAACTCTTTGTAGTACGTGGTGTGAAGCCCGTCAAGGTCAGTTCCGTTGTAGGGGTCCTGGTTTGCGTAGTCGTAGGGGTTGGCGGAGCCGCCGGGAACGGGATCGGTCTGGAGAAAGCGGCCGGTGTTCGGATTGTAGAGCCGGGCTCCCATGAGAGTGATGCTGGACAGGGTGTCGTGGGAGCGTTGTTGGGCGCCGAGCCAGCCGTAGCGGGGATAGGCGGTGGTGGGATTGTAGGGCTTGCCGAACTCGTTGGTTTCCTGGAACGAGGTGGTGGATGTGGCGGTGGTGGTGTCGTCGGCGGTGGCGACGATGTTGCCGTGGAGGTCGGCGAGGTGGAGGGTGACGGTGCCGGTGCTGTCCTGGGCCGCGGCGAGGCCGGTGCCGATGCCGTGGATGTTGCGGGTCCAGGCGCTGCCGGTGGCGATCCAGGCGGGGCTGTCGTCGGCGCTGTCGGTGTAGTGGTTCGTCGAGGTGGTCGACCCCTGCGTCCAGGAGCGGATCCGGCGGGCGGGGTCCAGCGTGTAGGTGCGGGTGGTCGAGCCCTGGGTTTCGGAGGCGACCATGTCGTCGGCGTTGTAGCCGACGGTCAGGGCGGTGCCGCCGGCGTCGGCGGCGGGGACGGTGGTGGTGCGGCCGAACTTGTCGTAGGCGTAGCCGGTGTCGGTCATCCGGTCGGCCTGGTCGTAGCTGTGGGACAGCGAATAGGTGGGTGTGGTGGAGGTGCTGCAGGTCGCGCCGGGTGCGTTGGTGCCGGCGTCGGGGTAGGAGATCTCCTGGGTGCGGTTGGAGTCGGCGTCGTAGACGTAGCGCCGCGAGGTGCAGGTCTGCGTGCTGCCGTTGGCGCGGACGTCGCGCGCCAGAGCGAGCCGGCCGGAGGAGTCGTAGAGGTACTCGATGCCCTGGTTGGGGGTGCCCACGACGCGGCCCTGGCCGTTGATGTTGTCGATCTCGCTGTAGGTCAGCCAGGTCGAGCCGCTCTTGGCGTAGGTCAGGGTGGTGGGGCTGGCGGTGTTGTCGTACTGGTTGGTCGCGACCAGACCGTTCGGGTAAGTCTGCGTCGCGATCTTGCCGTCACCGTTGTAGGTGGCGGTGAAGGTCGACGGCGCCGAGCCGGCTCCGACGCCGAGGCTGGTGACCAGCCCGCGGTGTTCGGTCGAGCTGTCATACGTGTAGGCGTAGGTGCCCTTGCCGTCGTTGACGGAGGAGACATGCCCGTCGATGTCGTAGGCGGTGGTGGTGGAGTTGCCGTCGGCGTCGGTCTGGGAGGTGACCCGACCCCAGGTGTCGTAGCCGGTGGTCAGGGTGATGCTGTCCGCGGTCGTGGTGGTCGGCAGCCCGGTCGTGGTGCTGTAGCCGAACGTCATGGTCGGCATGGCCGCACCACCGTCGGCCGAGGGGCTCACCGTGACATTGGCTGAGGTCTTGCGGCCGGCGGCGTCGTAGACCGTCGTGGTCGTCCGAGTCGTCGACCCGACGGTCTCGACTTCAGTCAGGGGCTCATTGAGGCTGTTGTAAGTGTGAGTGATGGTCGGCAGGGCATTGCCGGAGGACGGCTGCGCCGCCGGGCTCTCGGAGCAGGTGAGGCCCGCCGTCGAGGCGTTGACGCACGCGCCGGATCCGGTCGGGGTGAAGTACGATGTGACGGTGGTGAAGGCGTCCGTGCCGCTGCTGTTCGCCTTCGGCTGGCGGACCTCGACCGGCTGGCCGCCGATGTTGTAGTAGGTGGTGCGGACGATGTCCGGGTTGGACCCGCCCCCCATCCAGGTAGACACCGTTGTCGGTTTACGCAGCGTCCAGCCGGACGTGGCGACGTCAGCGCCGGTCTTCGCCTCGTAACCGTTGATCGTCTTGCGGGTGTCGGTGTCGCTGCTGCCGTCGTATGCGGTGGTGGTGACGGTGGTGGGCAGGTGGTACGGCGCGCCCTCGGTCGGCGCGCCCTGGTCGTAGTCGGTGTGGACGTGCTGACGTACTGACGAACGGACCCCGCTGTTGTTGATGTAGCGGTGCGTAGGCCCGTAGGCGTCGACCGGCGTCACCCCGTCGGTGGACCAGGTGGTGTCGGTATCGAGGAGCTGGGCACGGGCAGCCGAGTCGGTCAGCGCGGCCACCGTCGCGTCGGTGTCGGCGGTCGGGGACAGCGCCTGCGCGCGGTTCTCCGCGGTCAGCTGGCGGACGACGTTGCCGAACCGGTCGTGCTCGATGGTCGTGATCTGCCAGGCCCCGTTGCCGTAGGAGGCCGTGTTCACCTGTCTGCCGTCGGCGTCGAGATAGCTCAGGACCGCGTAGGGCCAGTCCGAGACGGTGGGTGGATCGGCCGGACTGTGGCTGGCCGGGAACACGGCCGTGCCCCAGGACGGCAGGTCCTGCTGGCCCCAGGTGGCGACGGCACTCGGTGCCACGTCGACTGGGGCACCGCTACCGGTGAGCGGTACACCATAGACGATCTTCTGTGTGGCGTTGCCGGCGCCGCCCGGCTGCGGGCGGGTGAGGCTGATGAGCCGCCCGAAGCTGTCGTAGTTGAAGTTCCAGGTCTCCTGGCCCGTGGGAATGAAACCCTGGACGCGGTTCTGGTCGGTGTACCAGTACAGGGTGGCGAGGTGACTGCCGCCGGAGGTGTCCAGGCGCGGGTCGTACTCGGCGCGCAGCCGGCCGGTGGTGTCGAACCGGTAACGGGCGACCTCGATCGGTGACGCGCCGTTGAGTGACATCGAGATGGAACTGATCCGCCCGGTGTAGTCACCCCAGGTGGCCGGGTCGCCGCCGCTGCCGGTCGCAGTCGTGGAGGTGGCGTAGGTCAGGGTCAGCGCACGGCAGCCGGCGCCGAGGGTGCCCGAGCAGTCGACCCCGGCGGGAACCGGCGCGAGGATACGAGTGACGCGTCCGGTGCTGTCGGTGGTGAAAGTCGAGGTGGAGGCGCTGCCGAGTTCCTCGACCCGGTCGACGACCCAGACCGTGGCCGAGCCGACGGTCTTGGCGTACCAGATGGTCCTGGTGCCGTCGATCTCGGTGAGGGTGAACTTGGTGGCCGAGTCCTTGACGAGAATAGACCCGTCGGCGGCGGCGTCGGCGACACCGGCGTAGTAATACGGGTAGCTGCCGCTACCGCTGCGGGTGTAGACCGCCGGAGCGCCCTCGGGGCTGGTGAGGGTGACGTATCCGCCGCTGGCGGTGTTGTCCACCAGGGTGCGATCGGCTGAACCGGCGTCGGGACCGGGGATGTTCGAGGTCCAGCCCGGCCCGAATACGCCGGTCGGATCGGTGGTGGCGGCGGGCGGGGTCAGGGTGGTCAACGTCCGGCCGACGGTGAGGCTGCCGGTGTAGGTGGGCATCGTGACGTCGGTGGCGGAGACGGAGTAGTCACCGGTGAGCGGGGCGAGGGTGCCCGGCCCGACCGGGATCGTGGCGTTCGAGTCGCTGAAGGCGTTGATCGTGTATTGGATTGTCGTTCCGGCGGTGCAGGAGACGGTCCCGCCGGAGGTCCGGAAGCAGGCCTGGATCTGGACCGGTCCGTCGTTGCCGGCGAAGGTGGACGGCAGGCTCCAGATCTGGTTGTCGAACAGCCCGGCGCTGTTGCGCGGGGCCGGCCAGGTCGGGCTGGACGTGGTGCCCTGGGTCGTCACGTCACCTGCCGGCACATCGGCCCAGGCCGTCGAGGTGTCCGTTCCCTTCCGGTACCGGTAGGTGACCGACACCTGTGAGGACGGTGCCTCCCCGCGCAGCGTCACGAACCGCTGAGCGCGGGACTGCGCGGCTGGCGAGGCCAGCGCCCCGTTGCCGACACCGAACGTGTACGAGGCGACGGTGGACAGGTTCCCCGCCGTGTCGATCGTGCGGACGTAGAAGGTGTGCAGGCCCTCGGCGGGGCTCAGCGACGCGCTGGCCGTCGAGGTGGTCGACGTGGTCGGGAAGGGCTCGTCGAGGCCGTAGAGGAATCCGGCGGTGTCCCCACCCGGGGAGGTCCACGACACGGTGCCCGACGTCGTGCCCGACCAGCCACCCGACGGCCAGGCCGACGAGGTCAGGGCACTCGGCGCGGCCGGGGCGGTGGTGTCGACCGTGAACGGGATCCACGACGACCAGGACTGGGAGTAGTCGGCGCCGTCGTAGGCGCGGACCCGCCACTGGTAGGTGCCACCGGCGGTGAGGAGACCGGCTGGCACTGTCCAGGAGCCCTCGCTGTTCTGGCTGACGTAGCCGCTGTCACCGCCGGTGATCTTTGTGGTGCCAGCCTGGTCCCAGACCTCGAAGTCGAGGCGGACGGTGCCCCCGTCGGCGTCTGTAGTCGTACCTTTGAGGACTGGTGATGTTCGGTTCGTCAGCACGGTAGGTGGGGTCCCGCCGCACTGCGCCGAGCATGGCCACGTGGATCGATTGCCCACTGCGGACGGGTAGGAGTTGTAGGTGGTGCTGATCGTCGGGGGATGGGAGGTGTCGTCGCCGGAGGCGAAGTACTTGAACTGGCTGGCATCGTGCTCGTCCGGGGCGCGCAGCGTCAGCGTCTCCGGGGAGGGCTGGCTGTCGCTGGACCAGGCCTGCACCAGGCCTGCACCAGGCCGACGATGTCGAGTGCCACGGTGCCGGAGCCGGAACAGGAGCCGCCGACGTTGAAGCTGGTGTTCGACCAGTTCGTCCCGTCCGCGGCGGGCTGGGTGTT
The DNA here is from genome assembly GCF_025403375.1 of Frankia gtarii. Taxonomy (GTDB): domain Bacteria; phylum Actinomycetota; class Actinomycetes; order Frankiales; family Frankiaceae; genus Frankia; species Frankia gtarii. The sequence goes on from NZ_JAMPTM010000256.1 coordinate 6,469, forward strand.
CCACGTGGTGCCCGCGGCCAGGCTCGCCGAGCCCTGGACCAGCATGGGCTTGGCCGTGCAGGTGGCGGAGCCTTCCTGCCAGAGGTTCAGGGTGGCCGCGGTGACGTGCTTGCCCTCGATCCCGGAGGTGTTGAACGCCAGGTAGGAGCGCTGCAGCGCGTAGTCGGTGTAGTCGCCGACGCGCAGGCTCTCGAAGGTGTCGTAGTTCGTCGTCGGGCTGTGGTCGTTGACGTCGGTGTCGAGGTTGTCGGCGAGGACGGCGGCCGGGTCGATCGTCACCGGGTACTGGCGGGCGGGATCGGTCAGCCAGGCCTTGTCCGGGCGCAGCGTCAGGGTCGGCTTCGTGGTCGTGGCGTCCTGCAGCGTCGCCGCGACCTCGTGGATGCGGTCGGGTAGACCGACCTTCGGTTCGACGTGGGCGTCCCACATCAGCGGGGTCGGTGAGCGGACGGCGAGCTTCCCGCCGGACGACAGGCGGAGTTCACCGTCCTTGGTCCGTTCGGCCTGGACGCCCTTGAGGCGCATGGGCAGGTTCAACGCGGCCTGGGCGGCGGCGGGAGTGTGGGCGACGATCTGCACGTCGTAACCGGTCGGGGTGACCTTCACCTGCAGATCGGTGTCCTTCGCCACCGCCGGGTAGGTCGCGACGTTGTCCTTGAGAGTCGGGGTCGGCAGGGCAGTCGGCCAACCGAACGCCACCTCCCGTCCGCCGTCCGTCAGGGTCGCGACGTCGCCCGCGGCCTTCTCGCCAGCGGACAGGCTGATGGTCGCCTTCGCCGCCTTCGGCACGATCTTCCCGTCGACGAGGACGAGGGTGGAATCGACGTCGACCCAGCCGTCCCCACGGCGCACCCTGTGCACGCCGGAGTACGAGTCGACGGTGATCGTTCCGTTCGGGTTCACGTAGGTGGTCGTGGATTCGGACCGCGCCGAGGTCACCTCGATACGGCGGTGCTCGGCCCGAGCCGCGAGCTGAGCGGATACCAGGTCCGGCCGTTCCGCCGGGCCTGAAACGGAAGGCGGCTTCTCGGCCGCCGCCGGTGCGGCCGACGCCGCGGCCAATGGCAGGAAGTCGGTGATCGTGCCCAGAAGAACAGCGGCCAGCAGGACGCAGAGGCAATGGGGTAGGGACATTCGACGACGCACGGGGGATGCCCGCATCACGCCAACTCCGATCCGACGGGAAAGGTAGACCGCAGGCGCGGTACAGGCGCAGCCCCCGAGGGGCTCGGGGGCTGCGCCGGATCACCAAAAATGACCGTCGGCACATAAAAAAGCAACGGACGTAGCCGGTTGTTGATCCGTTGCTACTACCGTGCGCAATGTCATTGAAGAGCTCGCCGTGGCCACCCGTTCAACGGAGAGGACAGCGGCTCCACATTCACCACGAAAGGGACTTTACGCCCTAGATCACAGGAGGGATTTTTACTTTCCGCCACCGAAGCGACTTCCGTCACACAGTGGGGCGTTACCTGACTGAAACATTTGGAGGGATGGAACCGCAAATCTGGACCAGACGCCGGCCGGCGATGATCCAAAGAAGATGACCGGGAGTGCAGTATGACCGCTATAATTCCTTATCAACTGGTTTATGCCATCCACAGCATGGGAAATCCGGCTAGGCCCGCCCCCTCTGGAGCGACAGGTCGTGGCGTTCCCGGAGGGGGCCAGGCAGGCTGAACGTCTCGCGCCTGGCCCACCGTTCGCCCACTCCTGAGTCCGAGCGATAGCTGATCGTTATGGGCAGCAAGGAGTTCTTCTTCCGAATCAGATGACAAGAGGGCTGTGGATCTGTCACAGTCCAGCCCGGACCCGAACGCGGGGTGGGTCCGGGCTAACATCCACGTCACTGATCACATTTCTCTTTCACGACCGCCGGCTCTGCCATGCCGCGACGCATCAGCGATGCATACCGGTGAACACCGTCAACGCGATGGTTCGTCTTTCCCTCATCGTCGAGGACCTCCCCTGGGCTCCGGGTGAAGCATTCCCAGGAATCTTCGGGACCAGCTGTATCCCCAGAAGTGCAACCCGAAAAGGGTCCGACATCACAGAGGAGGTGCATCGCCATATGAGCCGGCACCGGCGGCTCCCTCGACGCAGCGAGCGGCATCGGTCCGCCGACTGCTCGCCCGCAAGGGAGCCGGCCACCTTCGGGGATAGCCCCCTCCCGCGTGCCCCAACGCGGCCGGCTCCGACACCCACGACCCGACCGACCGTGTCGACCTCCCCCACCTAGCCGATCTTCCCGCATCGACTGACAGCCCCGACTCGGCCCGTTCGCCCCATCAGGTCGATGGACCCGCCATACCCGACGGCCTCGACCTCATCAGCCCCAAAAACCAGCCGTCGGACTCAACGGCGCCGCCGGCGCAGACGGCCGGCCACCGGGCTGGCCACCGTCCCCATGATCGGCCTGCTCCTCGCCCTCTTCCTCGCCGGCATCGGCAAAGTCGAATCCGGCCACGCCGCCGGACGCCCCATCACACCCGACGGCACCATCACCCGTCCCATCCTCGGGCCATCCCTCGACGGCCACGACGGCCGCGCCCTCCTCCGCCGGTGTTCTCGACCGCAACCGCACCTATGACCGTGCCGTCGGTCCCATGCAGTTCATCCCCACCACCTGGCACACCGCTGGCCATGACAACAGCGGCGACGGAATTCGCGACCCCCACAACATCGACGACGCTGCCCTCGCTGCAGCCGGCTACCTCTGCCGCGACCATCGCGACCTCGCCAACCCCACCCAGCTCCGCACCGCAATCCTCAGCTACAGCCCCTCAGCCGACTACGTCCGCGCCGTCCTGGCCTGGGCCGCCGGCTACACCACCACCGGCGCCACCCCCACACCCCAGACAATCACGACAGCCAGCGCCACCACCCCCTTGTC
>NZ_JAMPTM010000257.1 GCF_025403375.1 Frankia gtarii
CTCGGGGTGGGCGGCCCTCGGTGGCGAGCCGGTCCAGACGGGCGGCGATGGTACGGAACGCGGACTCACACTGTGACCTGTCGGCCATCGGCGGATCCGGCCTCCTTCGGCTCGGTTCGGGGCCCCCGTCGGCGGGGGCCCTCCCATGGTGCCTTCCACCGGGCGGCAGGCGTCCCCAGGACGGCCCGCTCGGGGCACGCGGCGCGTCCCCGCCTGGGCTGGCCACCACCGCACTGGGATGCGCAGGCCGCCGCGACACGCCCCGCGGCGGGCCGCGAGATACGTCGCATGACCCACGTTGCGGGGGAGGCGTCGCACCATCGACGCAGAATGCGGGAGGCTGACACAGTGAGCACCGAGAACCTGCCCGCCGAGATCCGGGACGCGCTTGCGCGGCTGGAAACCCTCGACGTCGTGGCGACGTCGGAACATGTGGAGGTCTTCGAGGAGATGAACCGCCGACTGGCCGACGCCCTGGCCGACCTGGACGGGTCGGGTGGCGGCGCGGTGGCCGCGGCCGATCGGGTGCAACCGCGGCCCGGTCCGGTCCGGCCGGTTCGGTGAGTCGAGCAGGGGGCGTGGTGTCCCGTCGCGTACGTCTGGACAGCGAGCTCGTCCGGCGCGGTCTCGCCCGCTCGCGCGAGCAGGCCGTGGCCGCGATCAGCGCCGGGCGGGTCCTGGTCGGCGGCATCCCGGCGACGAAGGCCGCCACCGTCGTCGACGGTACGACGTCGATCGCCGTGTCCGAGAGCGACGACCCTGGTTGGGCGTCGCGCGGAGCGCACAAGCTGCTCGGCGCCTTCGCCGCCTTCGGCGTCCCCGCCTTCGACGCCGAGCCGGTCGAGCCGGTCGAGCCGGTCGAGCCGGTCGAGCCGGTCGGGGCGGTTCCGGGTGGGCCGCTGGTGGTGGCCGGGCGGCGTTGCCTCGACGTGGGGGCGTCCACCGGGGGTTTCACCGATGTTCTGCTGCGCCACGGCGCGGCGTCGGTCGTGGCGGTCGACGTCGGCTACGGGCAGCTGCTGTGGCGGCTGCGTTCGGATCCGCGGGTGCGGGTGCTCGACCGGGTCAACGCCCGTGCGTTGACCCCGGCCGAGGTCGGCGAGCCGGTCGAGTTGGTCGTCGGGGATCTGTCGTTCATCCCGCTGCGGTTGGTGCTGCCGGCGCTGCGGGGGTGCGCGGCACCGGATGCCGACTTCGTGCTTCTCGTCAAACCGCAGTTCGAGGTGGGTCGGGAGCGGCTCGGCGCCGGCGGCGTGGTCCGTGATCCGGCGCTGCACGCCGAGGCGGTGCGCGAGGTCGCCGCTGTCGCGGGCGGCCTCGGCCTCGGCGTTCGGGGCGTGACCGCGAGTCCGCTGCCCGGCCCGGCCGGCAATGTGGAGTACCTGCTCTGGCTCGCCGCGGGAGCGCCGCCGCTCGACGACGCCGCGCTCGTCCACGCCATCGAGGCCGGCCCGGCCGGGAGCCGACGGGAGCGTCCGGCGTGACCCGGGAGATCCTCGTCGTCACCCATCCGCGCCGTTCGATCGTGCGGGAAAGCGCCCAGCGGGTGATCGAGGGGCTGGCCGCCGCCGGGGTGTCGCCGCGGGTGCTGCGCGACGAGGCCGAGCAGCTTGACCTCACCGGCGCGACGATCGTCCCGCACGACTCCGGCGCGGCGGTCGGGGTGGAGATGGTGCTCGTCCTCGGTGGCGACGGCAGCCTGCTGCGCGGCGCGGAGTTCGCCCGCGGTGCCGACGTCCCGCTGCTCGGCGTCAACCTCGGTCATGTCGGTTTCCTCGCCGAGGCCGAACCGGACGCGCTGGAGTCCACCATCGACCGTGTCGTCCGCAAGGACTACACGGTGGAGGACCGGATGACCGTCGACGTGACGGTCCGCCGCCGCGGCGAGGTCACCTACTCCGGCTGGGCACTCAACGAGATGTCGCTGGAGAAGGCCGAACGGGCGCGGATGCTCGAATGCGTCCTGGAGATCGACGGCCGTCCGCTGTCCCGGTGGGGCTGCGACGGGGTGATCTGTTCGACGCCCACCGGGTCGACGGCGTACGCGTTCTCCGTCGGCGGCCCGGTGATGTGGCCGGGGGTCGAGGCGCTGCTCGTTGCCCCGATCAGCGCGCATGCGCTGTTCGCCCGGCCGCTCGTGCTCGCGCCGAGTGCCACCGTCGCCGTGGAGATCCTGGAGCCGGTGCCCGGCGTTCTCTACTGCGACGGGCGGCGCCTCGCCGAGGTGCCGCCCGAGTCGCGGGTCGAGGTTGTCCAGGGTCGGCGGCCGGTGCGCCTCGCCGTGGTGCACCCGCTGCCGTTCACCGACCGGCTCGTCGCCAAGTTCGACCTGCCCGTGGCGGGCTGGCGGGGCCGCAACGGGCGGTGAGCGTGCGCCGGCGGCGGTGCGGATGTCCACCGGAGGATGTCGGCGAACCCGGTGGGACGGCTAGAGTTCGGGGCGTGCTCGAGGAGATTCGCATCCGCGGCCTCGGGGTCATCGACGACGCTGCCCTCGCTCTCGCCGCCGGCCTGACCGTGGTCAGCGGCGAGACCGGTGCCGGCAAGACCATGATCGTGCAGGGTCTGGGCCTGCTCGCCGGCGGTCGGGCCGACTACGGTCTGGTCCGGCCGGGGGTGGAGCGGGCGTTCGTCGAGGGGCGCCTGGTCATCCCGGTGGACTCCGCGGTCGCCAAGCGGGTCCGCGACGTCGGTGGCGATCTCGATGACGACCCCGGCGGCGCCGTCCTCGTCGTCGGCCGGACGTTGACGTCGGAGGGCCGGTCCCGGGCGCAGGTGGCGGGCCGCTCGGTGCCGGCGAGCCTGCTCGCGGAGATCGCCGAGGACCTCATCGCCGTGCACGGCCAGTCCGAGGCGCAGCGGCTGCTACGCCCGTCCACCCAGCGTGCGGCGCTGGACCGCTTCGCCGGTGCCGCCGTCGCCGAACCGCTGGCCCGCTACGCCGTGGTGTATGCGGAGCTGAACCGGACCGCCCGGGCGCTCGCGGAGGTCACCGAACGGTCCCGGGAACGCGAGCAGGAGGCCGAGCTGCTGCGGATCGGCCTCGCCGAGGTGGAACGGGTCGAACCCGCGCCCGGCGAGGACGTCGCCCTCGCCGCGGAGCTGACGAAGCTCGAACACGCCGAGACGCTGGTGCGCTCCGCCCGCACGGCGCACGCGGCGCTGCTCAGCGACCCGGCGTCCGGCTCCGACGACCCCGGCGCCGTCGACCTGGTCTCCGTCGCCCGCCGTGTCATCGCCGGCGACTCCGATCTCGACGCCGACCTCGCCGACCTCGGCGCCCGGCTGACCGAGGTCGGCATGCTGCTCGCCGACGTCGCCGCCGATCTCGCCTCCTACGCCGAGAGCATCGACGCCGACCCGGAGCGTCTCGCTGACACCCAGGACCGCAAGGCCGCCCTGACCGGCCTGACCCGCGCGCACGGCACCGACATCGACGGCGTACTCGCCTGGGCCGACCAGGCCGGCCGCCGGCTGTTGGAGCTCGACGGCGCCGGCGAGAGCGCCGAGATCCTCACGGCCCGCCGCGACGAGCTGACCGCCGAGCTCGCCGGCCTCGCCGTCACGGTCAGCGAGGCCCGGTCGGCGGCGGCGGCGCGTTTCGGCGAGTCGGTCGCCGCCGAACTCGCCGGCCTCGCGATGCCCCGGGCCCGCGTCGAAGCCGTCGTGGCCCAGCGCGACGACCCTGCGGGCCTGCCCGTAGGCGACCGGCGCGTCGCCTTCGGCCCGGCCGGCGTCGACGACGTCGAGTTGCGCCTCATCCCGCATCCCGGGGCCCCGGCGCGGCCGGTGCAGAAGGGCGCCTCCGGCGGCGAGCTGTCCCGGGTGATGCTCGCCATCGAGGTCGTCCTCGCCGCCGACGACGCCGGCTCCACGATGGTCTTCGACGAGGTCGACGCGGGTGTCGGCGGTCGCGCCGCCGTTGAGATCGGCCGCCGTCTCGCCCGCCTCGCCCGCACCCATCAGGTCATCTGCATCACCCACCTGCCGCAGGTCGCCGCGTTCGCCGACCGCCACCTCGTCGTCCACAAGGCCGACGACGGCTCCGTCACCCGCAGCGGCGTCATCACCCTCGACGACGCCGGTCGCGTCCGCGAGCTGTCCCGGATGCTCGCCGGCCAGGAGGAGAGCACGCTGGCCCGCGGCCACGCCGAGGAACTCCTCGCAGCCGCCGCCGCCGACAAGGCCCAGCCGTAGGGCGCGGAGCTTGTCTTAGCGTGCGCTCCAACGCCTAGGGTTACCCGCTGACGGCGCACGGACCGGCGGGCAGGGAGCAGCGGCATGTATGAGGTCAACCTTGGTGGACTGAACGTCTCGGCTCAGGGGCTGGGCTGCATGGGGATGAGCGAGTGGTACGGCGCCACCGACTGGGACGAGTCGATCGCGACCATCCACCGGGCGCTCGACTTGGGCGTCACGTTCCTGGACACCGCCGACGTCTACGGGGCCGGGCACAACGAGGTGCTGGTCGGGCGGGCCATCCACGACCGCCGGGACCAGGTGCAACTGGCCACCAAGTTCGGCATCGACCGCTCCGGCGGTGACGGCGCCCGGGTCGTCCGCGGGGAGCGGGCATACGTTCGGCGCTCCTGCGACGCCTCGCTGTTGCGGCTCGGCGTGGACGTCATCGACCTGTACTACCTGCACCGGCCGCCGCAGACCGCCGAGATCGAGGAGACGGTCGGGGCGATGGGCGAGCTCGTTGCGGAAGGCAAGGTGCGATACCTCGGGCTGTCCGAGGTCGACGGCGCGCTGTTGCGGCGGGCGCATGCCGTGCACCCGATCGCGGCGGTCCAGAGCGAGTACTCGCTGTGGACCCGTGATCCCGAGACGACCGTCGTCGACGTCCTGCGCGAGCTGAACATCGGGCTGGTGCCCTACTCCCCGCTCGGCCGGGGTTTCCTCACCGCAACCGTCGACGGCACCGCTCTCGGTGAACGCGACTTCCGGGCCCGCAGCCCGCGTTTCGTCGGTGAGGCCGGCGAGGCGAACCGTGGGATCGCGCAGGCCGTCGCCGAGGTCGCCGCCCGCAAGGGCGTTGCCGCGGCGCAGGTCGCCCTCGCCTGGGTGCACGGGCAGGCCGGGCGGCTCGGTGTCCCGGTGGCCCCGATCCCCGGCACCAAGCGCCTGCGCTGGCTGGAGCAGAACGCCGCCGCTCTCGACCTTACCCTGGACGCCGAGGACCTGGCGGTGCTCGACGCCCTCGACGCCCAGGTGGTCGGCGCCCGCTACTGATCCCGCCCGTCGGAAACGGTGGTCGGGCAAGGCCGCCCGTCTGGGCGAGAGCCCCGAACGGCAGGGCTCCGGACCGAGTTGGCGGGTTGCCCGGCCCGGAGCCGTCAGCGCGCCGTGATGATGAGCGTGCACGGTGACAGGTTGACCGGGATGTCCGCGAGTACCAGCACCATGGACTCGCCCCTGGCCAGCGGGCGGGGGCTGCCATTACCGTGCGCCGTGGCGCGGAAGACCTGCTGGGTGCTCTGCCAGGTGAACGTCGGCCCGGCCACGTTGTCGATCCTCGGCGTGATCGCGTTGGGGTTCGTCGTGAGGTCGGTGGCACCGGTCCCGACGGGTACGCCCACATCGATGGTGCGCCAGTTCACGGGCTGCGGGTGATCGACGTTGGAGACGAGCAGATACACCGCTGCCTGGGAGGGCGCGGCCTGCCCGGTCCTCGACGTCTCCAACGGCGCCGGATCGGTGACAAGCGTGTAGGCCAGCAGGGTGGGCATGGTCAGGACCCTTTCTCGTGAGGATTCGAGGCGGTGCGGCCATACGGCGCGCAAAAAGCGCGCGTCACAAGAGTGGCAGCCTGTGCCAGTCCGTCACGGCGCCGTGTTCTGCCGCCGCGCCCCTCAAAGAGGGAACAGGCGCTGCCGCCGGTGAACAAGCGGTCAGGAAATCGGCTAGTCATGCCGTCCCGTGCTGTCAGGGAAACGACCAACGGCGACGGTGTATATGTAGCGCGAGCCTTTGTCTGGATCGGCTCGACTGTGCCGGGATCAAGTCTCGGATCGAGAGGCGAGGGCGTGGAGCCGCGGGCCGTCGATGTTAGGGTGCGTTGCCCCGGACGAACTCGAAGGGCTTCATGGCGGACACTCTACCGGTGCGGTTTCGGGAAATTGGCGAAATTTTGTGCATCGGTCACGGTCGGTCAACATCTTTTTGTAGATCCCCGGACCCCGCCACCTCTTCCGCTCGGATGGGCGGAAGAGGTGGCCTCCGGTGCGGCGGGAGGCATGGTGTCGTGAGTCATTAGTTCATGCACAGATTGAGGGGCGGCGTTTTCCCGATCCGAAACCCGGAGACCTTCTGGTAAGTTCCGCGAACTGCCTGGTCGGGGAGACCGTCAACACGACATCGAGCCGAACGATCTTCTGTCGATCTGGCCTGCCTGCCTGCCTGCCTGCGCGGGCGGGTCGGGGGTTGACCGTCCGTCAACCCGGCCGGAACCCTGGCCGCGGGAGCGGAATTGTTGTGTCCACCTGTTCGACCACGTCTTTTCATGATCGATGCCGACGACTTGGCCGTCCTTGACGGCCTCGGCACCCAGGTGGCCTGTGCCCGCTACTGATCTCCTGGTTCCGCCCCGCGGGAGACCTTCGGGCGGGATGAAACCGCCACGGTCCCGTTGCCGGTCAGCGAAAGGCGCCGCGGGCCAGCCGTGCCAGAGTCACATCGAGAACCTGAACGCGACCGTCGAGGGATTGCCGACCGTCCCACCAGGAAAGCGCGCTGATCTCGTCGTTCGGGAAGAAGGAAGCACCCGGGGTGGCGTGGCCCGCGTACACGGCGGCGTATTCGATGCGCTGTTCGGCGCCGAGGGCGAACCGGGCGAAACCGGCGAGGATGAGCTCGTCCACCTCGTACCCGGTCTCCTCGCTGAGCTCCCGGCGAGCCGCCTGCTGCGGTGTCTCGCCAGCGTCGATCATGCCGCCCGGTAGTTCCCAGCACCGGCGCAACCGGTTGAAGACCAGCAGCAGGTGGTCGCCGTGCCACAGTGCGACCAGGGCGAGAGGCATCGGCGCGTCCCCCACGTCGCCATCCGCGGGGCCGAACGCCAGCAGCCGGTTCCCGTCGTCGTCGACCGCGAGCGCCGCACCGCGATCCCCGTCCGCATCCCCGTCCCCATCCACGGAGGTGATCCGTTCTGTCACCTCTTCACCCCCTCACGTCCTCGATCACGGACTTCCTTGCCTTTCCGGGGGGACGAATCGGACGCGGAACCCCCCAATGGGGCAAGGAAGCAGGCTCCCACCGAGTGAGCGTCACGCGTCCCGACGTTCAGGGTCCCCGTGATGCGCCGGAGGCGCCCCGGGTGGTGGGCCCAGGAGGATCGCCGAAGGTGATCGGACGAGACCCCGTTCGGATGCCGGGAACCAGGGGTCCCCGTGATGCGCCGGAGGCGCATCACGGGGGAGGTGTTACCGTGAAGTCCCGTGGAGGCGTCGGGTCCGGACCGGCGGCGTGACCACGGGAGTTCCACGTGGGCCAGGTGCATGTTACGAAGCACATCTTCGTCACCGGCGGGGTCGCGTCCAGTCTCGGTAAGGGACTGACCGCATCCAGCCTCGGGCGGCTTCTCAAGGCTCGCGGACTGCGGGTGACGATGCAGAAGCTCGACCCGTATCTCAACGTCGATCCAGGCACGATGAATCCGTTCCAGCACGGTGAGGTGTTCGTCACCGACGACGGGGCCGAGACGGACCTGGACATCGGTCACTACGAGCGGTTCCTCGACGTGAACCTCGACGGTAGCGCGAACGTGACGACCGGCCAGGTGTACTCGGCGGTCATCGCCCGTGAGCGCCGTGGCGACTACCTCGGCCAGACGGTGCAGGTCGTCCCGCACATCACCGACGAGATCAAGGATCGGATCCGGCGGCTCGCCAACGACAGCGTCGACGTGGTCATCACCGAGGTCGGCGGCACCGTCGGTGACATCGAGTCGCTGCCCTACCTGGAGGCGATTCGCCAGGTCCGCCACGAGGTCGGCCGGGACAACGCGCTGACCGTTCACGTCAGTCTGGTGCCGTACCTGGCTCCGTCGGGGGAGCTGAAGACCAAGCCGACGCAGCATTCGGTGGCGGCGCTGCGCAGCATCGGCCTGCAGCCGGACGCGGTGGTCTGCCGGTCCGACAGGCCGCTGCCCGACTCGCTGAAGAAGAAGATCGCGATGATGTGCGACGTCGACGACGAGGCGGTCGTCGGGGCGCCGGATGCGAGCTCGATCTACGACATTCCCCGGGTGCTGCACCGGGAGGGCCTCGACGCCTACGTGGTGCGCCGGCTGGGGCTGTCGTTCCGGGACGTCGACTGGACCGAGTGGGACACGTTGCTGCGCCGGGTGCATCATCCGGCGAACACGGCGACGGTCGCGATCGTCGGCAAGTACGTCGACCTGCCCGACGCCTATCTGTCGGTGACCGAGGCGTTGCGGGCCGGTGCGTTCGCCACCGACACCCGGGTTGACCTGCGGTGGATCACCTCGGATGAGTGCGCCACGCCGGAGCAGGCCGCGGCCCAGCTCGACGGGGTCGACGGGATCATCGTCCCCGGTGGTTTCGGGATCCGCGGCATCGAGGGCAAGCTCACCGCGCTGCGACATGCCCGCGAGACCGGCCTGCCGACGCTGGGGATCTGCCTGGGCCTGCAGTGCATGGTCATCGAGGCAGCCCGCGGGCTCGCGGGTCTCGACGAGGCGAACTCCACCGAGTTCGTGTCCGACACCCCGCACCCGGTGATCTCCACGATGGCCGACCAGCACGAGGTCGTCGCCGGCACCAGGGACATGGGCGGAACCATGCGCCTGGGCCTGTACTCGTGCACGCTCGCCCCCGGCACGGTCGCCCGCCGTGAGTACGGGGTGCCCGAGGTTGCCGAGCGGCACCGTCATCGGTACGAGGTCAACAACGACTATCGCGAGCGGCTCGCCGCCGCCGGGCTGGTCTTCTCCGGCACCTCACCGGACGGCCGGCTGGTCGAGGTCGTGGAACTGCCCGCCGACATGCACCCCTACTACGTCGGTACCCAGGCGCATCCGGAGTTCCGGTCCCGGCCGACGCGGGCCCATCCGCTGTTCCGGGGGCTCGTCGCCGCGGCGATCGCGCACGCCGACCGCCGCCGCGGGGTGCTGCCCGTCGACCTGCCGGACGCGGACACCGCGGACACCGCGGATACCGCCGCCACGCCGAACCCAAGTCCCGGGGCCCGAACGGCTGCTGCCACGGCCGGCGCTACCACCGGCGCTACCGCCGGGACGGGGGCTGCCGTCGCCGAGGGTGCCGAGGATGACGCCGCGGCGCCGGCCGCGGCCGGTACGGGGCACGCCGGGGGTG
>NZ_JAMPTM010000258.1 GCF_025403375.1 Frankia gtarii
GGGCGGGGTCGAACCGCCGACCTTCCGCTTTTCAGGCGGGCGGTCAACGGTCGCGCCAGGCGGCGAGGACCTTCTCGACCGGCTCGGGGTCGGTGTGTGGGCGCGGGGATGGCGCCGGGGTGGCGGAGAAGCGCGGGGTCGGTGCGGCCTGGGTGATGCCGTCGAGTTCGACGACCGTGCCGCGGGCGGCGATCTGCGGGTGCGCGGCCACCTCGTCGAAGGTCAGCACCGGGGTGAGGCAGGCGTCGAGGTCGGCGAAGGCGGCCACCCACTCGTCGCGGGTGCGCCCCGCGAAGGTCTCGGTGAACCGGGCGCGCAGCACCGGCCAGCCCGCCTCGTCGTCCTGCGGCGGGAGGTCGGCGTCAGCGAGGCCCAGGCCGCGCAGCAGGTTCGCGTAGAAGGCCGCCTCCAGCGCCGCGACGGCGACGAACCGGCCGTCGGCGCAGGTGTAGGTGTCGAAGAACGGGGCGTGCCCGTCGAAGAGGTTGCTCTCGCGGGCGTCGTTCCACCGCCCCTGGCCGCGGAACGACCAGACCATCTGGGCGAGCAGGCTGACGCCGTCGACGATGGCGGCGTCGACGACCTGGCCCCGCCCGGAGCGCTGCACCTCGTGCAGCGCCGCGAGCACCCCGATGACGCCCTGCATCGCGCCGCCGGCGAAGCCGAGCAGGTTCAGCGGCGGCAGCGGCCGCTCGTCGGCACGCCCCAGTGCCCCGAGCACACCGGTCAGCGCGATGTAGTTGATGTCGTGGCCGGCCTGCTGGGCCAGCGGCCCCTGCTGGCCCCAGCCGGTGATCCGCCCGTAGACCAGCCGGGGGTTGCGGGCGAGGCAGTCCCCCGGGCCGATCCCGAGCCGCTCGGCGACGCCGGGACGCATCGCCTCCAACACGACGTCGGCCGCCGCGGCGAGGTCGAGGGCGGTGTCCCGGCCCTGCGGGGAGCGCAGGTCGACCGTCACGTGCCGGCGACCGCGCAGGACCGGATCGCCCGCCGTGGCCGGGTAGGGCCCACCGCCCGGCCGGTCCAGGCGCACCACGTCGGCGCCGAGGTCGGCGAGCGCCATCGCGGCCATCGCCACCTGCCCGAGGCCGGCGAGCTCCAGCACGCGCAGTCCGGCCAGCGGTCCCGCTCCCCGATCCATCTGACCTCCGGGTCTCGGCGAAAATGAAGCTCTGTCCACGTGTTTAGCGGATTTCGCCGCGACCGGCTCTCCGATCGACGCGTCCAGCGGTCAGCCGGCTCCGCCCGGCGCCGGCAGCTCCCGGCCGCACAGTCGCTCGTCGAGGACGTCGAAGGACCCGGCGGCGTTGGCCTGGACGAACGCGAGGCAGGTGGTGGGCCGGCCCAGGCTGGTGCTCAGGTCGATGGGCGAGATCAGGCCCCCGGCGTCGTAGCTGCGCACCGAGCGCAGGGCGTCGACGAAGCCCAGCCGGGTCGGGCAGGCGCCGGCCTCCTGCAGCCCCCGCAGGAACAGATCCGTGTCGATGTAGGCGATCATCGCGAGGTCCTGGCGGGGTTTGGCGATCTGGGGGGCGAAGCGCGTCATCGCGTCGAGGTAGCCGGCGATGGGCGCCCCGCCGGCCTCGAAGGGCCGGTAGAACACCGGCACGACGACGCCGGCCATGACGCCACCCGCGTCGGCCAGCAGCGCGCTGTCATAGCCGCTGGCCGAGAGGATCACCTTCGGCTTCCACCCGGTGGCGGGCAGCTCACGCAGCACCGCCGGCAGGTCCGGGGTGCCGACGACGGTGATCAGCGTGTTGGCGCCGGTGGCGGCGAGCCGCCGGGCGAGGTCGGCCGGGCTGTCGGCGTTCGCGGTGTAGCTGAACTGGTCGACGACGGGGATGCCGACCGCGCGCAGGCTCGCGGCGATCCGGCCGCCGGCGTCGCTGACACCCGTGGACAGGGCGGTGGTGAGCAGGATCGCCCGGGTGCCACCGCGGGACTTCACGAAGGTGCCGTAGGTGTCGGACACCGAACCGGTGGTGTAGGAGAACGAGAACATGTTCCGGTTGGTCGACCAGCTGTCGCTGGCGGCCAGGCCCGCCACGGGCACGTCCCGCTCGGCGAGGTAGCGCGCGCTGCCGTCGGCGGCCAGCGAGTACTCGAGGAGGCCGAAGTCCTGCTTGCCCTCGATCAGCTCCCGGGCGCCGATCGCGTTCGCCTCCGTCGTGCCCTGGTCGTCGCGCCAGTCGTAGACGATCTTCCGTCCGTGGATGCCGCCGCGGGCGTTCGCCAGGCCCAGCCGGGCGTCGATCGCGGCCCGCACGGCGGCCAGCGACGACGCGGTCGGGCCCGAGTCCGGGTAGAGCAGGCCTAAGCGGACCTGGTCCGCGCTGACCCCGGGGGTGTCGCAGTCGGCGGCCGCGGGCTGCGTGCCCGACGAGCAGGCGCCCAGCAGGGTGCCCAGCGCGAGCAACGCGACGGTCAGAACCAGACATATTCGGCGGCGAGGCATAGCGGCGGGACTCCCGAACGGGCACGAGGGACATGCGGAACACGGACCCGCGGAGGCGAAGGGCCGTTCCGGGCACGCCTGGACGTGCACTCTCCGGTACCCGCGGATCGTCGTAGCGCGGTCGGCGGCCGTCCGCGGGGCTTCCGCCGTGACATAACGCGCCTACCAGCCAGTTGTGACGTTAACGAAACACCGCGACAGGTGCCAGTTCGCCGGCTCGCGGGTGCTGGCCGTCACGCCGCCGCAGCGGCGCTCCGTAGCTGGGCTCGAGCCCGGGACCCGGCAATCTTGAAGGTTAAATAATCTACATATTAGAATGCCCTTCATCCGCTCCTCCGCTCCTCCGCTCCTCCGTCCGCTCGTCCGCTCGATCGAAGGAGACAGCGTGGCCGCAGGCGGTCCGCAACGGCCACGCGACGCCATCGGCCGGCGGGTACGCGTACCCAAGATGGCCGAGCTGGTCGCCTCGGATCTGCGGCAGGCCATCATCCGCAACACCCTCGCCGAGGGCCAGGCGCTGCCACCCGAGGCCGTGCTCATGGGGCAGTACGGGGTCTCGCGGCCCACCCTGCGGGAGGCGTTGCGCATCCTGGAGGCGGAGTCGCTCATCACGGTCCGCCGGGGCGCCGGCGGGGGGGCCCGCGTCCAGTCACCGAACCCGGCGGTCGCGGCCCGCTACGCGGGGCTGGTCCTGGAGCACCGCGGCACCACCGTCGCCGACGTCTGGGACGCCCGGCTGATGCTCGAGCCGCCGACGGCCGCCGCCCTCGCGCGCCGGCGCACCAAGGCCGACCTGCGGGCGCTGCGCGTGTCCCTGGCCGAGCACGCCGCGGCCACCGACCAGGCCCAGGGAGTGCGGCTGCACAACGAGTTCCACACCCTCGTGGTCAATCTCGCCGGCAACGAGACGCTCGCCCTGCTGATCAACCTGCTCGGCGAGATCATCAACCGGACGACCTGGACACGGGTCAAGGCCGACCTCGGCACCCCGGAACTGGAACGCGCCGAGCGCGACACCGTGCGGGTGCACGCCACCCTGGTCGACCTCGTCGAGACCGGGGACGCCGCCGGCGCGCAGGACCTGTGGCGGCGCCACCTCGGCGCCGGCGCCCGCTACCTCGGCCAGGGCGGACGCAACGAGGCCACCCTGGACCTGCTCGGGCGCCCCGGGGAGCTCGGGGCGCCCCTCGCCTCAGGCGGCTGGCTCGCGGGGTAGGCCCAGGACGCGCTCGGCGAGGATGTTGCGCTGCACCTCCGAGGTGCCCGCGTACACCGTCCCCGCCCGGGCGTTCAGCGAGACCTCCCACCAGCTCGTCGTCGACTCCGGGTCGGCGCCCGGGTCGTCGGTCCGCAGCGGCCGCGACGGGCCCTTGCCGACGAGCACCAGGCCGTCGAGCCCCTCGATGTCCAACGCCAGCTGGGTGACCTCGCGGTGGTACTCGCTCCAGTAGAGCTTCGACACCGACGACGCCGCCCCCAGCTCACCACCGGCCAGCACGTCGCTGAGGATCCGGTAGCCCAGGAAGCGCATGACCTCCACCCGGGCCCGGAAGTACGCCAGCCGCCGACGCACCACGGGATCGTCCGCGACGCCGCGCCGGCGCGCCAGCTCCACCAGCCGGTCGAGCTCGGCGGCGAACAGGATCGGGTTGGTCGCCGCCTCCTCGCCGCGTTCGTAGGTCAGCAGGGTCGAGGCGACCTTCCACCCCTCACCGGGCCGGCCGACGATGGCGTCCGCGGGGCAGCGGGCGTCGGTGAAGAACACCTCGCAGAAGTCCTCCCCGCCGGTCATGTGCCGGATCGTGCGCACCTCGACTCCCGGCTGGTCCAGCGGCACCAGCAGGAACGACAGCCCCCGGTGCTTGGCCGCCTCGGGCTCGGTGCGCGCCAGCACGAAGATTCCCGTGCTGCGGTGCGCCCCCGACGTCCAGATCTTCTGTCCGTCGATGTGCCACTCGCCGTCGACCAGGCGCGCCCGGGTGGCCGCGGCGGCGAGGTCGGAGCCGGCGTTCGGCTCGGAGAACCCCTGGCACCACACCTGCTGGCCGGACAGCAGGTGTGGCAGGATCGCCGCCTTCTGCGCCTCGGTGCCGTAGCGCAGCAGGGTGTTGCCCAGCATCTTCACGCTCGTGGAGTCCTGCGGCTGCACCCCGAACGGCACCCCGGCCCGGGTCAGCTCCTCCACCAGCACCACCTGATGCAGGGTGGTCAGCCCCCGGCCGCCGAACTCCACCGGCCAGGCCACCCCCAGCAGCCCACGGCGGAACAGCGTCGAACGCCAGCCGACCACGAACTCGCGCACCGCCGCCGCGTCGCCCAGCGCCCCCGTCCCCGGCCAGCCCGGGGGCAGTTCCTCCGCCAGCACTGCCCGCACCTCGGCACGGAACTGCTCGACCTCCGCCGGATACCGCGTGT
Source organism: Frankia gtarii (assembly GCF_025403375.1). Taxonomy (GTDB): domain Bacteria; phylum Actinomycetota; class Actinomycetes; order Frankiales; family Frankiaceae; genus Frankia; species Frankia gtarii. The sequence continues at coordinate 4,874 of NZ_JAMPTM010000258.1, forward strand.
CCACCCGAACCTCCACACACCCGCGACGGCTAGAATTAGGTAAACAATATCCCTATCCTTGTGTCTCGAGCACAGGGTCCCGCCAACGTCCACCGATCCCGCCGTCGCATCGCGGTGCCCGGCCCCGTCCTCCGCTGGAGGTTCCGTGCAGTTCCGGTACAGTCCCGAGCACGAAGAGCTGCGCCGCGGCATCCGGCGCTTCTTCACCGAGGTCGCCGACGCCGATGCGGTGCGCCGCGACATGGCCACCGACACCGGGTGGGACCCGGGCACCTGGCAGCGGCTGTGCGACGAGCTGGAGCTACCGGCTCTCGCCGTGCCGGAGGAGTACGGCGGGGCCGGGTTCGGCCTCGTCGAGCTGGGCATCGCGTTCAACGAGGCCGGGCGCAGCCTGCTGTGCGCGCCGCTGCTGTCGACCAGCCTCGCCACCCAGGCGCTGCTGCACGCCGGCGACGCCGCGGCCGCCGCCGCCCACCTGCCCGGCCTGGCCGCCGGCACCATCACCGGTACCCTCGCCGCCCGCGAACACGGCCGGGCCTGGGACGCCACGCCCGCCACGACGGCCGAGCGCGCCGGGGACGGCTGGGCGCTGACCGGTGTCAAGGACTGGGTGCTCGACGGGCAGAGCGCCGGGTTGTTCGTCGTCACCGCCACCACCGCCGCCGGGACGTCGCTGTTCCTCGTCGACGCGGGCGCGGCGGGGCTGACCGTCGAGGCGCTGCCCGTCGTCGACCCGACCCGGCGGGTGACCCGGGTGACCCTCGCCGGCACGCCCGGTGTCCTGCTCGGCGCCGACGGCGCCGGGGCGCCGGCCCTGGCCCGGACCCTGGACGTGGCGGTCACCCTGCTCGCCGCCGAGCAGCTCGGCGTCGCCGAGGCGGCCCTGGCGTCGGCGGTGGAGTACGCCGGCCAGCGCGTGCAGTTCGGCCGGCCGATCGGCTCCTTCCAGGCGATCAAGCACAAGCTGGCGAGCGTGCTGCTGGAGGTGGAGGCCGCCGTGTCCGCGACGATGTACGCGGCGTGGACGGCCGACGAGGCCCCCGCCGAGCTGCCCGAGGTGGCCAGCATCGCCGGCCTGACCTGCTCGGAGGCGGCCCTGCTCGCCGCCGGTGAGAACGTCCAGGTACACGGCGGCATCGGCTTCACCTGGGAGCATTCCGCCCACCTCTACCTCAAGCGGGCCACGACCGACCGGCTGCTGCTGCGCGACCCGCAGCAGCAGCTCGACCGCATCGCCGCGCTCGCCGGCATCACCGCCCAGGTGTCCGCCGCGCCGGACGGGGCCGTGTCGCCCGACGTGCTGGCCGGGCTCACGCGGCGTTGAGCCCGACCGGCGGGCGGCGCGTGGCCGGCAGCCGGCGCCGGGCGGACGGTTCAGCCGAACACGTCCAGGACGGTGGTGCCGTCGCCGCGTTCCAGGTAGTCCCGGCCGGCGACCAGGTGGCGGCGCCACAGCCGCTCGGCGCGTTCGGCGTCGCGGGCCTCGATGAGGTCGACGACCCGGGCGTGGGCGGCGCGGCTGCGGGCGACCGCCGTGGCCAGGTCGGGCGAGCCGGCGTCCGACTGCACCCGCGACCGGTCGGCGAGCTCCACGATGTGCTCGATCATGCGCATGAGGACCTGCAGCGTCTGGTTGCCGGTCAGCTCGATCAACAACGGATGGAACCGCTCGAGGCGACGCAGCGTCTCCAGCGGCGACGCGGCGGGGTCGGCCGGCTCCTCCAGGGCCGCCCGCAGCCGGGCGATCTCTCCCGGGCCGCCGGCACGGGCGAGGTGAGCGACCGCCTGCGGCTCGGTGACCTCGCGGACCTGCAGCACGTCGGCAAGCCCGGTGCCCTGGTGCTGCAGGATCAGGCCGGCGTAGCGGGCGGCGACGTCGACGTTCGGGGGGCGCACCCGCGCCCCGCCGCCCGGCCCCATCCGCACCAGGATGAGCGATTCGCTTTCCAGCACGCGAAACGCCTCGCGCAGCGTCGGACGCGAGACGTGGAACTGGGCCATCAGTGCGCTTTCGGAGGGCAACGCCTCGCCGGCGGCGAGCTCCCCGCGCACGATCTGCCGGCGCAGGTGGCTGGCGACGAGTTCGGCCGACTTCGGCTGGCGCACCCGCCGGTCCGCCTCCGGGCGTTCCTCGTGGGCGGCTCCGACCGGCTCGGCAACAGACATGTCCGCAGCTTCCTCACGACGACATTCGCGTCGCCGGCGGTACCGGCCCGCTCTACAACCGATTCCTTCATACCCCACATCCGGCCAACGCCGCAGATCGCCGCGGCACGCCGGCCGCCCAGGATGACCATTCGCTTGACTGGCCGGAAGGTCAGCGCAAATGTGCCCTGGGGGCCTCCGTGACCTCGACAAGCCGTGACCTCGACAAGCCGTGATCTAAACAAGCCGTGACCTCGACCACTAGGAGTGCGTCCGTGTCCGAAACCCCCACCCGCGTCGCGATCGTCACCGGGGCGGCCCGTGGCATCGGCGCCGCGATCGCCCAGCGCCTGTCCCACGACGGCCTGGCGGTCGCCGTGCTCGACCTGGAGGAGGCCGCCGCCAAGGGCACCGTCGAGGCGATCACCGCGGCCGGCGGTCGCGCCCTGGCGGTCGGCGCGGACGTCGCCGACCCCGAGCAGGTCACCGCGGCGGTCGCGGCCGTCACCGAGGGGCTCGGGGCGCCGACCGTGCTGATCAACAACGCCGGCATCACCCGGGACAATCTGCTGTTCAAGATGAGCGAGGCCGACTGGGACTCGGTGATCGGCGTGCACCTGCGCGGCGCGTTCCTGATGACCCGCGCGGTTCAGAAGCACATGGTCGACGCCGGCTGGGGCCGCATCGTCAACCTGTCGAGCACGTCGGCGCTGGGCAACCGCGGCCAGTTGAACTACTCCACCGCCAAGGCCGGCCTGCAGGGCTTCACGAAGACGGCGGCGATCGAGCTCGGCAAGTTCGGCGTCACCGCGAACTGCATCGCGCCGGGCTTCATCGCCAGCGACATGACCCGGGCCACCGCCGCCCGCATGGGCAAGACCTGGGAGGAGTACGTCGCCGCGTCGTCGGGGGTGATCCCGGTCGGCCGGGTCGGCGAGGTCGACGACATCGCGCACACCGTGTCGTTCTTCGTCAGCGAGGGCGCCGGCTTCGTCTCCGGCCAGATCATCTACGTCGCCGGCGGGCCGAAGGCTTGACCACGACGACCGGACGGGCCGAGCCGCACGAGGTCGAGGCCCGCGAGTACGCCGAGACCCGGTTCCGGGTGCAGCCTCCCACCCACGGCGACGACGGCACCCGGGTGCGGATGCGGACCGGCCCGTGGCTCGCCGGGCCGGGCGGCGTCATGACGGTCGGGTCGCTCGGCGTCGTCGTCGATGACGCGCTCGGCTCGACGATCCTGCGGGCCCGCCTCGGCGACCAGCATTCGGTGACCTCCCAGCTCTCGCTGGAGATCGTCGTCCCCCCGCCGTGGCCCGGCCCGGAGCTGACCGCGCACGCGACGCTACTCGGCCGCGACATCGTCGGCGGGCTCGCGGCGGCCACCGTGTTCGACGGCGAGGGCCGGGTGGTGGCCGTGGCCACCGGCCGCTGCCGCTACGTGCCGGCGGACATCCTGCCGCCAGGCGGCATGCGCCCGCCCCTGCCACCCGCGGACCACGGCTCCCTGTTCGAGACCCTCGATCTGCCGTCGGCGTCGGCGTCGGCCGGGGCGATCCCCGAGCAGGCGTCGCCGCCGGCGGCCGGGTCGGTGCCGGCCGCCGGGGAGACGCGGCCCGAGGCGGGCTGGCCGGCGCTCGTCCTGCCGAGCGGTCCCGGGATGCAGAACCCGCACAACACGGTGCACGGCGGTGTGCTGCTGTGCGGCTCCGAGCTCGCGGTGGCGCTGGCGGACCCGGACGGGCCGCCGCACACCACGTCGGTCCGGATCAGCTTCCTGCGCCCCGGCGACGGCAGCCATCCCGTCACCTTCACGACCCGCGCGGTCCACCGCGGCCGTTCCCTGGCCGTGTACGAGGTCAGCGCAGGCGGCCCGGCGGGCCGTCCGTACACGGTGGCGACGGTGATCCGCGAGCGCTGACCGTCACGGCCGCCGCCACGGTGGTCAGGATTTGCCTACGCTGAGTGACGTCACTACGGTGCACGCATGCGGAGTCCCGAGGACCGGGTAAGCGTCCTGATCGTCGGCGCCGGCCCGACCGGTCTGCTGCTCGCCGCCGAGCTGGTGCGGCGCGGGGTGCCCGCCCGAGTTGTGGACCGGGCCACCACCCGACCTCCCGGCAGCCGCGCCCTCGCCGTCAGCGGCCGCACGCTGATGCTGCTCGACGACCTGGGCCTGGCCGCCGAGGCGGTGCGCCGCGGTCATCCGCTGCGCCAGATCGAGGTACACGACGCGGGCGGGCGGCAGGGGGT
>NZ_JAMPTM010000259.1 GCF_025403375.1 Frankia gtarii
CCCAACACCCACCCGACCTCCTGGCCAGCATCTGCTGACAGTCGGCCGGTGACAGTCGGCCGGTTTGGCCCCCACCTGACCGCCTGCCGCTTCCCACCACAGGTCATGAGGAAAAGGCGCTGGCTGGCCGGCAGCGCCGCGAACCGTGCCGACCGGCAGACCACCAGGTGCCGGCCGTCCTTCCGATTACTTGCCTTCCGGCCGCGGGCGGCAGCCGTGGACCCACGCGGTCGGACGAGGGTTCCGAAGGCCGCCCGGTCCCGTGATCTGGGGGTAAGGCCGGCTAGGAGCGGCGGGCCATCTTGATGGTCTTCTCCAACTGGTCGCGGTCCACCTCGGCGACCCGGCCGTTCGTCGGCATGGTCGGGATGTGGCCGCCGCCGAGCACCAGGTCGGTGGTGTGGCGCAGGCCCATGTCCTTCTGCTCGACGTCGAGGATGGCCTCCTCTACCCGGTAGAGCTTCTCGATCTGCGACACCTTCGCCTCGACCTGGGCGGCGACGATGCGCAGCCGGCGTTCGGCCTTGGCCAGGCGTCGCTCCAGCCGGCGGTCGACGATGTTCGGCATCGGCTCGTCGCGCTCCGTCGGGTCGTGCAGGTACAGCTCGACCGCCACGGCGACCAGCGGGATCAGCGCCTGGAACAGGATCACCGCGCCGCCGGTGCTCTCACCGGCCGTGCCCTGGGTGCGCACGAGCACCCCGGCGATGGACAGCAGCAGGAAGATCGCCGTGGTCAGGCTCAGCGCCAGCGGGGACGACTTCGACTCGACGAGCTGCTCGCGGACGTCAAGATCGATCTTGAAGCGGCCGGCGTCGGCGTCGGCGAGCATCTGCTTCTGGGCGCGGGCGAGGATGGATGCCTTGATCCCGTGTGCGAGCGCCACCCCGGCGATGAACACGGCGACGCCGAGCAGGCCGCCGAGCCACCATTCCGGACCGTAACCGCCGACGTCGGCGAGCACCGCGTAGGACTGCGCGAACACGTAGAAGTCCAGCGCCGCGAGCAGCGTCAGGACGACTGTGCGGGCCGGGCCGGCCAACGCCATCTGCGGGATACGTTCCTGCACCCCGACGCTGCGCCACAACCGGCCCTGCTCGACCTTGTTCTTGATCAACTCGGTCCGCCGTTCGCGGCGTTCGGCCCGAGAGTCGATCTCCATCCGGAGCTCGGCGATCAGCTCCTCCAGGGTCCGGCCGTCGGCCCGCACGGAGGCCCGGACCTCCTGGACCTCCGCCTCCTCCAGGCTCTTGAGGACCTTGGGGCGAGTCTCCGCGCCCGCCAGCGCGATGTCGGCGTCTCCCACCCGGCGGATGAGCTGCTTGGCCAGACGACCTGGCTGGTTTCCCCTGCGCAGCACCGTTTCAGGCTCCTACTTTTCCGGTGTCGGTCCCGATGGGCGGTTAGTGGATCGGGGGGTAGCGAATCGGGGAATGGGTGGCTAGTCGATGGGGCGGGCGAAGGTCCCGCCGACGAAGCAGAGCATGGCGCAGACGATGCCGAGCACCGAGGCGACCATGGCCTCACGCGCACCCTGCTGTTCGTCGCCGGAGAAGATCATGGTCAGTATGAGGGTGCCGACGCCGACGACGGCGCCGACGGTGCCGAGCATGAAGCGGCGGGCGATCGTCTCCCGCGGCGGCAGGGTCGACAGCGCGTCGATCGGGGCGATCCGGCCGGCTCGAGCCCGGTTGCCCACCCGGCGCCGGATGTCGCGCAGCCGGAAGGTGTTACCGGTGATGAAGAAGCTGAGCGCCGTCACGATCATCGATCCGGTGACGGAGACCTTGGCGAACGAGGACGACAGGGTCAACCAGACCCAGATCTCCAGCACCGCGAGCATGACCAGGCAGCCGGTGATCACAACCGTCGAGCGCATCAGGGCAGGGCTGAAGTGCTGGTCCTCGGGCTCGTGTAGAACGCCCATCGGTCGTCTCCTCGGCTTGGGTTCCACCGGCGCCATCGTGGCCAGCAGCGGTTCGGATGGATCGGCGTGACGCGTGCCGCGGCGGTTGCGGACGGGGGGCTCCGGGAGCTCGGGCGCTGCCGCGGCGGGCGCTGCCGGTGCGGCGGGAACGGCCGCCGCGACGGGCGCGGCGGGAACTGTGGGCGCGGGGGGAACTGCGGGATCGGTCAGCGTGGTCAGCGTGTCGCCTTCGAATGGATCGGGCCGGGACGGGTGCGGACGCCGGTGCCCGAGACCCGTACGGGAACTGCCCCGCCGTGATCCGTGCCTGGCCGACGGGACGCTCGCCCGGCCATAGCGGCCGCCGACGGGCGCCGACGGGCGGGAAGGCGGGCGGCGTGGGGCGGAGCTAGCTGCAGTCACTGCTGATCCGTCGGCACAGTTCGCCCTTGAGGTAACGGGCGAGATCCTGCTGCGGCCGATCCGTCGCGCCCTCGTTGACGCCGAGGAACCGGACCTTGTCGTCTCCGACCGTGGTGATCTGCTGGGTTTCGAAGCACCGTTTCACCAGCGCCTCGGCGATGGACGCGGACGCCTTCTTGCCGTCGACGTTGAGGCAGTCGGTGTCCTGACCGGTGCCGAGCAGGTCGCTCCAGACGAGGACGGTCACGTCGGTGACCTTTACGTCGGGCGTGGAGCGAACGGTGCTGAGCTCGTCGTTGATGCCGGCGAGCAGGCCCGTGGCGCTGCCCTTCGCGCTGATCCGCTCGGTCTGGACGACGTGGTCGATCTCCGTGCCGAGTGCCTTGGCAGCGGCGACCCGGTCCTTCTCCTCGCGGCGGTTGTTGTTCCGTTTGATCTGGAACATTCGGTCACCGTGGAAGCAGTCCGAGTACGTCATGGCCGCGCCGCCGCTGGCGACCAGCCGAATGTAGGAGCCGTCCTTCAGCGCCGTGTCGAGGTAGGGCTGCACCCGGGTCGCGACGCGCTGCGCGGTCGCGGCCGAGTTGTCGGTCACGTCGAGCAGCACCAGCAGCAGTGGGGCGCCAGCCTTGGGTGTGGAGTCCTGGTACTTGGAGCAGTCGATCGGGCCGCCCGCCTCGGACGCGCCGACCAGGCCGCCGGCGTTGCAGGCCGCGAGCATCGGCGTCGCCAGCATAGCTGCGGCCACCAGCCCGGCCAGCCGGCCGCGCAGGCGGTGGCCCCGGCGTCGGGACACGGGTTCACCCGTCGCGGCCGAGCCCGGGGTCGCCGGTGGACAGGCGGAAACGTCGCACGTCATCGAAGCACGATCTCCACTCGGCGTCGGCTCGCGTCGGCGACGTCGTTCTGCGCGCCTTGTTCGCCCCGGCCCTCGACATCCAGCACGGAGCTGGGGATGTTCTGCGTCGCCAGCCACGCCTCGACGGACTTCGCCCGCGCCAGCGACAGCTTCTGGTTGTCTTCGGTCCGGCCCAGCCCGTCGCTGTAGCCGATCACCGAGATGGGGCCGGGATGTTCGCGGATCGCGGGCAGGACCTGCTGCAACGCGGTCATCGCTTCCCCCCGTAGCTCGCTGCTGTTCGAGTCGAACAGATAGTCGGCGCTGACCGTCGTCACCTGGCTACCGTCCGGCTGGGTGATGAACTTGCTCAGCGGCGGTAGCGGATCCGCTTCGACGGCGGGTGCGACCCGTGTTGCGTGCGGAGCCGGGGTGAACGAGGCGGTGTCGCCGCTGGAGGAGCACCCGGCCGCGAGGCCGAGCAGCGCCACGGCGAGCGCCACACCCGTGCACGCGCGAACCCCCGGATTGCCGCGCCTGAACGTGGCATCTCCGGGTGTGGAGTGAGCGTGATACACGGTCTGCCCCCAACGGCGAATGCGGGGCCCACCATAACGGGGGGGATCGGGGTACTTCCCCGCACCCTCGGGCGTTGTGTGCACAGTGGGACAACCTGGCGTCGCGTTGAGCGGAGTGTTCCTCACGCGCCGCATGCACGCCGGTCGGCGTTCGTGTTCGGAGCGCTGGGAGTCTGCCGGTGGAGATGTCTCGGACAGATGTCTCAGACAGCAGAAGACCCCGGGGTTCTGAGCGGGCGCCCGCTCAGAACCCCGGGGTCGCCCGGGTGTGCTGTCGCTACGAGATCAGTAGCGAGTACCGGTGGTGGTCGAGGAGGCGCTCCGGCTCCGCCGCCGGCGCAGGCGTCGCAGCCCGCGCGCGCCAGAACGGTCCGCCTGGTTGACGTCGTGCCGAACTTCGTTCCGCATTCGACGCAGAATCTTCATGATGTTGCCTCCCCTTCGTCGGTCTCCGGTCTGATGTTCGTGTCATTTCCGGCTTGTCCGGTGACGCCTGATCAGGGTTTGCCCGGCCTCGGTGCCTTAACACCTGCCAGGTGACTAAAGCTGGCGGGCCGTCGGCCGGCTCGTGACGAAGATGGAGGTGGAGGGCACGTACCTGCCGCGTACCGGCCCCCACTGACCCCAGGTCCGCTCCTCGCCCGCCGGCCATTCCGGCTCGATGATGTCGTGCAGGATCAACCCGGCCGCGACGATTTCGCGGACCCGGTCGCCGATCGTGCGATGCGTCTCCGTGTAGATCGCCTGTCCGGAGTCGTCGTGCTCGGTGTAGGCGCGTCGGTCGAAATAGCTGTGGAACACCCGCAGCCCGTTCTCGTCCGGATCGTCCGGCAGGCACCACACGAACGGATGGGTCGTTGAGAACACCCAGCGCCCGCCGGGGCGCAGCACCCGGGCGATCTCCCGCATCACCGCCCCGCTGTCGGCCACGAACGGGACCGCGCCGAACGCGGAACAGGCCACGTCGACGCTCTCGTTCGCGAACGGGAGCGCGACCGCGTCGGCCTGGACCAACGCCACCTCGATGCCGGTGCGGGCCGCGTAGGCGCGGGCCTGGGCGAGCTGGCCGCCGGACAGGTCGAAGCCGACCACCCGGGCGCCGTGGCGTCGCAGCCACCGTGCGCACTGGGCACCGCCGCAGCCGACCTCCAGGACTGTGCGGCCGGCAACGTCCCCGAGCAGGCGGAGCTCGGACTCGCGCAGCCCCTCGGGGCTCCAGCAGAAGTCGCTGTCACCGAGGAAGGCGCCGTGTTCGGCCTGGTAGTCCGCGGCCGCGTCGTCCCAGTAGGTGCGGCTGGCCCGCCGCGCGGTGTCGGGGTCTATATCGAGGTATCCATAGGCGGGTGGCTGCTGATCGTCGGCGATGCCGTCGACCGTGTCCACACTGTTGATCATGTCTGCGCTGTCGATCGCGCCGCCGATCGTGGCGGCGTCATCTGGACTACCCACGGTCGTTCATGCTGGCATCCGCGCGCACGGTGGCGCCCGGCGGGGCGTGGCCACTCGCCGCGTGTCGCCCCTGTGTGCTGGCCCCGGATGCCCGCGGGCGGCTGGCCCGACCGGCACGGTCGGGGGATGATCCCGTCGTCCCGCAACAGCACTGATGGTGGGGAGGTCTGCCGGTGGCTGGGGAGGTCGGTCAGGTGGCGGCGGAGGTAGGCGTCACGGCGGTGAGGTCGTCACGGTGGCGGTGAAGCCGTCCGGGTCGGCCGCCAGAGTCGGGCGGCTGCTGACTTTCCTCGGCGGCCACGGCGAGTTCGGCTACTCGCTCTCGGAGCTGGCCCGGGCCGTCGGCATGGACAAGACCACCTGCCAGGCGATGCTGCGCGCCCTCGTCGAGTCGGGGTTTGTCCATCGCGACGACGGGCGCCGCACGTACGCGCTGGGTCCCGCGGCGCTGGCGGTCGCCGCCGCCGACGGAGACCGGGCGCGGCTGGCCCGGCTGGCCCGCGCCGAGCTGGAGTCGCTGACCGCGGATCTGGACATCGAGACGTTCGCGACCATGACCTTCGCCGACAGCCTGCTCGTCCTGGCCCGCGTCCCCCGCTCCGCCCTGTTCGGTCTGTGCATGAGGGTGGGCCAGACGCTGCCGTTGCGCCCGCCCGTCGGCGCCGTGCACCTGGCCTGGGCGCCCCCCGGCGCCGTCGACGCCTGGCTCGCCCCGGCAGCCGCCGCCGGGAGGGACGCCGCCGGGAGGGACGCCGCTGGGAGGGACGCCGCTGGGACGCAGCCGGCGCGTCGACATCTACGGGCCGTCGATGCCGTGCGGGAACGGGGCTACTCGGTGACGGTGGAGGGCGCTTTGCGGTGGCGGCTGCGCGACGTGCTGGACCAGGTCGCCGACGCGCCGACCGATCCCGGCCTGCTCCGGGAGCGTGACGAGCTACTGCGGACCCTCGCCGAAGGCGACTACGAGATCCTCGACCCGGACGGGGCGAAGTCGTGGCCGGTGGGTGAGATCTGCGCGCCGGTGTTCGGCCGGGACGGTCAGGTCGCCGTGGCCCTCGGCCTGGTCGCCGCGCAGACGCTGGACACAGCCCGGCGTGCGGCCATGGTCGACCGGCTGCTGATCGCGACGTCCCGGCTCACCGCGCTGACCGGCGGCCGCTGGCCGGACTGAATCGGCCGCCGGCCGGACTGAATCGGCCGGTGGCAACGACCGGTTCAGTCTCCGCTGTGGCTGACCGCCGCGCCGATCACGGCCCGGTCCTCGGCGATCGTGATCGGCGTGTAGACGACCGTGCCGATCGGCTGCGGGTCGACGAGGCGTCCCCGGCGGCTCTCCCCGACCAGCCGGGCCCGGCCCTCCAGCGAGCCCGCGCCGACCTCGTGGTCGGCCGGTCCGAACGGGCCGGTGCCGACCAGCCCGGCCTGCGCGGGGGCCTCCGTCGCGTAGATCCGGACGACGGCCCCGGGCACGGTCGTCCACCGCAGCACGGTCCCGCCGAGGGTGGCGCGCGCCTCCAGGTCCAGCACCGGCCGCGGCCGGGCGACGACCCGGACCACCACCTCCGCGGCTCCGGAGGGGGCCAGCGCGTCCGAGCCGTCCGATCCGGCCGCCCACACCCGGTAGCGGTAGACCGCGCCCGGTGCCGTGTCCTCGTCGAGGAAGTAGCCGCCGGCGCTGCGGAACCGGCGCTTCGCCCCCGACAGCGGTGAGGTTTCGGCGAACGTCCGCTCGATCATCACCTCGTCGCGCTCCGGCATGGGCCGCCAGGACAGCGCGACCGCGTCGCCGGACATGCCGGCCCGCAGCGCGGTTACCGGTGGCAACAGCGTGCGGGTCGGCGTGCGGACCGGCGTCGAGCGCAGCCGGCCCGAGGGGTCCGTGACCATCGCGACCACCTCGTGCCAGTGTGGGACGCCCCGGGGTGCCCCGGCGTCGAACAGCTCGGTGCCGGTGGTGATGCCCAGGCCGCGTTCGCGGCGGCCGTTCGGCGCGGACGGATCCTCGAGCACCCGCGACACCCGGTAGGACGCGCCCGGGGTGACCGACGGCGCCCAACGCAGCAGCACCGCGCCGTCCTGCTCCACCGCGGTGAGCTCCGCCGGCGCCGCCGGGCGATCCCCCGGCGCCGCCGGGCGATCTGCCGGCATCGGCTCGACCGGCCGCGCCGGGGCCTCCGCATCGTCGGCGTCCCGCGCCTTCGTATCGCTGGCGTCCGGCGCGACGAGGGGCGGCGTTCGGGAGCCGGCGGCATCGAGCGCGTCCGGTGTCTCGGGGAACTGTGTCGGTGGCCGATCCGGGGGCGGCTGGCGGCCGGTTCGGCCGGCCAGCCGGGTCGCCTCGTCGCAGTCGTCGCCGGGTGGCGCGGGGTACCGCAGGTGCCAGGACAGGGCGTCCACGCGGCCCATTCCGGGCTGTGGCCGGGAGCGGGCGGCCTGCTCGAGTAGCTCCCGGGCCCGAGTCGGGACCGGGCGCCGGGCGGGGTCCTTGGCCAGCAGGCCGTCGAGCACCGGGGCAAGGGCGCCGGCCCGTGCTGGCGGGGCGGGCGGGTACAGCAGGATGGCGGCCAGCATCGCGCCGAAACTGTCCCGCTCGAACGGCGGGTGACCCTCGACGGCGAAGTACAGCGTGCCCCCCAGGCTGAACAGGTCCGCCTCGAAGGTCGCCGGTCGGTTGTCGAGCCGTTCCGGAGCCATGTAGAGGGGCGTTCCCAGTACGCCGGTGACCGTGAGGGTCGGATCGCCGTCGCCGGTGGCGATGCCGAAGTCGGTGAGCACGACCCGGCCGTCCGTCCCGATCAGCACGTTGGACGGTTTCACGTCGCGGTGGATGATGCCGTGATCGCGAGCGGCGACGAGCGCGTCGAGCATCGCGACCCCGATCCGGGCGACCTCGGCGACGGGCAGCGGGCCGTCATCTCGCACAACCTCGAACAGGGATCGGGATGGCACGAGCTCCATCACGATCCAGGGCAGGTCGTGCTCGAGGACGACGTCGAGGATCGTGACGACGTGTGGGTGGCCGCGTAGTTTCGCGGCGTGCCGCGCCTCGCGCATTGCGCGCTCTACCCGGTCCGCCCGCTCGGCGCCCGCGACGCCACCGGCGAACTCGATCTCCTTGAGCGCGGCCTCGGTTTCCAGGACGGAATCGAAGGCGCGCCAGACGGTGCCCATCGCACCCGCACCCAGACGCGCGACGAGTCGATATCGGCCCGCCACCACGCGGTTGCCTTCCGGAACGGCAGCCACGACACCCCCTTGGCTTCGTCCATTGTCGCAGGCCAGCATTCCAGGTGAACCGAAATATCATGACCGGCGCCGGGCCGCCGGCCAGCACCGACCGCAACGCCCTCGTTGATCTGCGTCTTTGTCGCGGTGTCATGGCGTGGGTCACCCGCGATGCCGGCACCGGCGGCACCGCGCCCCCAGCCACCCGTCGGCGTCAGGGCGCCGGGCGCAACAGGGGCCGTCCGGCATCGTCGACGTCCTGAACCGACGCCCGCGGGCCGGCGACCGAACCCGCGGCCCGCGGGTCCGATGGCACCTCCGGGCGCGGGTCGGCGGTGGGCGGCAGGGGCGGCAGGGGCGGCAGCATGACGAACGCGCAGGCCGCGGCGACGATCAGGGCGACCACCACGGACAGCAACACCCGGCCGGGTTCGTCGACGTCGAGGGCCCGGGCTAGCAGCACCCCGCCGCCGGAACCGGCGAAGGCGGCCAGGACGGTGACCACGACGCCGATCGCGCGATTGCTCAGGAACAACATCTGGGCGCAGATCGCGCCGGTGACCGTGGCGGCCGCGGGGCCCAGGACCGCGTGGCCGGCCCGGGCGGTTCCCGCCATCCAGACCCCGAGCGCACCGAGGAGCCCGCCGGCGGCGAGCAGCACGAGCAGCACCCCAGTCGACCCGGCCGCCGGTCGGGCCGCCGTGGGCGCGGCCGGTGGGGCGAGACGTTCGTCGTCGGCGGGGTCGTTCCCGGCGGATGGCGAAGGCGGGTCGGTGGCCGGGAGACGCAGGCGCTGCGAATCGGTGCTTGGATCCGGCCGCGGCGAGGGGCTCGGCGTCGGTGAGGGGGC
>NZ_JAMPTM010000025.1 GCF_025403375.1 Frankia gtarii
CGCCGGGGCGGTCCGACCACCTGAGCAGGCGCCGACCAGACAGGTCGCGGCCAGGAGCAGGAGACCGGCCGGCCCGGCGACGCGGCGGCGAGGCGGCCGGCGAAGGCCTGGCGCCGGCGGGCGGCTTGTGTCGGTGCTGCGCATCCAGACCCCCTCGGCCATCCGGTGATTACTTTACGTAGCCAGAGGGGTGGGTGCACCTGCACGGGCCGGGATGCCGCGCACCGGCCGCCGACCGTCGTCGGTGAGACCGGGCAGGCCGGCCGATTCCCGGCGGATCGCCGCGTCGCCCTCCGGTGCGCGCACCGCCGGACGCGGCAATGCGCCGCGGGGCCGACCCGTAGAAATCGCTTCCGATCATTCTACGGTTATTCTCCGGTTATCTGTGGAGAGCATGCGAGAACGCGGTATGAAACGTGAATAAAACCCAGGGTGAGCGGCAGGATTTGCGGTCCGCGACAGGCCGGATACGCTTTCCAGCGACCTTGGTTTGTTGCTTTTCCGAGAACCGTAGGGGAGAACTGTGCGGAGATCAATGAGGACCCGGGCGGCAGTGGTCGCGTTGTCGAGCATGGCGACCATTTTCGTCGCGCTGGGGCCAGCGGCTTCGAGCGCCTGGGCGTCCGACGGCGGGGACACGGTCAAGCAGGCCCAGAAATGGGGCGGCGACGACTGGGGCAAGGACGACTGGCGCAAGGACGACTGGCGCAAGGACGACTGGGGCAAGGACGACTGGCGTAAGGACGACTGGCGTAAGGATGACAAGCGCAAGGACGACTGGGGCAAGGACGACTGGCGTAAGGATGACAAGCACAAGGACGACTGGGGCAAGGACGACTGGCGTAAGGATGACAAGCACAAGGACGACTGGCGTAAGGATGACTGGGGCAAGGACGACTGGCGGAAGGACGGCAAGCACAAGGACGACTGGTTCGACGACGACTGGTTCGGTGACAAGCGCAAGGACAGGTGGAAGGACGATGGCTGGAACTGGTGACTGAGCCATTGCACCGGTTGCTCCGGTCGGCGGCTCAGCCCATCGTGCTGACGGTGGGCTGACCGCACCCTGGCGATCTGCCGGCGATGGTGCCGGTCGTCGGTGTTGACGGCCGGCACCATCGCGACGGTGTCCGGGGCACGCCCTCGGCCTGGGCTCGCGGCTGCGGCAAGGTGTCCGTGAATTCGGGCGCAGTGGCGCGGGATTCGGTGCACCTCACCGGCGGCGGCATCCTTCCCATCTCTCTGCGATCAGTCGTGCGCGGAATCGTGCCGAGGCTTGGTTGCGGTTTTCGGCTATGGAACCGTACGTAAGCCTCGGCGCGATCTGATCGCATTCTGGCCGGGAACCGGGCTGGTAGACGGGTGGCCGTGCGGTGCCGGCTGGCCTGGTCAACCCCGGGCTTTCACGCCGATGATCGTCTGTCGGGGTGCCGCCGCGACCGCACCACCCGTCTTGCACCTGGCCGCGCACCATCCCTGGACCGTCTTGGACCCTGCCCGCCGCCCAGGAAGTCACCCGTTGCGCGCTGCCCGTTCCCGGACAGCCTCCGGGACACGGACCTCCACCCCGGCCAACCAGGACAGACGACCACCCGGGACATGGGCCGGGCGCCCATCCCGCGCAACGGCGGGCTCGTCCGCCACGGCCACACCCGGACCGAGCGGCAAAACCCAACATCGACAAGGGCGGTAGGGCAACCCACGATCACAGCCGGCCACGATACGAAAGATCCGGGCCATGCGACCGATCGTGCGGCGGTGGATGCGTGGGAGAACGCCTACATGGTTCTCCCACAGGGCGCAGCGTCCGATTTATCCTGCACCACCGCGATGAGCTCGGCGTCCGTGAAGTCGGTGAGCTCCGGCCACGCGACATGCCGGCGGGCATGCCATCTGGGCATGTCGACGCGCGCGGGCCGACCCGGTCGCGACGCCGGCTCCGGCCGGGGATGCCGGCATGGTCCGGCGTCGGTCTGATGGGGGTGCGGGTGGACCGCCCCGCACGCGGGCGCCCGTGTGCGGGTGATTTGTGCCCGTGTGCGGGTGATTTTTCGAGGCCCGTCGCATCGGCCCCAAGCCAACGAGGGCCACCGGGCCGCGGCGGCGTCGAGGGCTGCCGGGCTGGACGGCATAGAGAGCGGGTGACCGGGATCGAACCGGCATGGCCAGCTTGGAAGGCTGGGGCTCTGCCATTGAGCTACACCCGCGGGTGATCGAGGCGAGCTTACCCCGTAGGATGAGCAGGCAACGCCTCGGGGCGTAGCGTAGTGGCTAGCGCGCCTGCTTTGGGTGCAGGAGATCGGGAGTTCGAGTCTCCCCGCCCCGACCGATAGCCTCGGCGTGTCACCCCGTCCAACGTCGTACCAGGAGACCGCCGCGCCGTGAAGGCCACCAAGGAGACCCTCAGCCCGACCCGGGTCAAGCTCACCGTCGAGGTGCCCTTCGACGAGCTCAAGCCCTCGCTCGATGCCACCTACCGCAAGCTCGCTCGCCAGGTCCGCGTCTCCGGCTTCCGGCCGGGCAAGGTCCCGCCGCGGATCCTCGACCAGCGCCTTGGTCGCGGCGTGATCCTGGACGAGGCGGTCCAGGAGGCGCTGCCGCAGCTCTACTCCGAGGCTGTGCAGGCCGAGGAGGTCGACGTGCTGTCGCGCCCCGAGGTGGACATCACCGAGTTCGCCGACGGCGGCCAGCTCGTGTTCACCGCCGAGGTGGACGTCCGTCCCGAGGTGGTGCTGCCAGAGTTCTCCGATCTGCAGGTCACGGTGGACGCCGTCGAGGTCACCGACGAGCAGGTCGAGGAGCAGCTCGGCGCGCTGCGGGATCGGTTCGCGCAGCTCCAGCCGGTCGAGCGGGCGGTGCAGACGGGCGACTTCGTCTCGCTCGACCTGTCCGCGCAGGCCGACGGCAAGCCGATCGAGGGCGCCGAGGCCACCGGGCTGTCCTATGAGGTCGGCAGCGGCAACCTCATCGAGGGCCTGGACGATGCGATCGTCGGGGCCGCCGACGGCGAGTCCCGCACGTTCACCACGGCGCTGCTGGCCGGCGAGCAGGCCGGTGAGCAGGCCGAGGTGACCGCGACGGTGCGCGGGGTCAAGGAGAAGGAGCTCCCCGCCCTCGACGACGACTTCGCGACCACGTCCAGCGAGTTCGACACGCTGGACGAGCTGCGCGCCGACGTGCGCAGCCGGCTGGAGCAGTCGCGGCGCACCGAGCAGGTCGGGCAGGCCCGGGAGAAGCTGCTGGAGAGCCTGCTGGAGCGGGTCGAGGTGCCCGTCCCGGCCTCCCTGCTCGAGGGCGAGATCGAGGCCCGGGAGCACCGGCTGTCCCACGAGCTGGAGAACATCGGCACCGACCGGGCGACCTACCTGGAGACGCTTGGCCAGTCCGCCGAGGAGTTCGACGCCGAGGTCCGCGAGACGGCGGGCAAGGCGATCCGTTCCCAGTTCATCCTGGACGCGGTCATCGACGCCGAGTCGATCGGCATCGACCAGGGTGAGCTCATGGAGCAGGTGATCATGCGGGCCCAGCGTTCGGGTCTGCAGCCCGACGTCTACGCCCAGCAGCTCGCCCAGGGCGAGGGGCTGCAGGCGCTGATGGCCGACGTTCTGCGGACCAAGGCGCTGTTCCTGCTGCTGGAGAACGCCAAGGTCGTCGACGGGGAGGGCACCCCGGTGGAGCTGGTGCTCCCGGCCCGTCCGGCTCCGGATGACGACGAGGCCGACGACGACCACGCCGGTCACGACCACGCCGGTCACGACCACGGCGACCATGATCACGAGGGTGGCGCCGAGGACGACGACGCCGAGGACGAGGTTGCGGCGGAGCCGGCCCAGGCAGCGACCGCGGCGAGCGAAGGCGTGGACCGCGACATCTGACCTCGCGGCAGGCGGTGGCGCGGCTCGCGCCGTGCGGTCTGTCAGCCCGCCAGACGGCCCCCGGACTCGCTCCGGGGGCCGTCTGGCGTTGTGGCGCGCCGTCGTCGGGGGGCCGGCGCAGCGGCGTCGCGAGGGCGTCCGGACTGGCCGGTCCTCACGCCCAGCGCGAACATCGAGCCTGAAGGGCGAGAACTTGCGCGCGTCACAGATAGTGTCGAGCCGGTCAATCAGCCGCCCCATGTGAGGAAGCCGAGGAGCTGACCGTGAGTAACCTCGCAGTTCCGCGCCTGCCAGTTCCGGGTCCGGAGTTCCGTTCGCCCGGCCAGGGTGGACCCGCCTTCGACGACCAGGTGTTCAACCGCCTGCTGGCCAACCGGATCGTCTTCCTCGGATCGGTGGTCGAGGATTCGATCGCCAACGCGCTGTGCGCGCAGCTGCTGCTGCTCAACGCGGAGGACCCGACCCGGGACATCTTCCTCTACATCAACTCGCCGGGTGGGTCCGTGAGCGCCGGCATGGCGATCTACGACACCATGCAGTTCGTCGAGAACGATGTCGCGACCGTGTCGCTCGGCCTCGCCGCGTCGATGGGTCAGTTCCTGCTCTGCGCCGGTGCGCCGGGTAAGCGCTACTCGTTGCCGCACGCCCGGATCATGATGCACCAGCCGTCGGGCGGGATCGGAGGCACCGCCTCCGACATCGCCATTCAGGCGGAGCAGATGCTTTACACCAAGCGGATGATGCAGGAGCGCATCGCGTTCCACACCGGGCAGCCGATCGAGCAGATCGAGCGTGACTCCGACCGGGACCGGTGGTTCACCGCCGACGAGGCCAAGGACTACGGGTTCGTCGATCACGTGGTCCAGCAGGCCCGCCAGGTTCCCAGCGAGGGGCCGGTGAGCTGAGCGGGCAGCCCGCTCACCGGACCGAACCGTCGTCATCCGTTCCCGGAGGCAGCCATCATGTTCCACGAGACGCTCTACCAGCAGATGAGGTCTGAGCAGGGCGGCCAGGCCGCCGCCCAGCCGCAGGGCCGCTACGTCCTACCGAACATCATCGAGAAGACCTCCCGCGGCGAGTACGGCATGGACCCGTACTCGAAGCTGCTCAAGGAGCGGATCGTCTTCCTCGGCGTTCAGATCGACGATGTGTCGGCGAACGACGTGATGGCGCAGCTGCTGTTCCTGGAGTCGGAGGATCCGGACCGGGACATCTCGATCTACATCAACTCGCCGGGTGGGTCGTTCACGTCGTTGACGGCGATCTACGACACGATGCAGTTCGTGCGGCCGGACATCTCGACGATCTGCATGGGTCAGGCGGCGTCGGCGGCGGCGGTGCTGCTGGCGGCGGGGACCCCGGGCAAGCGCTTCGCGCTGGAGAACAGCCGGATCCTGATCCACCAGCCGTCGGCGTCGGGGGAGGGCCAGTCCAGCGACATCGAGATCCAGGCCCGCGAGATCCTGCGGATGCGGTCGCTGCTGGAGCGGATGCTTGCCACTCACACCGGCAAGAAGGAGGAGGACATCCGCAAGGACATCGAGCGGGACAAGATCTTCAGCGCCGACGAGGCCAAGGAGTACGGCCTGATCGACGAGGTCATCAAGACCCGCAAGTCCTCGCGGCTCGCCACCACACGCTAGCGACGAGTCGCGGGCGCGTGACCGGATCGCGAGCGCTCATCGGATGCCCGGAGCACGGCGGGGCACCGGTCGGGCGGCACGCGCACCCCGCGGCCGACGCCTCGCGTGGCACGACGCCACGCGAGGCCGGCCCGTGGCGCGGGGTGATCGGCGGCCGGTTCGCGCGGCGCGCCGACAGGTCGAATGCGGTCAGCTCCTCGATGTCCGTGACGCGTTGGCCTTATGGGACCGCGCGGACGCGCGAGGACGGCCATGGTGACCGTAGGCTGACTGGTATGAGCCGAGCGATAGGGCACTCACTGGGCCGCTTGGCGGGGTACCGTCCCCACGGGGATGGTTGCAGGCAGACACGCGACGACCGGGCGGTGTCAACCGCCCCTGACACGCAGGCGACACCATCGTCTGGACGAAGGGACTGAGTCCTCGGTGGCACGCATCGGTGATGGCGGTGACCTGCTCAAGTGCTCGTTCTGCGGTAAGTCGCAGAAGCAGGTGAAAAAGCTCATCGCCGGCCCTGGCGTCTACATCTGTGACGAGTGCATCGATCTGTGTAACGAGATCATCGAGGAGGAGCTCTCCGAGTCCTCCGAGCTGAAGTGGGACGAGCTCCCCAAGCCGCGGGAGATCTACGAGTTCCTCGACAGCTACGTGGTGGGGCAGGAGGCGGCGAAGAAGACCCTCTCCGTCGCGGTCTACAACCACTACAAGCGGGTGCAGGCCGGCGGTTCGGGCGGGGGCGGCGGCGCCGAGGCCAACAAGGGCGAGGTGGAGCTCGCGAAGAGCAACATCCTGCTGCTCGGCCCGACCGGGTGTGGCAAGACGCTGCTGGCCCAGACGCTGGCCCGGATGCTCAACGTCCCGTTTGCCATCGCCGACGCGACCGCGCTGACCGAGGCGGGCTACGTCGGCGAGGACGTCGAGAACATTCTGCTCAAGCTGATCCAGGCTGCCGACTATGACGTCAAAAAGGCCGAGACCGGGATTATCTATATCGACGAGGTCGACAAGATCGCCCGTAAGTCGGAGAATCCCAGCATCACTCGAGACGTGTCCGGCGAGGGTGTCCAGCAGGCCCTGCTGAAGATCCTGGAAGGCACTACCGCCAGCGTGCCGCCGCAGGGCGGTCGCAAGCACCCGCACCAGGAGTTCATTCAGATCGACACGACGAACGTCCTGTTCATCGTGGGTGGGGCCTTCGCCGGGCTGGACCGGATCATCGAGTCGCGGATCGGCAAGAAGTCGCTGGGTTTCCGCGCCGTGCTGCACGGCAAGGACGACCCGGACGCCTCCGACGTCTTCGGCGACATCATGCCCGAGGACCTGCTCAAATACGGCATGATTCCGGAGTTCATCGGCCGGCTGCCGGTCATCACCAGCGTGTCCAACCTGGACCGCGAGGCGCTGATCCGGATCCTGACCGAGCCGAAGAACGCCCTGGTCCGGCAGTACAAGCGGCTGTTCGAACTGGACAGCGTCGATCTCGACTTCACCTCCGACGCGCTGGAGGCGATCGCCGACCAGGCGATCCTGCGCGGCACCGGCGCCCGCGGCCTGCGGGCGATCATGGAAGAGGTGCTGCTGTCGGTGATGTACGACATCCCGAGCCGTAAGGACGTCGCCCGGGTCGTCGTCACCCGCGAGGTCGTCCTGGAGCACGTCAACCCCACGCTGGTGCCCCGGGACGTCGCCTCGAAGCGGGCGCCCCGCCAGGAGAAGTCGGCCTGAGGCCGCAGCCGGGCCGGGCCGGGCCGGGGGCGAGAGCTCCCGCCCCGGCCCGCCCCGGCTCCGGATCGGCGGGCGACTACGCGCCCAGCGCCCGCCGCGCCTCGGTGAGGTGGTAGAAGGACCCGGTCACCAGGATCGCGCCGGTCGTCCCCGCCCGCCGCCGGGCGAGTCGCACCGCGGCCGCGACCTCGGGAGCGCTCTCGGCGGGGATCGCCCACCGCCGCGCCGCCTCGGTGACCTGCTCGGCCGGGATCGCCCGCGGGGACGCCGGCTCGCAGCAGATCAGCGAGTCGATCCGCTCGCCGCGCAGCTCTGCCAGAGTGGCGGCGAAGTCATGGCCGCGCAGCGCCCCGTAGACGACCGTCCAGCTCCGGCCGGGGAACTCCTCGGCGAGTGAACGGGTCAGCGCCGCCGCCGCCGCCGGATTGTGGGCACCGTCGAGCACGCGCAGCGGCGCCGTCCCGACGATCTCCAACCGGCCGGGCGCCCGCACCGAACCGAGCCCGGCCCGGACCGCCCCCTCGGGCAGCGGGCGGCCGAGGAACGCCTCCACCGACGCCAGCGCGCAGGCGGCGTTGGCCTCCTGGTAGGCGCCGTGCAGCGACAGCCCGACGTCGTCGTAACGGGCGGCGGGGGTGCGCAGGTCGCCGCGGCGACCGGCCGGGTCGGGGCGGCCGCCGACCATGGCGAAGTCCCGGCCCAGCCGCAGGACCCGGGCCGCCGGCGTCCGGGTGAAGACGTCGTCGAAGCGGGCGTCGACCTCGCCGAGCACGAGGTCGGCGCCGGGCTTGACGATGCCGGCCTTCTCTCGGGCCACCCCGGCCAGGCTCCCCGCGTAGTCCAGATGGTCGGCGCCGATGCCCGTGACGACGGCGACCCGGCCGTCGGCGATGTTCGTGGCGTCCCAGCGGCCGAGCAGCCCGACCTCGATGACCGCGGCGTCGACGGCCCGATCGGCGAACCAGTGGAACGCCGCGGCCGTCAGCAGCTCGAAGAAGGTCGGCCGGTCCGCCATCGGCGCGGCCGCGTCCACCGCCGCGCCGACGCAGCGGGCGAACTCGCCGTCGTCGATCGGCCGGCCGTCGACGACCAGCCGCTCGTTCGTCCGCTCCAGGTGCGGGCTGGTGTACTGGCCGACCCGCAGCCCCGCGGCGCCGAGCAGGGCCGAGGTGATCCGCGCCGTCGACGTCTTCCCGTTCGTGCCGGTCAGATGGATCACCGCGGCGCCGTGTTGCGGGTCGCCGAGCCGGTGGGCCAGCTCCCGCATCCGCTCCAGACTCGGCACCGGCGGGTCGGCCGTGATCGCCTGCTTCTCCAGGTCCACCGAGCTGGCCAGTGCGGCGCATGCCGCCTCGTAGGTCCACGTCACCTGCTGTTGCCGCCTCCTTCACCCGCGCTCGACAGTAGCGACCCATGCAAACCGGACTCCTCGGCCGGGCGGCCGGGCGGCTGGGCGGTGGTCAGGCGGGCAGGTCGGCGGGGCTTGCGCGGGCACCGGCGAACGCCGGTCGTCTGGACTCGTAGGATCGTGCCGTGACAGGCGCCTCGGCGAAGGCCGGCATGACCTCCGCGTCCGGCGATGCTGCCTGGGCGGGCCCTCCGCAGTTCGCGGCCGCGTACGCGCAGCGGGCCGCCGTCGCGGTCCTCCCAGGGCTGGCGCGGCTGCGCCGCCTGTTGGACCTGCTCGGCCAGCCGCAGCGGGCCTTCCCCAGCATCGTGGTGGCGGGTTCTGTCGGGAAGAGCTCCACCGTCGCCGCCATCACCGCGCTGCTTGACGCGTTCGGGATCCGTGCGGGCTCCCTGCGTTCGCCCGGCTGGCTCGGCAGCGCCCAGCGGGTGGGGCTGGCCGGCGCGGAGATCTCGTCCGAGGTGTTCGGCGCCGCCTACGACGACCTCGCGCCGTACCTGCCGCTGATCGAGTCCGACGGCCCGCTGAGCGCCTTCGAGCTGCTCACCGCGGTGGCCTTCGCCGCGTTCGCGGATGCCCCGGTCGATCTGGCGGTCGTCGAGTCGGGCTGGGACGGCTCCCCGGAGCTCGGTGACCTGGCCGACCTGCTCGACGCGCCGGTGGCCGCGATCACCCCGGTGATGGTCACCGGGGCGGACGGCGCCGCAGAGGTGAGCTCGTTCGACCCGGCCGACGCCGCCGTGCTCGCGGGGGACCCCGACGCCGCCGCGGCGGAGCTCGACCGGATCGTCGCGCGGACCGGCTCTGCCATCCGGGCGGACACGCTCGTCGTGCTCGCCCAGCAGGCCCTGCCGGCCGCGCAGGCGCTGCTGCGGCGGGCCGCCGGCACCGGCGCGACGGTGGCCCGCGAGGGCATGGAGTTCGGTGTGGTCGGGCGCCGCGTCGCCGTCGGCGGGCAGATGATCACGCTGAAGGGTCTCGGTGGTACCTACGACGAACTCTTCCTTCCACTGCACGGCGCCCATCAGGCACACGACGCCGCCGTCGCGCTCGCCGCCGTCGAGGCGTTCCTCGGTGGCGGTCGCAGCGCCCTCGACATCGACCTCGTCCGGGTGGGCCTCGCCCAGGTGGATACGCGGGGCCGGCTGGAGGTCGTGCGCCGCTCGCCGACGATCGTGCTCGACGTCGCCCAGGACGCGGTGGCCGCAGCGGCGCTCGTGGCCGCGCTGGAGGAGGCGTTCACCTTCGAGGTGCTCGTCGGCGTGGTCGCCGTCGACGGCGACGAGGCGCTCGCCGCCGGGATTCTGGCCGCGCTCGAACCGGTTCTCGGCACGGTGGTCGTCACGACCGGGGCGACGGCGGCGGCGCTGGGCGTCGACGACCTCGCGGCCGTGGCGGCGGGCGTGTTCGGCGCCGACCGGGTCGAGGTCGCCGTCCGGCTCGACGACGCGGTCGACGACGCGGTCCGGCTCGCCGAGGAGGACGCCGACCTGGGCGGAGCCGGGGTGCTGGTGACTGGTTCGGCCCCCGTTGTGGGTCGGGCGCGGGCGTTGCTGCGGCCCTGAGGTGGCCCGGTTCGGCCATGGTGATGGCACGGGCACCCTGTAAGTTGACGAGGGGCCCGCGGGCCCGTCGGGACGACGATGTCAATGATCGAAAAGGAGTACCGTGTCCGCCGAGCGCACCCTCATCCTGGTCAAGCCCGATGGCGTCAGCCGTGGCCTCGTCGGTGAGGTGGTCGGCCGGCTGGAGCGCAAGGGGCTCACCCTGGTGGCCCTCGAGCTGCGCACGCTGGAGCGCTCCGTCGCCGAGACGCACTACGGCGAGCACGCCAGCAAGCCCTTCTTCGGTGAGCTGGTCGAGTTCATCACCTCCGGCCCGCTCGTCGCTCTGGTCGCCGAGGGGCCGCGGGCCGTCGAGGCCTCGCGTGGGCTGATCGGCGCCACCGACCCGGTGAAGGCCGCCCCCGGCTCGCTGCGCGGCGACTACGCGCTGGAGATCGGCCAGAACCTCGTGCACGGCTCGGACTCGCCGGAGTCCGCCAAGCGCGAAATCGACCTGTTCTTCCCCGGCCTGAGCTGAGCCGCGCGGCTCGTGGCGTCCTCGCTCGAGCTCTCGGGCTCGGGCGTGGACGGTCGGGCACGCGTCCTCGCGGGCACGGATGTGTGGTCGTGGCGTGATCCCGGGTGGATCGGACCACACCGTGCACTCACCGGTTCCGGGTGAGTTCGCGGATGCGCCGGGGCCACCGAAGGCTCTTGTCCGCGGTGCCGCGAACCGGTTTTTGCTGATCACGGCCGGCTATTTCGTGCCCGCGTCGAGCCCCTCGTCGACCGTCGTGGCCTCGCTGAAGCCCGTTGAGTGCCTGGACTGTGACCCGTTGATGCCTGCTGGGTCGATCTGACCCAGGGGTGACACGGGCCGCCCCTCGACCGGCCGGGGCGGCGGGGCACTGCCCGGCGGTCTACCCTTCAAGTACTTGCCTGGAGCGTGTCCGGCGGGTCGCGGTAACCGACTGTGACGGTTGGTTTCCGCGGTCGTTTCCGCGCGGGATGCTCCGGGTCGTCCTGCCCGATCTACGAACCCTGTACGTGTTCCACGCGCTTCTCCGGCTCCCTGGCTGGCCGTGCCGTCGGCCGCGCCGGAGGCGGCCAGGACCGCATCCCCCGGGAAGGTCGGTACCCGACGATGTCCAGTTCGCTGTCGTTCCTCGGTCGTGACATGGCCGTCGATCTCGGTACCGCCAACACCCTGGTGTACGTGCGGGGCCGCGGGATCGTCCTCAACGAGCCGAGCGTGGTCGCCATCAACACCACCACCTCGGGCATCCTCGCCGTCGGCACGGACGCCAAGCGGATGATCGGCCGGACCCCCGGGAACGTGGTGGCCGTGCGCCCGTTGAAGGACGGCGTCATCGCCGACTTCGAGACGACCGAGCGGATGCTGCGGTACTTCATCCAGAAGGTGCACCGGCGCCGCCACTTCGCCAAGCCGCGGCTGGTCGTCTGCGTGCCGTCGGGGATCACCGGGGTGGAGCAGCGGGCCGTCAAGGACGCCGGCTACCAGGCCGGTGCCCGCAAGGTGTACATCATCGAGGAGCCGATGGCCGCCGCGATCGGGGCCGGCCTGCCGGTGCACGAGCCGACCGGCAACATGGTCGTCGACATCGGCGGCGGGACCACCGAGGTCGCCGTGATCTCGCTGGGAGGCATCGTCACCAGCCAGTCGATCCGCACCGCCGGCGACGAGCTGGACGTCGCGATCATCTCCTACGTGAAGAAGGAGTACTCGCTGATGCTCGGCGAGCGCACCGCCGAGGAGATCAAGATGGCGATCGGCTCGGCGCACAAGGTGCCCGACGAGCCCAGCGCCGAGATCCGCGGGCGCGACCTCATCACCGGCCTGCCCAAGACGATCGTCGTGACCGCGGAGGAGATCCGCAAGGCGATCGAGGAGCCGGTCAACGCCGTGATCGACGCGGTGAAGGTGACGCTGGACCGCTGCCCGCCGGAGCTGTCCGGCGACATCATGGACCGCGGCATCGTCCTGACCGGCGGCGGTGCGCTGCTGCGCGGGCTCGACGAGCGGCTGCGGCACGAGACCGGCATGCCAATCCACATCGCCGAGAATCCGCTGCACTCGGTGGCGATGGGGTCGGGCAAGTGCGTCGAGGAGTTCGAGGCGCTTCAGCAGGTACTCATCTCGGAGCCGCGGCGGTAGCGGGCCGCGGTAGCAACCCCGGCGCGCCCGCTCTCGGGCGCCGTCCGGGCCATCCCCGCTGCTGGGGAATTTTGTGTCAGATCCGGGAACGTCGCGGCGATGTGGATCGTCCGACGTCAGCGACGGACCGCGCTCGGCGGCCGGCTGCGGCCGGCGTCATTGGCGTCATCGGAGGCTGCTGTGGGGCGTGACACGAGGCGATCCCGCCTGGTGATCGTAGCCCTGCTCATCGCCGCCTTCACCTTGATCACCCTGGACTACAAGACCGGCCGCTCCGCCAGCGGAGCCCGGGGCGTCGTGCACTCGGCCCTTGGTGGCGTCGAGAACGGCGTGAGCGCGGTGACCCGGCCGATCGGCCGGACCGTCTCGTCGTTGGCCCACCCGAACCGTTACCACGACCGCGCCGACCGGCTGGCCCAGGACAACGCCGGGCTGCGTCGCCAGCTCGCCGACAACGCCGAGATCGGCCGGATGTCCAAGCAGCTCGGCGACCTGAGGCTGCTCGCGGACAAGGGCCAGTACTCCGTCGTCCCGGCCAAGGTGATCGCGGTCGGCGACGTGACCGGCACGGACTGGACCGTCACCATCAATGCCGGCCGGGACGACGGCGTCGACGTCGACAAGACCGTCCTCAATGCCGACGGGCTCGTCGGCACGGTCTCCTCGGCCACGGCGCACACCGCCGTCGTCCGCCTCGCCTGCGATCCGAACAGTCGGGTCGGTGCCCGGCTGGAGCGCACCCAGCTGCTCGGCGCCGTGGCCGGAGGGCAGGGGCCGAGCACGTTGACCTTCACTCTGTACGACGCCTCCTTTCGGGTGCAGAAGGGTGACCGGTTGGTGACCTTCGGCAGCATGGACTACGTCGCCGGCGTGCCGATCGGCGTCATCACCAAGGTCACCGACGTCGGCGGGCTGTCCCGGACGGCGGAGGTCAAGCCGTACGTGTCGGTCGGCACGCTCGACCTCGTCGGCGTGGTCGTCGGCCGGCCGGCGACCGACCCGGGTGACCGTCTGCTGGCCCCGCAGCCGGTGCCGACCCAGCCTGCGCAGACCCAGCCGATCCAGCCGGCGCCGACCTCGCCGGCTACCCAGACGCCCGGCACTGGCACCGGCACGTCCCCCGGCCCGGCCCGCCCCGGCCAGGGTGGGACGGGCTGAGCCGGTATGTGGGACATCGCCGACTCGTCGGACACCGTGCGCGTCCGCACCTTCGTCGCCGCGACCGCGCTGCTGATGGTCGCTTTCATCGGGCAGGTCTCGATCGTCGCCCGGCTGGGCCTTCCCGGCGGCCGGCTGGATCTCGTGCTCGTCCTGCTGGCGACGATCTCCCTGATCGAAGGTCCGCTGGTCGGGGCGGTCAGTGGGTTTGTGGTCGGGGTGTTGGCCGATCTGGCGTCAAGTCATGTTCTCGGGCAGTCTGCTCTCGTTATGTGTCTGATCGGCTACGCTGTTGGTCTGGTGATGGATGCGGCGGATCGGTCGGTGGTGGTGCCCCTCGCGGCGATCGGCGGGGCCAGCGTGGCGGGCACCCTGGGATACGCGGCGACGACCTCGATCTTCGGTGCGGCGGCGCTGACCGGCGGTGAGGCCGTCGTCCGCGCCCTGGTCGCCGGGGTCTACGCGGTGCTGCTCGCCCCGTTCGTGTTCCCGTTGCTGACCGCCGGCTCCCGGCGGTTGTCCGGCCGCCCCCGGCAGTCGTCCGGCCGCCTCCGGCGGGGCGCGAGGTGAACGATCGGATGCGGATCCGCGTCCTGCTGCTGCGTGTGCTGGTGCTGTCGTTGCTCGCGACCCTGGGTGCGCGGCTGTGGGTGTTGCAGGTCCTCGACGGTGACCACTACCGCCGGGTCGCCGAGACGAACCGGGTGCGCGAGGTGGTGACGCCCGCGACCCGCGGGATGATTCTCGACGATCGCGGTCAGCCCCTGGTCCGCAACCGCACCTCGCTGGTCATCTCGGTCAACCGGTCCGCGACGGACCGGCAGGACGACCAGGGCAGGGCGGTGCTCGCCCGGCTCGCCGGTGTGATCGGCACGCCGGCCGACGAGCTGACCCGGCGGATCAGGTTCTGCACCGCCACGGTGAAACCGCCGTGCTGGAACGGCTCGCCCTACCAGCCGGTCCCGGTCGCCAAGGACGTCAGCCCCCAGCAGGCGCTCGCCGTCATCGAGCATCCGGACCGCTTTCCGGGTGTGTCCGCGGACCTGCAGGCCGTACGTGAGTACCCGCACGGCTCCCTGGCCGCTCACGAGTTGGGTTATCTCGCCCCGGTCACCCAGGACCAGCTCGACAAGCAGGGCGACGAGAAGGGCTACCACCTCAACAGCCTGATCGGCGTCGCGGGTCTGGAGAACACCTACGACGACGAGCTGCGCGGCGCGGACGGGGTGGAGCGCCTGGAGGTGGACCGCTTCGGCCGGGTCGCCGGCACCGCGTCGACGACCGCGCCGGTCAGCGGCGATCATCTGGTGCTCAACCTCGATCTCGGCGTCCAGCAGGCCACCGAACAGGCGTTGCAGGACACGATCAACCAGCTCGGCGGCGGCAACCGGACCGCGTCGGCGGTCGTCCTCGACGTGCGCACCGGCGGCGTCGTCGCGATGGCCAGCCTGCCCTCGTACAACCCGTCGGTGTTCGTCGGTGGCGTCTCCGAGCAGGACTACCGGGCCCTGTCCGACCCCGCCAACGGCATCCCCCTGCTCTCGCGCGCCTACCAGGGCTCGGGCGCGGCCGGCTCGACCTTCAAGGTCATCTCCACCGCCGTCGCGATGCAGAACCTGGGCGCCAAGGGCGACCAGCACTTCGACTGCGCCCCGACGCTGCAGATCGGCGACCAGGTCTTCCACAACTTCGACGGCGAGTCGGCCGGGCCGATCACCCTGCACCAGGCGCTCGTCATCTCCTGCGACGTCATCTTCGACCAGTTCGCCTACGACTCGTGGCTCGCCGACGGCGGCCTGCGCAACGGCCGCGGGCCCTACGCGCCGCCGAAGGAGTACTTCGTCCGGATGGCCGAGGCCATGGGCTTCGGCAAGGCCACCGGCCTGGACCTGCCCGGGGAGGTCAAGGGGTCCGTCGTCGACCGCGCCGGCGCCCGGACGATCTGGGAGGAGCTGAAGGACTCCTACTGCCGGCGGGCGAAGAACGGCTACCCGGAGGAGTCCGACCCGGCCAAGGCGGAGCGGTTCCGCAAGTACGCCGCCGAGGCATGCGTGGACGGCTATCTCTACAACGCCGGCGCGGCCACCCAGTTCGCGATCGGCCAGGGCCAGTACCTGTCGCTGAGCCCGCTGCAGCTGGCCACCGCCTACGCCGCGATCGCCAACGGCGGCACGCTGTGGAAGCCCAGCCTGGCCAAGGCCGCGGTCGCCCCGGACGGCAGGGTGGTGCGGACCTTCCAGCCGCGCAAGGCCGGGACGCTGCCGGTCTCCCCGGAGAACCTCGCCTACATCCGCGCCGGCCTGCGCGGCGTCACCAGCGAGGCCGGAGGCACGGCGACCGGCGTCTTCGGGGACTGGCCGAGCAACATCGTCCCGATCGCGGCCAAGACCGGCACCGCCGAGGTTGAGGGCAAGGGCGACACCTCCTGGTTCGCCTCCTTCGCCCCGGCCGATGACCCGCGGTTCGCCGTCGTGGTGACGATCCCGGACTCCGGCACCGGCGCCGAGTACGCCGCCCCAGTCGCCAAGCGGATCTACCAGGCCATCTACGGCGTCGGCCAGCCGGCGGCGATGCCGGGCGGCAAGGCCCCGACCACCCTGCCGAAGATCAACCGGGATGGGACGATCGCGGCGACGTCCGCCTCGGACCCGTTCGCGTCGGTGGGGACCGTCGTGGCGACACCGGCGTCCGCCCCGGGGCCGGGGCCCGTCGCCGGACCGTCGGCCGGCGCTCCGCTCGCAGTGCTGCCCGCGCTGTCGACGACCGCCGACTCCGTCCGCGCCGGCCCCACCGTGACGATCGGTGCGACCCGCCCGGCCGCCCGGCACCCGCCGCCCGGGAGCGCGGGGAAGCCCGCCGCCGTCGGCGTCCTGACGTCGGCGGCGAGCCGAGCGCCGCCCGCGGGCCTCGCGCGTCCGTGACCTGCCCCGCCGGGCCACCCGGCGCGGCGCGGGGTGGGGTGTGGTCCCGGGCGCGCGTGGGCGACCGGGCGATCTTTGGGAGGAGGCGTTGTGACCCAGGATGCGGGACCGACCGCGCTGCGGTCGTCCCCGGTACCCGTGCGGGGGCGGATCGGGCAGCTGCGGGACCGCGCCTCGGGGCGCCATTCGCCGCTGCGACGGCTCGACTGGACGCTGCAGCTGTGCGTCATCGGCCTGTCCGTCGTGGGCGCGTTGCTGGTGTGGTCGGCGACCCGCCAGCGTTTCGGCGAGGCCGGCAGTGATCCGCAGACGTTCCTCAAGCGGCATCTTCTGAACCTCGCCATCGGGCTGGTGCTCGGCGCGATCGCGACCCTCGTCGACTACCGGGTGCTGCGCGCCTACGCGCCGTTCGTCTACCTCGGCTCGCTCGTCGGGCTCGTCGCGGTGCTGCTGTTCGGGTCGACGATCAACGGTGCGCACTCGTGGATCGTGCTGCCGGCCGGCTTCCAGCTCCAGCCGTCGGAATTCGCCAAGGTGGCGCTGGTCGTCGGCGCGGCGATGATCCTCGGGGAGAAGCACGAGGACCGCCACACCGGGATCCGGCGCAGCGCCCCCGGCCACGGCGACGTGCTGCTCGTCCTCGGGCTGACCGTCGTCCCGATCGCACTGATCATGCTCCAGCCGGACTTCGGCACGGTGATGGTGCTGGTCTTCACCACCCTCGGCATGCTGGCGGTCAGCGGGGCGCCGCGGCGCTGGGTGCTGGGGCTGATCCTGTGCGGGGTGCTCTTCGGCGGCGCGATCCTGCAGTTCCACCTGCTCCAGCCGTACCAGGAGGCCCGGCTCACCTCGTTCGTCTCCGAGAACAAGGCCGCCTCCGGCACCGGCTACAACGTCGCCCAGGCCATGATCGCGATTGCCAACGGCGGCGTGACCGGCCGCGGTCTGCTGCACGGCCAGCAGACCCAGGGGCAGTTCGTCCCCGAGCAGCAGACCGACTTCGTGTTCAGCGTGGCCGGCGAGGAGCTGGGGTATCTCGGCGCCGGTGGGATCATCGTGCTGCTCGGCGTGGTGCTGTGGCGGGCGTTGTCGATCGGCTTCGGCTCCCAGGACTCCTTCGGCGCGCTCATCGCCACGGGCGTGGTCTGTTGGTTCACCTTCCAGTCGTTCGTCAACATCGGGATGTGTCTGGGGATCATGCCGGTCACCGGCCTGCCGCTGCCGTTCCTGTCCTACGGCGGCTCGTCGATGTTCGCCAACATGATCGCCGTCGGCCTGCTGCAGAACGTCCGCCTACGCGCGCGCTCCGACCCTTACGCTTCGTAGCCGTCGGGGTAGGAGAGGTCCGGCGATCGCGCGGGCCCGTGATGGGGTTGCCGCCGTGCCGTAGGCTCGCCTGCATGTCCGGACAGTCGCTGTTCGCTCGCCTGGAGCCGCTGCTCCCGCGGGTGCGAAGGCCCGTGCAGTATGTCGGCGGCGAGGGGAACTCCATCGTCAAACCCTGGGACGCCGCCGTAGTGCGCTGGGCTCTGATGTATCCGGACGCCTACGAGGTCGGCCTGCCCAACCAGGGGCTGCAGATCCTCTACGAGATCCTCAACGAGCAGCCGGACGTGCTCGCCGAGCGGACCTACTCGGTGTGGCCCGACCTGGAGGCGCTGCTGCGCGAGCACGGCCTGCCGCAGTTCACGGTGGACGGGCACCGGTCGGTCCGCGACTTCGACGTGCTCGGCGTCAGCTTCTCCACCGAGCTCGGCTACACCAACCTGCTCACCGCGCTCGACCTCGCCGGGATCCCCCTGCAGGCCGAGCGCCGCGGCGAGTCCGACCCGCTGGTGGTCGCGGGTGGGCACGCCGCGTTCAACCCGGAGCCCATCGCCGGGTTCGTCGACGCCGTGGTGCTCGGTGATGGCGAGCAGGCCGTCCTCGGCATCACCGAGGTGATCCGCGGGTGGAAGGCGGCCGGTGCCCCCGGTGGGCGCACCGAGCTGCTGGGCCGGCTTGCCCGCCGCCGGCTGGTCTACGTGCCGGCGTTCTACGACGTCACCTACCGGCCCGACGGCCGCATCCAGGCGGTCACCGCCAACCGCGACGACGTCCCGACCCGGCCGAGTAAGCACACGCTGTCCGACCTTGACGCCTGGCCGTATCCGAAGGCCCCGCTGGTCCCGCTGGCCGAGACGGTGCACGAGCGTCTGAGCGTGGAGATCTTCCGCGGCTGCACCCGGGGCTGCCGGTTCTGCCAGGCCGGGATGATCACCAGGCCGGTGCGGGAGCGGAACATCGAGACTGTCGGCGCGATGGTCGACGCGGGTCTGCGGGCCACCGGTTTCTCCGAGGTCGGCCTGTTGTCGCTGTCCAGCGCCGACCACACCGAGATCGGCGAGATCGCGACCGGTCTCGCCGACAGGTACGAGAACGAGAAGGTCTCGCTGAGCCTGCCCTCGACGCGGGTGGACGCGTTCAACGTCACCCTCGCGAACGAGTTCTCCCGCAACGGGCGGCGCAGCGGGCTGACGTTCGCCCCGGAGGGCGGTTCCGAGCGGCTGCGCAAGGTCATCAACAAGATGGTCGGCGCCGAGGACCTGGTGCGCACCGTCAGCACCGCCTACGCCCACGGCTGGCGCCAGGTGAAGCTCTACTTCATGTGTGGGCTGCCGACCGAGACCGACCAGGACGTGCTGGAGATCGCCGACCTCGCCCGGGAGGTGATCCGGGCCGGCCGTCGCGCCAGTGGCCACCGCGACATCCGCTGCACGGTGTCGATCGGCGGCTTCGTCCCGAAGCCGCACACCCCGTTCCAATGGGTGGGCCAGGCGTCGCACGAGGTGACCGACGCGCGGCTGAAGCTGCTGCGCGACACCGTACGGGCCGACAAGGAGATCGCTCGCGCCGTCGGGTTCCGCTACCACGATGGCCGTCCCGGCATCATCGAGGGCCTGCTGGCCCGCGGTGACCGCCGCGTCGGCGCCGTGATCGAGCGGGTCTGGCGCGAAGGCGGCCGCTTCGACGGCTGGAGCGAGCACTTCTCGTTCGAGCGCTGGGAGTCGGCGTGCGCCGCCGAGCTCGAACCGCTCGGGGTCTCCCTCGACTGGTTCACGACCCGCGAGCGCGACGAGCGCGAGGTGCTGGCCTGGGACCATCTCGACGCGGGCCTCGACCGGGACTGGCTCTGGGCCGACTGGCAGGAGGCGCTGCGCGGCACCGAGCTCGACGACTGCCGCTGGACCCCCTGCTACGACTGCGGTGTCTGCCCGACGATGGGGACCGATACCCAGATCGGCCCGACCGGCCGGTCGTTGCTGCCGGTGGTGAGCGTGTCGGCGGGTTCGCCGGTGGTCACCGCCGCTGCGGTGTCCGTCGATGGCGTTGACGGCGTCGATATCGAGGCCGTACCCGGCGGCGTCGAGGACGGGCCGGCCGCCGGCTCCCGGCTCCGCCCGGCGGCGGTGAGCAGTGGCACGCCGGCCTGAGGGGCCGCCGCCCCCGCCGGTCGTCCAACGGGTCCGGCTGCGCTTCGCGAAGCGGGGGCGGCTGAGATTCCTGTCACATCGGGACGTCGCTCGCACGTTCGAGCGGGGGCTGCGCCGGGCGGCGGTGCCGATGGCGTACTCGGCGGGCTTCAGCCCGCATCCCCGGATCTCCTGGGTGGGCGCCGCGCCCACCGGGGCCGCCAGTGAGGCCGAGTACGTGGAGCTGGCGCTGGCTGTAGAGGTGGAGCCGGCGCGGCTGCAGGCCGACCTGGACGCGGCGTTGCCGCCCGGGCTGGACGTGGTGGGCGTCGTGGTAGCCGAGGGGATCGGGCTCGCGGAGCGGATCGATGCCTCCCGGTGGGTCGTGCGGCTACCGGGGGTCGCGGAACCCGAGTTGCGCGACGCGGTGACCGAGCTGTTGCGGCACGAGGTCGTCCAGGTCGAGCGGGCGACCAAGGACGGTCGGCGCCGGTTCGATGTGCGTGCCGCCATTGTCTTGGCCGTTTGTCGTGCGGGGAACGACACGTGTGCGATACTGGAGTTGGTCGTGCGGCACACGACGCCCGCTGTGCGACCAGACGACGTGCTGACCGCCCTTGGCGTGGTAGCCGGTCTGCGCCCGTCGGTGCCGCCCGAGCCAACCCGGCTGGAGCAGGGCCGACTGCGCGATGATGGGACGCTGGCGGACCCGCTAGCGCCGGACCGCAACGACGCTGGCCGGCTAGCAGGTCGATCATCAGCGTGATGCAGGGCGTCGCAGGCTTTCCCGGCAGCAACCGAGCCGGACCGAGACATTGGCTCTTGCGCGGCCGCGACTGCACCAGGCAGCGCGCCCGGGAGCCCGAGAGGCTTCTTAACCCGTGCCCGACGATGACCTGACCACCCAGACCGAATCCGAAGCCACCCGCCCCGCGCCGCGTCGGCGCAGGGCCGCAGGACGGGCCGCCGGCCCGCCCTCCGAGCACCCGGGCGGGTCCACTCCCGACGGCGCCGCGGCAATCGCCGCCCCGAGCGTGACCAGCGACACCGCCGATTCCCCGGGGTCCGCGCCCGTTGCCGGCGACAGTGTTGCCCCGGCAGGAGAGCCGCTGTCAGCCGAAGCGCCGGCAACCACCCGGCGGCGGACGAGGACCAGCCCCACCACGCGTACCCGTGCGACTAGGGCGAAGGCGGGCGGTGCGGCCACGGCCGAGCCAGCCGCGTCGCAGGTCGCGGAGCCGGCCGGATCGGCCGCTTCCGGAGCCGCCCCGCCCGCTGTCGAGGCCGTCGCGCCATCCGCGGGGGCCGCGCATCCCGCTACGACCACCGATGCCGCTACGACCACCGATGCCGCTACGACCAGCGGCGACGGCGCGGCCGGGGGCGCCGAGTCCCCGGCGCCGGCCCGGCGTACCCGGACGACCCGCAGCCGTCGCGCCGTCCGTGACGTCGCCGCGGCGGAGGTCCCGGCCTCTGCCGAGCCCTTGAGCGGCGCCGACACGGCAGCGGCAGGGTCGACCGCCACCGCCGGCACCCCGCCCGTCGCCGCGGACGCCACCACCGAGTCCCCGTCCCCGTCGTTCCCGCCCGCCGCAACAGCGCCGGCCGGCGAGGCCGCGGCGCCGCCCGTCGAGGACGCGCCGAAGCCCAAGCGGACCCGTTCGCGCCGGGCCACCTCCGGCCCCGTGACGCCACCAGCCGTACCCTCGGCCGGCGAGCTGCCGGCCGGCGAGCCGTCCGTCGTCGAACCGGCGGCGACCTCCGCCGCGCCCGTCGAGGTCGGGGGCGGCGAGGCCACCCCGCCTCGCGCTACCCGTACCCGGACCACGAGGCGTCGCGCGACGGCCGCGTCCGCCGAGCCCGCGTCCGCCGAGCCCGCGCCCGCCAAGGCCGCGTCCGGCTCCGCGCCGGTGGTAGACGCTCCCGCCAGCCCGGCCCGGGGAAGCGAGGGGTCAGCCGGTGAGGCTCCCTCGACCCCCGTCGCCGGGCCGTCCGCGGTCGCTGAGCCGCGGGCCGGTATCGAGTCGCCTGCCGCTGCCGACCCGGCTGTCTTTGGGGACCCGGCCTTCGTCGACAAGCCGGCCGCCGCGAGCGCCCCATTCGGTTCCGTGACCGTCGAAGGTGAGCAAACCCAGGTCGTACCGCCCGCCGCCGAATCGGCGGCGGGCGGCACCCGCTCCCGGACGAGGACCCGGCGGGCCACCGCCCCGACCTGGGCCGGCATCGGCGACGAACCGGCCGCCGAGCCCGTATCCCGCCCAGCGGCCCGCCGCCCGGTGGCGATGGTGACCTTCCAGGCGCCGGAGCCGGCGGCCGCCGAGCCGCGCTGGCGCCGCGCCGGCACCGCGGAGGAGACAGGGTCCACCGCCGTCCCGGCGCCCACCGACGCCGCCGGTCCGCCCGTCGAGCCGGAGGCCGCCGACGAGGTCGTCGACATCGACATCGACATCGACGTCGACGCCGACACCGCAGCCGAGGAACTTGCCGCCGCCGACGAGGACGGGGAGTTCGACGAGGACGACCAGGGTGGCGGGTCGGGTTCCACCCGGCGCCGCCGTCGTGGCCGCCGCGGCCGTGGCCGGGCCCGTGGAGACGAGGACGGCACCGAGACCGACGCCGAGGACGGCGCCGGCGAGACCGACGAAGGCCCGCGCGTGGTCGCGGACGCCACCGATCGTCCCGGGCGCAGCGGTGCGGCGGAGCCGGCCGCGGCGGACGGCGGTGAGGCGGCGGACCGCGCCGATGACGGCGACGGCGACGACGAGGACGAGGACGATCGCGCGGGCGGTTCGCGTCGGCGTCGGCGTCGGCGTCGGCGTACCGGTGGCGACGAGCCGGGGGTGGTCGACGACCCGCCGAACACCGTCGTGCACGTGCGGGAGGTCCGCCGCGACGAGGATCTGGTCCGGGGCCTGAGCGGTTCGACCCGGCTGGAAGCCAAGCGCCAGCGGCGCCGTGAGGGTCGGGACAGCGGCCGGCGCCGCCCGCCGATCGTCACCGAGGCCGAGTTCCTCGCCCGCCGCGAGGCGGTCGAGCGTCGGATGATCGTGCGCCACGCAGGTGACCGCACCCAGATCGCCGTCCTCGAGGACGGTGTGCTCGTCGAGCACTTCGTCACCCGCGCGAGCTCCGCGTCGTACGCGGGCAACGTCTACCTCGGCCGGGTGCAGAACGTGCTGGCCAGCATGGAGGCGGCGTTCGTCGACATCGGCAAGGGACGCAACGCCGTCCTGTACGCCGGCGAGGTCAACTACGACGCCTCCGGGCTCGACGGCCGTCCCCGTAAGATCGAACAGGTACTCAAGTCGGGGCAGTCGGTTCTGGTCCAGGTCTCCAAGGACCCGATCGGGCACAAGGGCGCCCGGCTCACCAGCCAGATCAGCCTGCCGGGTCGCTACCTCGTGTATGTGCCGGACGGTCAGAACGCCGGCATCAGTCGCAAGCTGCCCGACACCGAGCGCGCGCGGCTCAAGAGCATCCTGAAGAAGATCACGCCCGAGGACGGCGGCGTCATCGTGCGCACCGCCGCCGAGGGCGCCAGCGAGGCCGAGCTCGAGCGCGACGTCGAGCGGCTCGCGGCGCAGTGGGAGGACATCCAGCGCCGTGCCAAGAAGGCGTCGGCGCCGTCCCTGCTCTACGGCGAGCCGGACCTCGTCGTGCGGGTGATCCGCGACATCTTCAACGAGGACTTCACCGAGCTGGTCGTCCAGGGCTCCGGCGAGGCCGCGACGATCGAGGAGTACATCGACGCCGTCGCCCCCGACCTGCGCCCGCGTATCCGCCGTTACACGGGAACCGGCGACGTCTTCGTCGACTACCGGGTGGACGAGCAGCTCGCCAAGGCGCTCGACCGCAAGGTCTGGCTGCCGTCGGGCGGATCGCTGGTCATCGACCGCACCGAGGCGATGACGGTCATCGACGTCAACACCGGCAAGTTCACCGGCAAGGGCGGCAACCTCGAGGAGACCGTCACCAAGAACAACCTGGAGGCCGCCGAGGAGATCGTCCGCCAGCTGCGGCTGCGGGACATCGGCGGGATCATCGTCATCGACTTCATCGACATGGTCCTGGAGAGCAACCGGGAGCTGGTCCTGCGCCGGCTCACCGAGTGCCTCGGTCGTGACCGCACGCGGCACCAGGTCGCGGAGGTGACGAGCCTCGGCCTGGTCCAGATGACCCGTAAGCGGGTGGGTCAGGGCCTGCTGGAGGCGTACAGCGAGTCGTGCGTGCACTGCAACGGCCGCGGCGTGCTCATCCACCTCAACGGCAGCGGCGGCCATGCCCACTCGGGGGCCGCCTCGGCCGTCTCGGCCGTCTCCGGTGGGTTCGGCGCCGGCCAGGCCGAACCGGCTGCGATCGGTTCCGGTTCCGGATCGGGATCGGGGTCGGGTCGGCGCTCGCGCGGCGCCGCCACCCGCGCCGCCGGCGGACCCTCACTTGTCGCGTCCGCCTCGGTCGGCGCTCCCGCTGCGGCCATCGAGGCAGCCGGCGGCACCGCGACGGAAGCCGGCATAGCCCCGCCGGCCTCGACGGACAACGACGTCACCGGCCCGACGGCAGGCGATGCCGGCAGCGCGCCGGACTCGCCGTCGGAATCCGCGGTCGCGGTGGTGGACGCCGCTTCCACGTCGATCACGGCAGTGAACGGCAACGGCCGCCACGTCCCCGCGACGGACGCCGGGGGCGACACGACGGTGACCCTCGCGTCGACGACCGGAGGCGGGGCTACGACACCGCCCGTCTACGCGAACTCCGACGATCCGGACAGCCTCGCCACCGTCGACGGCGGCGCGACCGCCGGCAAGCCCGTCCGGAGCCGCCGGCGCCGGGCGTCCCGTCCGGTTTCGAAGCCGGCCGATTCGCTGGAGTCCGTGCCGCCGTCGGCCGAGTCCACCGCCACCTGACGAACGGCTGAACATCTGAGCCCTGTCGGTCGCCCTTCCCCTCGGATCCTCCCGGGCGGGCGGGGCGACCGGCCTGCGCCGGAGGCGTACCAGCCTCAGGCGGCGGTCGGACCTGCCGGGCTCTGGGGCGTTGCCGGCCCGGGGCGGATGAAGCCGCGGCCGGGGTTCTCCCGCATCAGCAGATCCAGGGTGGCCCGCGAGCGGGACAGAGCGACCTCGACCGCCTGGTGGGCGCGCCCCGCGTCGCCCATCTGCAGCGCGTACGAAGCGATCGTCAGCGACTGGACAAGATCATCCTGATCGGCGAGGTCCGGACTCATCCGCTGGCGCGGCGAGCAGTCCGGCCCCGGGTCCTCACCCGCCGGCTGCGCCGGCACTCCCCAGGCCGCCGGATCCCGGCGCCGCAGCGCGATCCATCCCGCCGCCAGGGCGGTTCCCAGCAGCCAGCAGGCACCCGCCCAGGGCGGCACGCCGGCGAACGCCGTGAGGGCGAGACCAACCACCACCAGCGCTGCCAGCGCACCGGCCGCGGCCGGCACCGTGCCAGGAATTGAACCGTGGCGGCGGGCCGCCTCGGCCGCCGGGCGGCAGGCGACGGCGAGAGCCACAGCTGTCCCGGCGCCTGCGGTCCAGACGAGTAGCTGCCAGACCATCCTCATCACCCCCGAATGCGCCTCATCGCCCCCGACGTGACGTGGCCTCCGGCGTCGAAGCCTCACGATCTATCGTGGAACTGCGCCTTGCGGACGTTCCATGCTTCCCCTTCCTCGGCGTGCTTCGCCATGGCCCGTCCGGGTCATCCGGGAATATGGCCCGTGCGCGGGGGACAGGGCGGTGCGGCTCCCGATCGGCACCCCCGCGGCGATGACCTGTAGGGTGGAGTCCGCGCGTTCATCCGGACTGGGCCCGGCCCACCGGAAGAGTCGCCGGACGGCTGCTCTGTGGCCGATGGCGGCGGGGGGCGCATTCAAAGCTCCGCGGGGAACCTGGGTTCCGCGCGGTCACAGCGGTTCAACAACAGCAGGGAGATCTGGTGTACGCGGTCGTTGCCAGCGGCGGCAAGCAGCACAGGGTCGCCGTCGGCGATGTCGTCGACGTCGAACTCCTTCCCGGAGAGCCGGGCGTGGCCGTGAACCTTCCGGCCCTCCTGCTCGTCGACGGCGACTCGGTCACCCACGAAGCCGGCGCGCTCGCGTCCGTCGCGGTGACCGCCGAGGTGGTCGGCGTCGTCAAGGGTCCGAAGATCCGGATTCACAAGTTCAAGAACAAGACCGGCTACCACAAGCGTCAGGGCCACCGCCAGAAGCTGACGCGTCTCAAGGTGACCGGCATCGAGACCGGGAAGGCCTGAGCGAGATGGCGCATAAGAAGGGCGCGAGTTCCTCGCGCAACGGTCGGGACTCCAACGCTCAGCGGTTGGGCGTGAAGCGTTTCGGCGGCCAGTTGGTCAAGGCCGGCGAGATCATCGTTCGCCAGCGCGGCACTCACTTCCACCCGGGTGAGCTGGTCGGGCGTGGCAAGGACGACACGCTGTTCGCGCTGTCGGCCGGTCACGTGCAGTTCGGCCACCGACGTGGTCGCCGCGTCGTGAACGTGGTCGAGCTGGTGGCGGCGCCCGCCGCCTGACTCGACCGGGCGGCGATGCCGAGCGGGTGTGCCAGACCTGGCCCGCCCGACACGGTGTTCGCTGTCCCCGATGCCAAGCACATAGCCGCGTGCATCATCCCGCCTCGGGGTTCGGTGCGCGCGGCTTTGGCATGTGCTGCGGCGTTGCTGTGCAGGAGGCGCCGCGTCGCGGGCCGGGCGCACGATAGGGATAGCGGCTGCCGCCCGACGACGGTCGGCAGACTGTAGGACACGAAGCAGAGTGAGAGGACGCAGCGATGCCGACCTTTGTCGACCGGGTGGTGTTGCACGCGGCGGCTGGGGACGGCGGCCACGGCTGCGCCTCCATCCACCGGGAGAAGTTCAAGCCGCTGGGCGGTCCGGACGGTGGTGACGGCGGCCGCGGCGGCGATATTCGCCTCGTGGTGGAGCCGAGCGTGACCACCCTGCTCGACTTCCACTTCCATCCGCATCAGCGGGCCTCGCGGGGCCGCCCCGGCCAGGGGTCGAACCGGTACGGAGCCGACGGGGAGGACCTCATCCTCCCGGTGCCCGACGGCACGGTCGTCCTCAGCGCCGTCGGCGAGCAGATCATCGACCTGGTCGGAGCGGGCAGCACGTTCGTGCTCGCCCGGGGCGGCCGCGGTGGCCGGGGGAACGCGTCGCTGGCCTCCGCCCGCCGCAAGGCCCCCGGATTCGCCGAGCTCGGTGAGCCCGGCGAGCAGCTCGACGCCGTCCTCGAACTCAAGACGGTGGCCGACGTCGCGCTCGTCGGATTCCCGAGCGCGGGGAAGTCGTCCCTGGTGTCGGTGCTGAGCGCCGCCAAGCCCAAGATCGCCGAGTACCCCTTCACGACCCTCGTGCCCAACCTCGGGGTGGCCCAGGCGGGAGATCACCCGCCGTACACGGTGGCGGACGTCCCCGGCCTCATCCCGGGCGCCAGCGAGGGCCGCGGCCTGGGCCTGGAGTTCCTCCGGCACATCGAGCGCTGCTCGGTGATCGTGCACGTGCTGGACTGCGCCACGCTCGAACCGGGACGCGATCCGCTGACTGATCTCGACGTCATCGAGGCCGAGCTCGCGGCGTACTCCGCCGACCTGTCCGACCGACCCCGGCTCGTCGTCCTCAACAAGATCGACGTGCCTGACGCCGCCGACCTCGCCGACCTGGTCACCGCTGATCTGCGGGCCCGCGGGCTCGACGTGTTCGCGGTCAGCAGCGCCACCCGGCGGGGAGTGCACGCGCTGTCGCTGGCACTGGCGGAACAGGTCGCGGCGCTGCGGGCGGCGGCGCCGAGCCGGTCCGCGACCCGCGTCGTCCTGCGCCCCCGGGCGGTGAACGAACCGGACTTCACCGTGACGACCCTCGACGAGGGTTTCCTCATCTCCGGGGCGAAGCCGCTGCGGTGGGTGCGCCAGACCGACTTCACCAACGACGAGGCCATCGGGTTCCTCGCCGACCGGCTCGCCCGGCTCGGAGTGGAGAAGGAACTCGCCCGGCTCGGCGCGACCGCGGGCGTCGAGGTCACGATCGGTGACGTCACCTTCGACTGGGAGCCGACGCTGAGCGGCGGCGGTCTGGGCGTCGGTGGGCCGGGCGTCGGTGGGCAGGGAATCGGTGGAGTAGCGCTCGTTGGCGGATCGGGCGGCGACGGCGGCGATGGCACCGAGGATCGTCTCGGTGCCGGCGAGCCGGCTGCCAGCAGTCGGGCCGTCGCAGCGGGTCCGGCCCCAGCCTCCCTCGGCCCGCGCGGCAGCGACGACCGACTGAGCGGTTCCGTCCGGCTCACCCGGGCCGAGCGAATGGCCCGGGCGAGGCGGTCCCGCCTGGCGGACTCCGACGCCGCGGGCGTCGACGCCCGCACCGGCGGCGCCGTCGACACGGACGCGTAGGGGCGCCACATGCGGGCGTTCGTCGCCGATGCGCAGCGTGTCGTCGTCAAGGTCGGTTCGTCGTCGCTGACGACGGCCGCGGGCGGTCTCGACGTCGCCCGGCTGGACAGCCTCGTCTCCGCGCTGCTGCCCAGGGCCGGGCAGCTCGTGCTCGTCTCCTCCGGGGCGATCGCCGCCGGTCTCGCCCCACTCGGGCTGGCCCGCCGGCCGCGTGACCTCGCCACCCAGCAGGCCGCGGCCAGCGTCGGGCAGAGTTCGCTGGTGCACAGCTACGCCGCGGCGTTCGGCCGGGCGGGCTTCCGCGTCGGCCAGGTGCTGCTCACCGCCACCGACGTCATCCGCCGCACCCACTACCGCAACGCGCGTACCGCACTCGACCGGCTGCTCGAACTCGGCGTCGTTCCGATCGTCAACGAGAACGACGCGGTGGCGACCCAGGAGATCCGCTTCGGTGACAACGACCGCCTCGCCGCGATCGTCGCCCATCTGGTGTCCGCGGACCTGCTGGTGCTGCTGTCGGACGTGGACGGTCTCTACGACGCCAACCCCCGTCACGGGCCGGCGAACCTGCTGCGGGAGGTCCGCTCGGACGCGGATCTCGCCGGGCTCACCGCCCGTGGGACGGGCACCGCCGGCGTCGGCGTCGGCGGCATGGCGACCAAGATCGAGGCGGCCCGCATGGCCGCGTCGGGTGGGGTCAGCGCGATCATCACCTCGGCGGCGAACGCGGCGCCTGTGCTGCGCGGCGAGGAGGTCGGGACGGTGTTCCATCCCACCGGACCGCGCCGGGCCTCCCGGCTGCTGTGGCTGGCCCACGCCACCGCGCCGGAGGGGCAGCTGCACCTGGACGACGGCGCCGTCGCGGCGGTCGTACGGCGGCGGGCGTCGTTGCTGCCCGCCGGGGTCACCGGCGTCGAGGGTGACTTCGCCGCGGGCGACCCGGTGGATCTCGTCGATCCCGATGGTCGCCCGGTGGCCAGGGGACTGGTGGCGTTCGACGCGGCGGAGCTGCCGGCGATGCTGGGACGGTCCACCGCCGAACTCGCCGCCGAACTCGGCCCCTCCTACGAGCGGGAGATCGTGCACCGGGACGACCTCGTCCTGCTGCTGCCGACCCGCTGATCCCGCGCCGCGCGGCGCCGTCGGTCCCGACGGCCGGCCGGCCGGACGGATGGACGGACGGGTCAGGGCGTCGTCTCGATCCGGCTGCCGTTCGTGCCCTTGCGGACCCGGATCTGGTTCGGGATGCGTTGGCGCAGGTCGGCGACATGGCTGACGACACCGACGAGCCGCCCGCCGGAGCGAAGCTCGTCGAGGACGCCCATCACCTCGTCCAGGCTGTCGGGATCCAGCGTCCCGAAGCCCTCGTCGATGAACAGCGCATCCATCCGCCGCCCGCCGGCCTCGGCGGTCACGACGTCGGCGAGTCCGAGGGCCAGCGCCAGCGCCGCCTGGAAGGTCTCGCCGCCGGACAGCGTCCCGGTGTTGCGTCGGCGGCCCGTCCACGCGTCCTCGACCAGCAGGCCCAGGCCCGCCCGCCGGCGCCGGTCGCGCCGCTCCTCGGTGTCGTGGACGAGAGTGAACCGCCCGGCGCTCATCGCGGCGAACCGACGGCTCGCCGCGATCGCTACCTCCTCCAACCGGGCCGCGAGCACGAAGCTCGACAGCGGCATTCCCTCGGTGTTGCCGCCGCGGCCCGCAGCGAGCTCGGCCAGCTGATGCAGCTCGTCGGCCCCGGCGCGCAGGGGATCCAACGCGGCGAGGTCCGCGGTGAAGGTGGTGTGCAGAGCGGCGAGTTCGGCTGCCCGCCCGCGCGCCCGCGCGAGCGTCGCGACGGCCGTCTCGTGCGCCTGTCGGGCCGCCTCGGCGGCCGCCTCGTGCTCGGCCAGGTGGTCAGCCGGGTTATCGATGAAGTGCTCGGCGAGGGCCGGATCGACGGCGAGATCGTCGCCGGAGAGGGCCGCGGCCACCGCGGCCGTCTCGTCCCGGTGCGCCTGGACCTCGCGCTCGGCGGTCCGTAGCCAGTCCGTGTCGCGGACGGCGGCGGCTGCGTCGTCCAGGTCGAAGAACTCGGCCTGGCGGACGAGATCGAGGGCGGTGAGGCCGGCCTGGACGTGTTCGGCGCGGGCGCGTTCGGCTGCCAGCTCCGCGTCATGGGTGGCCTGCTGGTCGTCGGCGAGTGCCGTCACCGCGTCCAGCCGTGCCGTGAGCGCCTCGGCGTCGCGCAGGTCGGCGGGTACCGCGGCGAGCCGCGTAGCGGCCAGCTGATGCAGCTGCGCCGCCCGCAGCCGCCCCGCCTGCTCGCTGGACCGCGACGCCGCCAGGCGGGCGGCGACGTCCTTGTCCTCCTCGTACACGGCGAGTTGGGCGGCCTCGGCGGGGGCCAGGTCCGCGGCGGCGTCGGCGTAGGCGCTCACCTGGTCGTCCACCTCGGCGGCGAGCTCGGCGAGCCGGCC
Organism: Frankia gtarii; assembly: GCF_025403375.1. Taxonomy (GTDB): domain Bacteria; phylum Actinomycetota; class Actinomycetes; order Frankiales; family Frankiaceae; genus Frankia; species Frankia gtarii. The sequence continues at coordinate 30,760 of NZ_JAMPTM010000025.1, forward strand.
CGCCGACGCGGGTGCCCGGTCGTCGAGCAGCTCGGCGAGATCGAAGCGCCGCACCTGCGCCAGCGCCTCCTCGGCGGGCGGGTCCACGGGGACGGACGGTTCGCGGGCCAGCTCGGCATGCAGCGTGCGGACCTGCGTCTCCCACCGGTCGGCGGCGCGCAGCGCCACCGCCGCCTCGGCGGCGATTCGATCCGCCTCCTGCTCGGCGGCGGTCTCCTCCTCCTTGCTCACGTGATCGGCGCGGACCTCCGCCGGATCGGGGTGCTCGAACGCGCCGCACACCGGACACGGGGTGTCGTCGGCGAGTGCGGCGGCGAGCTCCGCGGTGATCGCGTCGAAGCGCTGCCGGCGCAGGTCCTTGGCCTGGGACCGGACGACGGCGGCGCGGTCGCGGGCGACGTCGGCGTCCCGGCGGGCGCGATGCTGATCGGCGACCGCGCCGACGAGTTCCCGGGTCCACCGGGCCCGTTCGGCCAGGGCCGGGAGGGTGGCACCGGCCCGGCGCGCGGCGGCCACCCGGGATTCGGCCGCCGCCCGGATCGCCGGCAGCTCGTCGTCGAGCCGGTGGGCGAGCTCCTCGGCGTCGCGCCGATGCTCCTCGGCGTCGCGCTCGGCCTGCCGAGCGGCCCGGCCGTCGTCCTCGGCCTCCGCCCGGGTCCGCGCCAGTCCTTCGAGCCGGCCGACCTCGACGTGGGCAAGCCGGACGAGTCCGAGGAGCTCGTCGACGTCGGGGGGCCCGCTCGGGGGGTCGCCGTGGTGGGCGGTGAGCTGGCCGGGGGAGCGCGGGTCCGTGGGGAGCAGGCCGGCGGGGTGCGCGGCCAGGCGCTGCCGGGCGGCATCCGCCGCTGCGCGGGTCTGCTCGGCGGCCACGGTGCGTCGGCGCAGCTCGGTCAGCGCGGGGGCGACGACGGCGGCCCGCCGGGCCGCGTCGGCGTCCGCGGCGAGCAGGTCGACGGTGGCGCGGCGTTCGGCCAACTCGTCGCGGCGCGCTGTGAGCGTCCGGCGCCGCTCGATGCGGCGAACGAGGTCGCGGGCGTCGGCGAGTGCGGCGTCGGCGGCGGTGCGGGCCTGGTCGGCAGTCCGCTGGACCGTCTCGGTGACCGCCGCCGCCGCCTGCGCCTGACGGGCGAGGTCGGTAGCCCAGGCGGGATCGTCGGTCGGATCAGCGGGCTCAGCCGCCCCGGCGACCTGGGCGATACGTGCGGCCACCCGACCGAGCTCGGCCGTGGCGACCGCCAGCTCATCGCGGCCGCTTTTGGCCCGGTCGCGCAGCCACTGCTCGGTGAACTCGAAGCGGCCGACGCCGAACAGCGTCTTGAGCAGCTTCTCCCGGTCGTCGTGCCCGGCCTGGAGGAAGTCGGCGAACCGGCCCTGCGGCAGCAGGATGACCTGGAAGAACTGGTCGTGCGTCATTCCCAGCATCAGGCCGATCTCATGCCCGACGTCCTGCGGCCGGCTGGCGATGGTGTCCCACCCCTGGGCGGTATGGCGGTCCAGCCGGGCGGTGGGGTGGGCCCGGGTGGTTCCGCCGGCCCGCTTCGATCGGTCCCACGCCGGGCTGCGGGTGATCCGGAAGCGTTCGGCCGAGACCGAGAACTCCAGGCTCACCTCCGGCCGGGCCGACGCGGCGGCATGGTGAGAACGCAGGTCCGGATCGCCGGTGATCTTGCCGCGCATCCCGGGCACCTTGCCGAACAGGGCGAACCCGATCGCGTCGAGCAGCGTCGTCTTGCCGGCGCCGGTCTCGCCGCAGAGCAGGAGCAGACCCCCGCTGCCGACCCGGTCGAAGTCGACGTCAACGCGGCCGGGGAAGGCCCCGAATGCTTCCAGGTGTAGCCGGTGGGGCCGCATCAGGCCGCCTCCTCGGCGATCCGGGCCGCGTCGAGCGCCGCGGTGAGCAGCGTTCGTTCCCGCGGTGTCGGCTCGCCGCGCACGTGGGCCACGAACGCCGTGGCGATCTCCAGGTCGGTCCGGCCGTGGGTCCGTTCGCCGAAGCTGCGGTCGTCGCCCGCGCCGGCGGGTGGTTCGTGGGCGAGACGCAGGGCGTGGGGGAACCGCCGCTGCAGCGTCGCCATCGCGTCGTCCGGCCGGATCGGATCGGTCAGCACCGCCGAGACGAAGTCCCCCTCGTGAGCGGCGAATCTCGCGGCGGTCAGCAGCTCGTTCAGGGTGCCGCGCAGCACCGCCATCCGCCGTTCGGCGGGCACCGCCACGGCGCGGACCGCCCGGATCCCGTCGCGGCCGATGTCCACCAGCAGGGAGGTCTTGCGGTCGGCGGCCTCCGAGAAGGAGAAGGCCATCGGCGAGCCGCTGTAACGCACGGCGGGTGTGATCACCTGCGGGCGGTGCAGATGACCGAGCGCGGTGTACGTGATGCCGTCGAACAGGCTCGACGGCACGTTGCCGACCCCACCGACGGAGATGCCGCGTTCGCTGTCGCTGCCCGCACCGCCGGTGACCCAGGCATGTGCGAGGACGACGCTGCGGGCGCCCGGGTGGCCGTCGAGGTCGACCCGCACGGCGCGCATCGCCCGGCGCATCGTCGCCGCCTGCGAGAACGACGTCGCGCCGGCCGGGTCTCGGCCGCCGGTGGGGTCCGGGTCGGCCGGGTCCGGGTCGGGCAGCAGGGCGTTCGCGGTCGCCGGCTCCAGATAGGGGATCGCGTAGATCCGCACGGGGCCGTCGGCGTCCTCGACGACGACGGGGACGCCCACCGCCGCCGGGTCGGTCCTGATCCGGATCCGCGGGTCGAGCAGGCCGGACTTGTCGCCGAGGCGGCGGGCGGCGTCGTGGTTGCCGCTGATGGCCACGACCCGGGTGCCGGCGTCCCGCAGTCGCGACAGCGCCTCGTCGAACAGTTCCAGCGCGCGCACCGGCGGGATGGCGCGGTCGTGCACGTCGCCGCTGACGAGGACCACGTCGACGGACTCCGCCCGGACGACCTCGACGAGGTGGTCGACGAACGCGGCCTGGGCCGGCAACAGGTCATGGCCGTGCAGGCCACGGCCGAGATGCCAGTCGGAGGTGTGCAGGGCGAGCATGCGAGCACGGTAGGCAGGCGCCCGAGCCCGATCGGCACGGGGGTCCCGCATGGTCGTGAAAGGTGCCGTTGCGCAGCCAGAACGCCTGATTCGTCCCTCGGCCCGCCCCCCACCCGCCCGGACCGGACGCGGGTGCCGCCCGGCGCCGGTAGCCTCAGCAGGGTGGGTTGCGCCGCGGCGCCCACACTTACGGAGGATCCCGAAATGATCACCTCTGCGGAGGCTGTCCGAGACGTAGCAGTGCGCGCGAAGGCGGCGGCAGCCCTGCTGGCCCCGGTCAGCCGCGGCGAGAAGGACCGCGTGCTGCTCGCGATGGCCGAGGCGCTCCTCGCCCGGTCCGCGGAGATCCTCGCGGCCAACGCCGAGGACGTCGCGGCCGCGCAGGCGGCGGGAACTGCCGACGCGATGGTCGACCGGCTCACCCTCACCCCGGCCCGCCTGTCGGGCATGGCCGACGGGCTGCGGCAGGTCGCCGTGCTGGACGACCCGGTCGGCGAGGTCGTGCGCGGGCGGCTGCTGCCCAACGGCATGGAACTGCGTCAGGTCCGCGTCCCGCTCGGCGTCGTGGGGATCATCTACGAGGCGCGGCCGAACGTCACCGTGGACGCCGCGGGGCTGTGCCTCAAAAGCGGCAACGCGGTGCTGCTGCGCGGCAGCGCGTCGGCGATCCGGTCCAACACCGCCCTGGTGGAGGTCCTGCGCGACGTCGCCGCGGCGGGCGGTCTGCCGGCCGACGCGGTCCAGCTCGTCCCCGGTCTTGATCACGACTCCGTGAAGCATCTGATGCGGCTGCGGGGCCTCGTCGACGTGCTCATCCCCCGCGGCGGGGCCGGGCTCATCCGGGCGGTGGTGGAGGAGTCGACCGTGCCGGTCATCGAGACCGGGGTCGGCAACTGCCACGTCTACGTCGACGTCGACGCGGATCTTGAACAGGCGCTCGCGATCACCGTCAACGCCAAGACCCACCGGGTCTCGGTCTGCAACTCGGCGGAGACGCTGCTGGTGCACCGCGCCGTGGCGCAGCGGTTCCTGCCGCGGGTCCTGGCCGCGCTGCACGACGCGGGCGTCGCCGTGCACGGTGACGAGGCCGTGTGCGCGGTGGACCAGCGTGCCGTGCCCGCCACCGACGACGACTGGGCGGCCGAGTACCTGTCGCTGGACATGGCCGTTCGCGTCGTCGACTCGCTCGACGACGCGGTGGCGCACATCCGCCGCTGGGGCAGTGGGCACACCGAGGCGATCGTCACCCGCTCGCTGCGCGCATCCCGACGCTTCATCACGACGTGCGACTCGGCGGCGGTGATGGTGAACGCCTCGACCCGGTTCACCGACGGCGAGCGGTTCGGGATGGGTGCCGAGATCGGCATCTCCACCCAGAAGCTGCACGCCCGGGGGCCGATGGGCCTGCCCGAACTGACCTCGACCACGTGGGTCGGCGTCGGCGACGGCCATCTCGTGAGCTGACCGGCACCGAGCGGTGGCCGGCGTCGCCGGATCCCGGTGCGTACCACGGCCTCGCCCACCCAGGCCCGGACCAGAGCCGCAGACGGGTCGTAACCGCCCGTCTGCGGCTTCATCCTGGCACTATGGACGGTGGCGATGCTTGACACGGGGACGGAAGGTGGCCATGTCGCTTCAGGAACACGCTTTCGCCGACGTCGCGGACGTGCGGGAACGCCTCCGCGGGACCGGGTACCTCGCGGACGAGGCGATCGCCACCACAGTCTTCCTCGCCGACCGGCTGCGTAAGCCGCTGCTCGTGGAGGGCCCGGCCGGCGTCGGGAAGACCGAGCTTGCCAAGGCCCTGGCCACCGCCGTCGGCGCCGAGCTGATCCGCCTGCAGTGCTACGAGGGTCTCGACGAGGCCCGCGCGCTGTACGAATGGAACTACAAGAAGCAGTTGCTGCGCATCCAGGCAGGTTCCGGCGACGCCGGCGAGCAGGGCTGGCAGCAGGCCCACGACGACATCTTCAGCGAAGAGTTCCTGCTGTCCCGGCCGTTGCTGACGGCGATCCGTCGCGAGGAGCCGACGGTCCTGCTCATCGACGAGACCGACAAGACCGACGTCGAGGTGGAGGGCCTTCTGCTGGAGGTGCTGTCGGACTTCCAGGTGACGATTCCCGAGCTCGGGACGATCAGCGCGACCCAGCGGCCGTTCGTCATCCTCACCTCGAACGCGACCCGGGAGCTCTCCGAGGCACTCAAGCGGCGCTGCCTGTACCTCAACCTGGACTATCCCTCGGCGGAGCGGGAGAAGGAGATCGTGCTCTCCCGGGTGCCGGACCTGCCGGAGAGGCACGCCGAGTCACTGGTCCGGATCGTGCGTGCGCTGCGTGCGATGGAGCTGAAGAAGGCGCCGTCCATCGCCGAGACGATCGACTGGGCGCACACGGTGCTCGCCCTCGGGTTCGACACCTTCGACGAGGCGGCCGTCGCCTCCACCCTCGGCGTGGTGCTCAAGCATGCCAGCGACCAGGCCCGCGCCATCAGCCACCTCAAGCTCACCGCGAACTGACCCGACCCGATCACCGCGACCCGATCCACCCGCGACCCGATTACCGCGGCGGCCCACCCGCGGCCGCACATTCACAGGGGGGCGCCGGCATGAACCTGCTGGACCGCACCGTCGAGTTCACCGCCGCCCTGCGCCGGGCCGGCGTCCCGGTCAGCAGCGCCGAGACGGTGGACGCAGCCCGCGCCGTCGGGGCCCTGGGCTGGGCCGACCGCGACGCCGTGCGGGCTTCGTTCGCCGCGACCCTGTGCAAGCGGCCGGTGTACCGGCCCGCCTTCGACACGCTGTTCGATCTGTACTTCCCGCCGCGCATCGGCAACGGCGTCTCGCTGGACGATCTCGTCGGCGACCCGACGGCCACCGGTGACGGCGAGCTGGAACCCGGCGATCTGACGCCGGAGGAGCTGGCGGCGCTGCGGCAGGCGCTGCGCGACGAGCTGCTCGACGCGTTGCGCGACGGCGACGACGAGGCGCTGCGCCAGCTCGCCCGGCAGGCGGTCAACGCGTTCGGCTCGTCGCAGGGCAGCGCCGGCCGCTCCTGGTTCCTGTACCGGGTGCTGCGCGCGATGTCCGCGGAGACGCTCATCGCCGACCTGCTCTCGGCGTTGCTGGGCGACTCCGAGCGCGGCGGCCTCGCCGAGCGGGCCGCCCGGCAGACGATCACTGATCGGATCCGCGATTTCGAGGAGCTGGTCGGCGCGGAGGTGCGGCGCCGGATGGCCGAGGAACGCGGCATCGAGGCGGTCGAGCGCAGCGCGGTCAAGCCGCTCAGCGACCAGGTCGAGTTCCTGCGCGCCTCCCAGCGCGACCTCGTCGAACTGCGCCGCCAGGTCCACCCGCTCGCCCGCCGCCTCGCGACCCGGCTGACCGCCCGTCGCCGCCTCGGCCGCACCGGCCGGCTGGACTTTCGGCGCACGGTTCGCGCGTCCCTGGCCACCGGTGGCGTGCCGGTGGACACCAAGCACCGCCCGCACAAGCCGCACAAACCCGAGCTCGTCGTGCTGTGCGACGTCTCCGGCTCGGTGGCATCGTTCGCGCACTTCACCCTGATGCTGACGCATGCGCTGCGCGAGCAGTTCTCCAAGGTCCGCGCGTTCGCCTTCATCGACACCACCGACGAGGTGACCCGCTATCTGCGCGGCCTCGACCTCGGCGACATGATGGCGCGCATCTCCGCCGAGGCCGACCTGGTCTTCTTCGACGGGCACAGCGACTACGGCCACGCCATCGAGGTCTTCGCCGAAAAGTACCCGGAGGCGGTGGGGCCGAAGACGTCGCTGCTCATCCTCGGCGACGCACGGAACAACTACCGGTCGACATCCGCGACGGTGTTCCGGCGGCTGTGCGCACAAGCCCGGCACTCCTACTGGCTCAACCCGGAGCCGCGCACCTACTGGGGTTCCGGCGACTCGGCGACCGACGTCTACGCCGAGCTGGTCGACGAAATGGTGGAATGCCGCAACATCGACCAGCTCCAGGACTTCATCGAGCGCCTGCTGCCCGCCTGACCCGCTCTCGCACTGGCCCGGGAGCGGTCGGTCAGCCGCGGGCGAGGGCGGCGTCCACGATCGCCTGGGCCTGCGCGATCACCTCGTCGAGGTGCTGCGGGCCGCGGAAGCTCTCCGCGTAGATCTTGTAGACGTCCTCGGTGCCGGACGGGCGGGCCGCGAACCAGGCGTCGTCGGTGACGACCTTCACCCCGCCGATCGCGGCGCCGTTGCCGGGCGCATGCGACAGCGTGGCGGTCACCGGGGCGCCGGCCAGCGTGTCCGCGCTCAGGCTCGCCGGTGTGAGGGCCGCCAGGATCTTCTTCTGCGCCGGCGTGGCGGGGGCGTCGACCCGCCGGTACGCCGGCGCGCCGTGCAGCTCGGTCAGCTCCCCGTACAGAGCCCCGGGATCCCGGCCGGTGACCGCCGTCATCTCCGCGGCGAGCAGGCAGGCGATGAGGCCGTCCTTGTCCGTCGTCCACACCCCGCCGCCGCGGCGCAGGAACGACGCGCCCGCGCTCTCCTCCCCGCCGAAGCCGAGGGTGCCGTCGGTGAGCCCGTCGACGAACCACTTGAAGCCGACCGGCACCTCGACGACGCCGCGGCCGATGCCCGCCCCGACCCGGTCGATCATGCTGGAGCTCACCAGGGTCTTGCCGATCGCCGTGCCCGCGGGCCAGTCGGCACGGTGGCCGAACAGGTAGGCGATCGCCGCGGACAGGTAGTGGTTCGGGTTCAGCAGCCCGGCGCCCGGGGTGACGATGCCATGCCGGTCGGCGTCGGCGTCGTTGGCGAGCGCCACGTCGAAGGAGCCGGCGAGGCGCAGCAGGGAGGCCATCGCGTAGGGCGACGACGGATCCATCCGGATCTTGCCGTCCCAGTCCGTCGTCATGAACGCAAACGTCGGGTCGACGGCGGTGTTGACGACCTCGAGGTCGAGTTTGTATCGCTCCGTGAGCGCCTGCCAGTAGACCAGGCTCGCGCCGCCGAGCGGATCGACGCCGATGCGGACGCCGGCCCCCCGGATCGCGTCGAGGTCGACGACGTCGCCCAGATCGGCGACGTACGCGCCGACGTAGTCGTGCACCAGCGCCGCCGCTCGGGCCCGCGCATACGGCACCCTGGTGACGCCGGCGAGACCGGCCTCGAGCAGGGCGTTCGCCCGATCCTGGATGACCTTGGTGGCGGCGGTGTCAGCCGGTCCGCCGTGGGTCGGGTTGTACTTGAAGCCACCGTCGGCCGGCGGGTTGTGCGATGGCGTCACCACGATCCCGTCGGCGAGCCCACGCCCGGTGGCAGCGGCCACCGCGGTGGTGCCCGTCGCGGTGATGCCGAGGCGGCGGTTGTGCCCCAGGATGGCGTGCGAGATCACCGGGGTCGGCGTTGCCTCGCCGTCCGGGGCGATGCGCACCGGCACGCCGTTCGCGACGAGCACTTCCAGGGCGGTGGCCAGCGCCGGGGCGGACAGGGCATGGGTGTCGATCCCCAGGAACAGCGGCCCGTCGACGCCCGCCGCCGCCCGGTAGTCGCAGATCGCCTGGGTGGTGGCGAGAATGTGGTCGGCGTTGAAAGAGCCGCGCAGCGCCGATCCACGGTGCCCGGACGTCCCGAACGACACCCGCTGGGCGGGGTCCGCGGGATCGGGATGGACGTCGTGGTACGCCGCGAGCAGAGCGTCCACGTCGATGAGATCCTCGGGGGCGGCGGGCTGCCCCGCGCGCGGGCTGGTCGGCATGGGCGGCGCCTCCTCGCGGTGGAACGGGGGTGGCCCGGCGGCCTGCTGTCAGCCTAGTCGGGTCGTCCCCCGCGGAGTTGATTCGTCCTGAGATGGCCGGCTGGTCGCGGGTCGCTGGTGGGCGGGTTTGTGGGACATCTCCCGTCCGGCCTCAGGCTGCGCGCGTGCCGGCCCTGCGGCGTTACTGTCCCGTCGTGCGACTCGGTGTGATGGGTGGGACCTTCGATCCCGTCCATAACGGACACCTCGTGGCGGCCAGCGAGGTGGCCGCCCTGTTCGACCTCGACGAGGTCGTGTTCGTGCCGAGCGGGCAGCCCTGGCAGAAGGTCCACCGCGTGGTCTCGGACCCGGAGGACCGCTACCTGATGACCTTCCTCGCCACCGCGGAGAATCCGCAGTTCACCGTCAGTCGGGTCGAGATCGACCGGGGCGGGGCGACCTACACCATCGACACCCTGCGCGACCTGCGCGGAGCCCGGCCGGACGACGAGCTGTTCTTCATCACCGGTGCCGACGCGCTCGCCCAGATCTTCACCTGGCGTGACCATCGTGAGCTCTTCGGGCTGGCGCACTTCGTCGGGGTCAGCCGCCCCGGCTATCAGCTTGCCCTGGACGCCGCGCTGCCGGCGGACTCGGTGAGCCTGCTGGAGGTGCCGGCGCTGGCGATCTCGTCCTCCGACATCCGGCAGCGGGTCGGGCGCGGCGCCCCGATCTGGTATCTCACGCCGGACGGCGTCGTGCGCTACATCGCCAAGCGGCACCTCTACCAGCCGTCGGCCTGACCCGGTGCCGGCGCGGTGCCGGCGCGGGACCGACCGGCGCCGGATCGCCCGGCCCGCTCGTGCGGCCAGCTCGGCGCATCTCGTTCGGTAGGCTGGTGCCGGACCATCCCGAACCGTGCTCGGTGCGCTGTTATCACGGTTTTCGGGCCGTCGCCGACCTGATGGGTGCACTGCCCGGGCGGGGATGTGTCACGCTGGACGCAGCCGCCCGACCCCGGGCGGTGCGCGGGCCGACCGGTGGCGGCCGTCCCGCGGACATCACCACCCTGGAGACCCTCAGCGTGACCGCTTCCCCGCGAGCCGTCGAACTCGCCCTCGCCGCAGCGCAGGCAGCGGCCGACAAGCTCGGCCACGACCTGCTCATCCTCGACGTGAGCGAGCGGCTGGCCATCACCGACTGTTTCGTGCTCGCCTCCGCGGGCAACGAGCGGCAGGTCAAGGGCATCGTCGACGAGGTCGAGGAGAAGTTGCGCCCACTCGGGGCCAAGCCCGTCCGGCGCGAGGGAGAGCGGGAAGGCCACTGGGTCCTGCTCGACTTCGTCGACATCGTCGTGCACGTCCAGCGGGACGAGGAACGCGTCTTCTACTCCCTGGAACGGCTGTGGAAGGACTGCCCGACGATCCCGTTCACCGACGCGACCGTCGGGGCCGCGGCCGGCGCCGCAACCTCGGCCCCCGGGGCGCCCGCCTCGGCCGGCCCGCTCGGCGGCGGTTCGGCGAACGCCTTGTGAGACTGCTGCTCTGGCGGCACGGCCGGACCACCTGGAACGATGTGGGTCGCTTCCAGGGCCACGCGGACCCGCCCCTCGATGCCACGGGGCGGGCCCAGGTCGCCGCGGTGGCCCCGATCATCCGGGCGATGCGTCCGGAACTGGTCGTCTCGTCCGATCTGCAACGCTGCCGGGACACCGCTGCCGGCCTCGACCTGCCGGTGCGGACCGACGCGCGGCTGCGCGAGATCGATCTCGGGTCGTGGTCCGGGCTGACCGGCGCCGAGGCGGCCGTCCGCTTCCCCGCGGAGGACCGCGCCTGGCGTCGCGGCGAGGACGTGCGCCGCGGCGGCGGGGAGACCTACCTTGAGGTCGCCCGGCGTGCCGGGGCGGTCTTCGACGAGGTTCGCGCCGAAGGGCTGCCGTCCGAGCCGGCCGGGCTCGTCGTGTTCGTGCTGCACGGCGGCACCGCCCGTTCGCTGATCGGCCGCATCCTCGGCCTGCCGCCGGAGCTGTGGTGGCACTTCGGGCCGCTGGCGAACTGCCGGTGGTCGGTCCTGCGCGTCGTCGAGGGCGGATACCGGCTCGCCGAGCACAACGCGGGCCCGCTACTGACTGGTAGGGTCGGCGTCGCCGGATCGGGTCTGTCCGAGTCCCTCCTGCCAAGCCAGGGGGCCCCGACAGAGTCCGACACGGAGCCTGTACACTTGCCGAAGTAGCCCACCAGGCGCGGTGGTAACGGTGCCAGGGGGGCCACACACCGAGGTTCACTCGGTCTGATATAAATGAACAGCAGTTGGGGCTGTGGCGCAGTCTGGTAGCGCATCACACTGGCAGTGTGAGGGTCAGGGGTTCGAATCCCCTCAGCTCCACGAGACTTTGGGCGTCTTGTTTTCTCCCTTGGGGGGAGAAACGAGGCGTCTCTTTTATTTTGCCGGGGGGGCCGAGCCCCCCCGAGACCACCCACGAACTTGCCTGCC
>NZ_JAMPTM010000260.1 GCF_025403375.1 Frankia gtarii
GCCGGGGGCCGCGCCGGCCCCCGGCCGCCCCCCCCACCAAGGGGTGTCGACGGTCGCTCAGGTGGCGTTCGGATCAGCGCGCTCGCCCTGCCGCCGCAGCCCGAAGTTCACCGCGTCCTCGAGGGCGGACCAGGAGGCCGCGATGATGTTCTCGTCGACGCCGATGGTGTCCCAGCGTGAACGCCCGTCGCTCGTGCCGACCAGGACCCGGGTGACCGCCCCGGTGCCCTGCTTGCCGTCGAGGATGCGGACCTTGTAGTCGACGAGCTCCAGGTCGGCCAGGCCGGGGTAGGCCTTCTCCAGGGCGTCGCGCAAGGCGGTGTCGAGGGCGTTCACGGGCCCGTTGCCCTCGGCGGTGGCGACATGGCGGACCCCGTGCGAGGTGAGTTTGACAGTCGCCTCGCTGACCACCTGGCCGTCGGAGCGCTGTTCGACGATCACCCGCCAGGATTCCAGGGAGTAGAAGCGTTGGCGACCCGTCACCTCGTCGCGCAGCAGCAGTTCGAACGATGCCTCGGCCGCCTCGTAGGCAAACCCGGTGGCCTCGCGCTCCTTGACCAGGTCCACGACCCGGCCGAGGGCCTCACGCTCGTTGGACAGATCGAGCCCGAGCTCACGCCCCTTGAGCTCGATGGTCGCGCGACCGGCCAGTTCGGAGACCAGCATGCGCATGTCGCTGCCGACTGCTGCCGGGTCGATGTGCTGATACATGTCGGGGTCGATCTTGACAGCGCTGGCGTGCAGCCCGGCCTTGTGCGCGAACGCACTCGCGCCGACGTAGGGCCGGTGCGGGTCCGGAACCGAGTTGGTGACTTCGTCGATGGCATGGGAGACCCGAACGAGTTCCCGCAGCCGCCCCGGTGGCAGTGCGGCGCGGCCGAGCTTGGTCTCCAGACCGGCGATGACGCTGAGCAGGTTCGCGTTGCCGCACCGCTCGCCGTAGCCGTTCGCCGTGCCCTGCACGTGGGTGACCCCTGCCTCGACGGCGACCAGCGTGTTCGCCACTGCGCAGTCGGCGTCGTCGTGGCAGTGGATGCCCAGCCGCGCACCGGTCCCGGCAAGTACCTCGGCAACCACGGCGCCGACGCGGGTGGGGAGCATGCCGCCGTTCGTGTCGCACAACACGACGACCTCGGCGCCGGCCTCGGCCGCGACGTTGACCACTTCGAGGGCGTACTCAGGATGGACCCGGTAGCCGTCGAAGAAGTGCTCGGCGTCGAGGAAGACCCGCTTGCCCTCGGCGCACAGGTGGGCGACGGTGTCCCGGATCATCGCCAGGTTCTCGTTGGGGCTCGTGCGCAACGCGCGCTCGACGTGCCGCAGATCCGATTTCGCGACCAGGCAGACCACCGCTGTGCCGGCTTCCCGCAGGGCCGCCACCTGGGGATCGTCCGCCGCCACGCGGCCGGCGCGCCGAGTCGCCCCGAAAGCGGTCAGCACCGCGGTCGTCAGCGTCAGCTCGGTGCGGGCCCGGGCGAAGAACTCCGCGTCTTTCGGGTTGGATCCCGGCCAGCCACCCTCGATGAAGCCGACACCGAGATCATCGAGGTGGCGGGCCACCGAGAGCTTGTCACCGACCGAGAGCGACAGCCCTTCCTGCTGCGTACCGTCGCGCAGGGTGGTGTCGTAGATGTGCAGGGAATCGGGATCGTATGGCCGCACGGGGGCGCCTCTCCGGTGGATCGGGGGCCGTGGCACCGCGTCCGACACGGCCGTCCCGCCTCCCACCGAGCCGCGCTCGGACCGTGCTCCGGCACCGACGTCCGGCAGGGTTCGGGGACCATGGGGGCCGCCACGCGCCCGGTCCCATGGGTCAGCGACCGGAGCGCGCGACGGAGACGGGTTCGCCGCCGGGTGACAAGCCTACGATGCAACAGACTCGACATGTAAAAAGTGTGGCACGCAACACACTCCACCCGATTCCCTGGAGACCACCCGCGACCTCGACACCAGCCGGGGCAGGCTCTCTAGTCGCCGGCGAAGCGACGCAGGCGGTCGACCTGGAGAATCGTGATCGTCTGCCCCTCCGCAAGAATCCAGGTACGCCGCTCGAACTCGCGCAGAGCCTGGTTGACGGACTGCCGGGAACCGCCGAGCAACGAGGCGATCTCGGTCTGGGTGAGGCCGAGCTCGATGACCGGCCGGCCGGCTTCCCGCATCCGCAGCAGCAGCAGCTTCGCCACACGGCGCGGCAGGTCGAGGAAGACGAGGTCGGCGTTTGCTCCGGTGAGCCTGCGGACGTGGGCGACGAGCGCCCGGATGAGCTGCTCGGCAACGGCCGGGCGCTCCCGGACGAGTTCCCACACAGCGGTCCGGTCGAGGACCAACGCCGTGGTGGGTTCCAGGGCCTCGACGCTGGCGGACCTCGTCCCCGCTTCGACAATGTTGAGCTCGCCCAACGTCTCCCGCGGGCCGGCGATGTTCAGCACATGATCGCGACCGTCGTCGGCCTTGGTGAGCACCTTGAGCCGCCCCGTGGCCACCACGAGGAGAGTGTCTCCCGGTTCACCCTCGGTGAAGACAACCTGCCCGCGACGGAATCTCCGCGCGACCGCCCGAGAGGCGAGCCGCAGCAGATCCTCCTCGTCCAGCTCTTTCAGCAGCGTGGTTGCTCGAAGCAGGGCGACCGCCTCATTGTCGTGCATGCGGTGACCGTAGCGCCGTTGCGCCGGCTGATGTTCCGCAGCCACCGGAGAATTCGGATCTGAAGCGGACGGCGCATCGGGAATATCCTTGGCGTACGTCACGCCGGCATTATACCGTTACACGTTGGTTACTCCAGCACCGCACGACGTCGCGCATGGAGAGAATTCCAGCCACTCCACCACCCGATGTGACGATGAGATGACGAAAACCTCCACGCAACATTGCGGCGGCGGCATCGTCGAGTGACCAGCCCGGATCCGCGAAGACGACATCGCGGGTGAGGTGGTCGCCCGCGATCTCGATATCCGGGTCCTGTTCCGCGGCGATCGAACAGAGAATGTCCCGTTCGGTCAAAATTCCATAGCCCTGACTGTCCGCGTCGTGGACGACCGCCGCACCCACCTTGCGAGCGGCCATCAGCCGCGCCGCCTGCCGGAGCGTGTGTCCCGGGCCGATCATGAGAACAAGGGAACTCATCCCCTCCGCAACGCGCATGGCGCCCTCCGAACCCCGCGATACCGACCGAAACCCCGGCAGTACCCTCTGACACGGTGGCGATGCCGGTCCGCGAGCTCCACGACGCCCTCGCAGCGCTTGTGCATTCGTGAAGCTCGCTACTCGCGACGGTAGGCCCTACGGGGCGCGTTGACCAGGGCGAAACGGAATGCGACGTGGCCGTGTTGTGACCTTGACCACGCGGTAGGACCGCCTAGTCCCGGACGAGCTCGTTCCAGGAGCGGTAGCGGTCCAGCTCGCCCCGCGTGGCCCGGTGGAAGATCTCCAACAGCTCGCGGGTCACCGGACCCGGCTTGCCGGTCCCGACCTGTCGGTCGTCGACCGCGACGATGGGCACGATCTCGGCCGCCGTCCCGGTGAAGAATGCCTCGTCGGCCAGGTAGAGGTCGGTGCGCACAACGTGCTGCTCGATCACCTCGTAGCCCTGGTCGGAGGCGATCTGCATGATCGAGGCACGGGTGATGCCGCCCAGCGGCCCGTCGCTCAGCAGCGGAGTGATGACCCGGCGGCCGGAGACGATGAAGACGTTCTCGCCGGTTCCGTCCGCGATGTGACCGTTCGGGCTGGTCAGGATGGCCTCGTCGTAACCCGCCTTGACCGCCGCGACCTTCGCCAGCGACGAGTTCAGATACTGCCCGGATGCCTTCGCCGCCGGCGGGGTGATGTTGGGGTCGTTTCGCTTCCAGGAGGAGATCACCGCCCGCACGCCGTTCGCCTCGGCCTCCTCGCCGAGGTAAGCGCCCCACGGCCAGACCGCGATCATCACCTCGACCGGCGAGGGCAGCGGGTTGAGCCCCATCTCCCCGTACCCGAGGTAGACCAGGGGCCGGATGTAGCAGGAGGAGATGTCGTTGACCGCGATGGTCTCCTTGGTGGCAGCGACCACCTGCTCCTGGGTGAAGGAGGGCTCCATCACGTAGATCTTCGCGCTGCGGTACAGGCGAGCGATGTGATCTGTCAGCCGGAAGACGGCGGGGCCGTCGGCCGTCTCGTAACAGCGGATGCCCTCGAACACGCCCCAGCCGTAGTGCAGGGTCGGGTTGAGCACATGGATGCGGGCGTCGTCCCAATCGACGAGGTTGCCACTCATCCAGATCTTCGAGGTGGGGGTGATGGGCACAGCGCACTCCAGGCCAGGATCGACGAAGCGAACAGGGAGGACGAACTGGCCGATCATCGCCATGGTGGGCCCCGTCGGCTGCCGTCCGCCGGAGCTACGGCTCCCCTGCGAGGATAACCGCCTCGCCGCATGGCGGGAGATACCACGAGAACGGCAGACGACCGGCGTCGGCGGCCAGGCGCACCCGGCGGGCGAACCGCCAGCTACGACACAACGGCGCAGGGCGGGCGCGCAGGGCGGGCGCGCCGGCCGAACGGGGATCTAGCCGGCTGCGCGAGTGGCGAGGTCCTCGCCGCGCTCTCGGGTCGACAGCGCCGCGGCGCCCGCGCCCGCCCGGTCCGCGAGTGACGCGGCAACCGCGGCCTCGACCCTGGCCGCCTCCTCGGCGTGCCCGAGATGGTCGAGCAGCATCGCGACGGAGGCGACCGTCGCCGTCGGGTCGGCGAGCTGCTTGCCGGCGATGTCGGGCGCGCTGCCGTGGACCGGCTCGAACATGCTCGGGTGGGCGCCGGACGGGTCGAGGTTGCCGCTGGCGGCCAGCCCGATGCCACCGGTGATCGCGGCACCAATGTCGGTGATGATGTCGCCGAACATGTTGTCGGTGACCACGACGTCGAACCGTCCCGGATCGGTCACGAAGAACATCGAGGCCGCGTCCACGTGCTGGTAATCGACCCGCACGTCGGAAAACTCGGGCGCCACCTCGGCAACCGTACGCGACCACAGGTCGCCGGCCTTCGTCAGCACGTTGTTCTTGTGCACGAGGGTGAGATGGCGGCGCTCTCGGCGAGCGGCCCGACGGAAGGCGTCCCGCACGACCCGCTCGACGCCATAGCGGGTGTTGAGGCTCTCCTCGGTGGCCACCTCGTACGGCGTCCCCCGCCGCAGCACGCCACCGGCGCCCGCGTACGGCCCCTCGGTACCCTCACGCACCACGATCATGTCGATCGTCGGCTCGCCGGCCAGCGGCGAGGCGACCCCGGGGTAAAGGCGCACCGGCCGCAGGTTGACGTGGTGATCGAGCTCGAAGCGCAGCCGCAGCAGCAGGCCGCGTTCGAGCACACCGCTCGGCACCCCCGGGTCACCGACCGCGCCGAGCAGGATCGCGTCGTGCCCGCGCAGCTCCTCGAGCACCGAGTCGGGCAGCGTTTCTCCGGTCTGGTGCCAACGCCGGGCGCCCAGGTCGTACTCGGTGGTGTCGACCTTGGGGTGCACGGCCCGCAGTACCCGCAGCCCCTCCGCCACCACCTCGGGGCCGATCCCGTCGCCGCCGATCACCGCAAGCCTCATGTGCCCGACTGTAGCCGGAACCGGCGGGTGACAGCGTTTCGGCTCACCCCGACACCGCTGCGAGAAGCCGCGACGGAGGTGGCGCGGCCGCACGCCTGACCCGCGCCAGGGCCAGCCGGTTCGACCCGTGATAATCGGGGCCGAGATGGGTCGAACCCTCGGCCTGGTACGGATGGAGCGCCTGATGCCGCGTCTCGCGGAAATGTCCACATGAGACGAAACCGATATTGGACCGCACAGGCGCTGATGTCCCCGAGCCCGACCGCCGGAGGTCGTTCCCCGCTCTCGGAGATCACCGTTCAACGGGCCGCCATGAGGAAACTCGACTGTGGCGCGATCATTCACGGGTGCGAGACGCGCATCATCGCGTCCAGCGAGGAGGAGCTACTCCGCGCCATGGACACCCACGCCCGCGTGGATCATGGCTTGACCGATGTCCCGGAGACGCTGCAAAGCCAGATCCGCCGCAGCGTTCGGGACGTGGAACCGGCAGATCTCCGCGACTGATCATCGCGAGGTTCGCCGCGGGGTGGATCGGCCTGCGGCGGCGCGGAGCCGCCGCAGGCCGCGGGCACGTCCGCGCCTGGGGGTCTCAGGCCACCGGTGCGGCGGCCTGACCGGCGTCCCTCGGCGCCGCAACGGCCAGCGCGGGCGCCGCCGCCCGGTCACGAGAGGCACGGTTGACCGCGCTCACCACGGCACGCAGCGACGCCGTGACGATGTTGGGATCGATGCCGACGCCCCAGTAGATCCGGTCGTCGACGGAGACCTCGAGGTAGGCCGCCGCCTGGGCGTCGGCGCCCGAGCCCAGGGCGTGCTCGTTGTAGTCGAGGATGCGCACGGTCAGGGCACGGGTCGCCAGGGCGGCCACGAAGGCGTCGATGGGGCCGTTGCCGACCCCGGTGATCACCGAGTCCGCACCGTCGAACCGCACCGAGACGGAGACCTCGTCGCGTTCCCCCGAGGCGGCGTTCGTCCGCGATCCCAGCAGCTCCAGCGGGCCCGCCGTCTCGGCGCCGTCGAGGAAGTACTCGCTGCGAAAGATCTGCCACAGCTGCGCGGCGGTGACCTCGCCGCCCTCGGTGTCGGTGTGGCGCTGCACGACCCTGGAGAACTCGATCTGCAGCCGTCGCGGCAGTTCCAGCGAGTGCTCCGACTTCAGCAGGTAGGCGACGCCGCCCTTACCGGACTGGCTGTTCACCCGGATGACGGCCTCGTAGGTGCGGCCCACGTCCTTGGGGTCGATCGGCAGGTAGGGCACCTCCCACCGGATCTGGCCGGTCCGCTCCATCGCCTCCAGGCCCTTCTTGATCGCGTCCTGGTGCGAGCCGGAGAAGGCGGTGTAGACCAGGTCGCCGCCGTAGGGGTGGCGGGGGTGCACGGGCAGCTGGTTGCAGTACTCGACCGCACGACGGATCCCGTCGATGTCCGAAAAGTCGATCATCGGGTCGACGCCCTGCGAGAACAGGTTCAGACCGAGGGTGACCAGGCAGACGTTGCCGGTGCGCTCGCCGTTGCCGAACAGGCAGCCCTCGATCCGGTCCGCGCCGGCCAGCACGCCGAGCTCCGCCGCGGCGACCGCGCAGCCCCGGTCGTTGTGCGGATGCAGCGACAGGATCACGGCGTCGCGCCGGCTCAGGTTCCGCCCGACCCATTCGATCTGGTCCGCGTAGACGTTCGGCGTCGACATCTCGACCGTCGCCGGCAGGTTCAGCACGACCGGCCGCTGCGGCGTCGGCGACCACACGTCCATGACCGCCTCGCACACCTCGACGGCGTAGTCCAGCTCGGTGCCGGTGAACGACTCCGGGCTGTACTGCCAGCGCACGTCGGTGCCCTCGAGCAGCTTCTCGGCGTACTGGACGCACCAGCGCGCGCCCTGCACGGCGATCTCGGTGACGCCGGCCCGGTCCAGGCCGAACACGACGCGGCGCTGCAGCGTCGACGTCGAGTTGTACAGGTGGATCAGTGCCCGGTCGGCACCCACCAGCGACGCTGCCGTCCGCTCGATCAGCTCCTCGCGCGCCTGGGTCAGCACCTGGACGGTGACGTCATCCGGGATGCGGTCGGTCTCGATGAGCTGGCGGATGAAGTCGAAGTCGGTCTGGCTCGCGGCGGGGAACCCGACCTCGATCTCCTTGTAGCCCATCGCGACCAGCAGCTCGAACATCTGCATCTTGCGTGCGGGGGTCATCGGGTCGATCAGTGCCTGGTTGCCGTCGCGCAGGTCGACGCTGCACCACTGCGGGGCGCGGGTGATCGACTTCTCGGGCCAGGTCCGGTCCGGCAGCGGGACGGGGGTGAAAGCCTGGTACTTCTCGATCGGCATGCCGGACGGCTGCTGCGTGGTCATCGTGCTCCTGCTTCCTCGAAAGAGCCCCACGGCGACCGGATCTCACGCTCGCACAGGGGACTTGGGGGCCGGCAGATCCCTCCGCGGCATCGGACGGACGGCCGCCCGAGCTGGGCGTGACCGCCGGGCCACCGTGACTGCGGGGATCCCGACGCTGGCGCACGAGAACACCGCGACGGGGAAGCCAGCTGGATCAGGCCCCGCCGCGGCGGCTAAGGAGGAGCAGCGCACGCATCGCGGATCAACGATACCCGATGCCACAACGATCAGACGGTAGTGGCCCGGCGCGCCTCAGGTGGGCCGGCGCGCCTCAGGTACCGATCAAGCCGACGACCCGGAACCGACCGGTGCGGACGTGCAGGTCGTCGGTGCGCACGGTACAGGCGACCAACCTGGCGCCCTCCTGCCAGCTCGGCTCGGAGGGATAGATCGTGCCGACGATGAGGTGCGGGGTGGCGTCGATGGCCCCGGCGAAGTCGCGCAGCGCCCCGGCGCAGCGTGCGTCCGCCGCCTGGGCCACCGCCGACGCGCCGGGCCAGCGGCCGAACATCGAAGCGAGATTGACCAGCCGGGTGACCTCGTCGATGTGCGGCCGGTCACAGCCGACCCGGACCGGGACCACCGGCGCGATCGGCACGGGTGCGCTGGGCTGGTAGGGCGTCCAGTTCAGGCAGTCGCCGCGATGAAGGGCGGCCAGCAGCGCCGGGCTGACCGCAAAACCGGCAGGTGGGCCGGCCGGAGAACCGGTGACCGCGCGCACCGCACCGGCGCCGCTTGCCGAGCCGCCCTGCGACGCGGTCGTTGAACTCAGACGGGTGGCGGTGCCCGGCCCGCCCCGGGTCGCCGTCTGTCGCAACGCCACCACCGTGATGGTGATCATCCCGACGATGATGGCGATGAAGGTGACCATCTGAGCGATCTGCCAGGAGCGCCCCGGCGGCTTCGGCGGCGACACGAGCCGGTGGAAGAACCCGGGAAGCCCTCGGGGAGCGGGAACCACCTGGCAGCGGCTGGATACGCTCCGATCGTGCTGCCGGCCGCGTTCGGCCGCGGACGGTTCGAGGAAGCGGGCTCCGCGGACGAATCGCTCATCCAGGCGAAGCCCCTCGAACGGGTCCTGATGCCGCGACGCCATGCTAGCCACGGTAAACCCGACACCCAGCTAAAGCCGCATGTTCAGCGTAAAGATCACTCCGGGCACCTCCGTGCCGAAACGGGGGTCGACACGTCGTCGCCGGCCCGGCGGGCGGCCCCGTCCGGCCGGCGACGACGACCCACCTGCAACGGCCCGCCCGCCCGGCAGTACCGCAC
>NZ_JAMPTM010000261.1 GCF_025403375.1 Frankia gtarii
CCTCCACCCGCGGTGGCCTCCCCCCCGGCCACGCGTTCGCCGTCGGCAGCCGGCCCCGCGCCCAGCACGACGAGCTCGGCGGCGGACGGCGACGGTGCCGGCAAGGTCCGCACGTTGCTCTGCGACACCGAGGGACGCCGCGCCGCGGCCAGCTCGTCCCGGGAGGCCGCGACGGCCAGGTGGCGCCGCGTCAGCAGCCAGACGAGTTCGAGCAGCATCCCCGCGCCCGCCGCGATGCCCACCCCGGTCCACGGGCCGGTCGTCCCCACCAGCGACAGCTGGAAGAACTCCTGGCCGAACGGGATCACCAGGACCAGCACGAACGCGACCGCCATGGTCAGCACCAGGGCGACGCGCCACCACGTGTAGGGGCGGGCGACGATCGCCAGCGCCCACAGCGCGATCAGGAACAGCGTCAGGGTCGCCATCGACGTCTCGGCGTCCAGATCGTCATAGATCGACCGCGCCACCAGGTAGGACGCCATCGTCGCCGTCGCGGCGACGATCCCGGCGGGCAGCGCGAAGCGCAGCACCCGGCCGACGAAGTCCGGCCGGGCCCGCTCGGTGTTCGGGGCGAGCGCGAGGAAGAACGCCGGGATGCCGATCGTCAGCGAGCTGAGCAACGTCAGGTGCCGCGGCAGGAAGGGGTAGGGCACCCGGGTGACGACGACCAGGATCGCGAGCAGCACCGAGTAGACGGTTTTCGTCAGGAACAGGTTCGCGACGCGTTCGATGTTGCCGATGACGCGGCGCCCCTCGCCGACGACGGACGGCAGCGTCGCGAAGCTGTTGTCGAGCAGGACGATCTGGGCGACGCCGCGGGCCGCCTGGCTGCCCGAACCCATCGCGACACCGATGTCGGCGTCCTTGAGGGCGAGGACGTCGTTGACGCCGTCGCCGGTCATCGCGACCGTGTGGCCGCGCGCCTGCAGGGCGGCGACCATCGCCCGCTTCTGCTGCGGGGACACCCGCCCGAAGATCGAATGGGTCTGCAGGGCGTCGGCGAGACCGTCGGGATCGGTCGGCAGCGTTCTCGCGTCCACCGGCGAGTCGGCGCCGGGCAGGCCCAGGGAGCGGGCGACCGCGCCGACGGACAGCGCGTTGTCCCCGGAGATCACCTTCGCCGCGATGTTCTGCTCGGCGAAGTAGCGCAGGGTGTCCGACGCGTCGGCCCGCAGCCGCTGGGCGATCACGACGAGCGCGACCGGCACCACGGCGGCCGGGACGCTCGCCGGTTCGGCCAGCGCGCCGTCGAGCGAGGCGGTGAACCGGCCGAGCAGCAGCACCCGCAGGCCGCGCGCGCCGAAGCCGTCGACCTCGGTGAGCACCGGGTGGCCGGCGGGCAGCAGCACGTCGGGCGCGCCAAGCAGCCAGGTGGCGACGCTGCCGGCCGGGTCGGCCACCGTCGCGCCGCTCCACCTGCGGGCCGAGGAGAACGGGGCGTCCGCCCGCACCGCCCAGCCCGCCGGCGCCGGGTAGGCGTCGATGATCGCCTGCATGCTGGGGTTCGGCCGGGCGTCGGCGGTGCCGAGCACGCCGAGCACCTGCCGGGCCACGTCGGTC
Source organism: Frankia gtarii (assembly GCF_025403375.1). GTDB lineage: Bacteria > Actinomycetota > Actinomycetes > Frankiales > Frankiaceae > Frankia > Frankia gtarii. Next base: position 1,564 of record NZ_JAMPTM010000261.1, read on the forward strand.
GCGGAATCGGTCGCGGAATCGGTCGCGGTTGCGGCGTCCGCGTCGACGATGCGCAGCTCGGCGACGTCCATCGCCGCCTCGGTGAGGGTGCCGGTCTTGTCGAGGCAGACGACGTCGACGCGGGCCAGTCCCTCGATCGCCGGCAGCTCCTGGACGAGGCACTGACGGCGCCCCAGACGCACCACCCCGACCGCGAAGGCCACCGAGGTGAGCAGCACGAGTCCCTCGGGCACCATCGGCACCAGGCCGGCGACCATCCGGCGGATCGCCTCGGACAGGTCGTCGTCGTTGACGTAAAGCTGGCTGATGATCAATGCGATACCGGTCGGGATGATCATCCAGGTCACGACCCGGAGGATCGTGCTGATGCCGGCGCGCAGCTCGGAGTGCACCAGGGTGAACCGGCTGGCCTCCTCGGCGAGCTGCGCGGCGTAGGCCTCACGGCCCACCCGGGTCGCCCGGAAGGCCCCCACGCCCGCGACCACAAAGCTGCCGGACATGACCTGGTCGCCGGGCTGCTTGTGCACCGGGTCGGCCTCGCCGGTCAGCAGCGACTCGTCGACCTCCAGGTGCTCGGCCTCGGCGACGACCCCGTCGACGCCGATCCGGTCGCCCGGCCCGAGCTCGATGACGTCGTCAAGGACGATCTCGGACGCGGCGAGCTGCGCCGCGACCCCGTCGCGGCGCACCAGCGGCCGGGACTCCCCGACCACCGCCAGCCGGTCCAGGGTGCGCTTGGCACGCAGCTCCTGGAACAGCCCTACCAGGGTGTTCGCGACGATCACACCGCCGAACAGGGCGTCCTGAAACGGGCCGACGATCACCATGAACACCAGCAGGACGCCGATGATCGCATTGATCCGGGTGAAGACGTTGGCGCGGACGATCTCGCCGAGGTTCCGGCTGGAGCGCAGCGGCACGTCGTTCACGCGGCCGTCTGCGATCCGCTCGGCGACCTCGGCAGCCGTCAGCCCGGCGGCGGGCCCTGCCGCCGAGACGGGGAAACCGGACGGCCGCGTTCCCGCGACCCCTGGCCGATCCATTGCGTCCTCCACGCTCCGTCGCAGCCGTCACCAGGGGCTCGGCAGCGTCGGGTATCGCCTGTCGGGCCCGGGATCCGGCGGACGGCCGGCGCGCGTTCCGTACGCCGCATGGGCCGCAGGCCCACCGTAGTTGACGCGTCTGCGACGAGTTCGCCCGCGGGTCGTCAGTCGGCCGGTGCGCCCGCGTCCGCGCTGATCGCGCCCCCGGCGAGCAACGCCAGCAACAGCAGCCCCAGAGCGACCCGGTACAGCACGAACGGCGCGAAACTGCGGGTCGAGATGTAGCGCAGGAACCAGGCGATGGCCGCGTAGCCGGTGGCGAACGCCACGACCGTGGCGAGAATCGTCGGCCCCCACGACACCTCGCCACCGTCGCCGTCGCCGTCGCCACCGATCGACTTCAGCTCGAACACGCCGGAGGCGAGCACCGCGGGCATCGCGAGCAGGAACGAGTAGCGCGCGGCCGCCTCGCGGGTGTAGCCGAGCAGCAGCCCGCCGCTGATCGTCGCCCCGGACCGGGACACCCCCGGGATCAGCGCGGCCGACTGCGCCAGCCCGTAGAGCACACCGTCGCGCACCGACAGGTCGGGCAGGGTCTTACGCGGCCGCGGCAGCGAGTGCCGCCCGCGCGGGCGGCCCTTCGAGGCATACCAGTCCGCGCCGCCGAGGATCAGACCAAGCACGATCAGCGTCGTCGCGATCAGACGCAGGTCGCGAAACGGCCCCTCGATGGCGTCCTGGAACGTGACGCCGAGCAGGCCGATGGGGATCGTGCCGAGGATGACCAGCCAGCCGACGCGGGCGTCGGTATCCCTGCGCATCTCCCGGCGGGTCCACGACAGCGCCCAGGCCCGCACGATCCGCGCGATGTCCTTGCGGAAGTAGATCAGCACCGCCGTCTCGGTACCGATCTGGGTGACCGCGGTGAACGCGGCGCCGGGATCGTCCCAGCCGGCCAGCGCGGCGGTGATCCGCAGGTGCGCGCTGGAGGAGACGGGAAGGAACTCGGTCAACCCCTGCACCAGTCCGAGGACCGTGCCCTCGAAGAAGTTCATCGGCGCCGGCCGGCGGAACCCGAGCGCGCGGCGGTCCCCCTGCCGGTCGGCGGGTCACCTGCCCGTCGGGTCCGATCTGGTCGCGTCATCGGTGTGCACCCCTCCACGCGCCTCACGCTAGCGGAGCGCGGAGCACACCCGGATGGCGGGGAGGGCGGCCGTCGCCGGGCCCGCGACCGCGGCGACAGCGCCCGGATTGCCGGCATCGTGGCTGGTAGGGTGCGATGCGACCCGTCGTCCGGTTTCCCGCCGTTGTGGCTGGTGTGGCCCGTGGACGCATCCATGATCCTTTTCCCCGGCGACGCCGCCGTCCCGAGGCCGGTACCGGTACCGCGGCTGCCACCGGTGCGATGGCCGGCACTCTCGCGATGCCCGCGCCCCGTTCCGTACCAGTGGCCCGGCTTCCCGGCTTCCCGGCATACCGGCATACCGGCATACCGGCGGTGATCATGACCTTCTTCGGGCATCGCCGTGATGAGCCCGCTCAGCGGGCTGGTCTACGGCGCGCGGCCGGCCGGCGGCGACCCGGTTCGCCGGTTCGCCGGTTCGCGGGCGCGGCGACCGTCGCCATCCCGATCCCGGCCGGGCTGGCCGCCGCCGGCGCACTGCTCGCGGCGCGACGCGGCGCCACGGGATCCGAACATCCCGCGCGCGACCGGCTGAACCGGTCACCCTCGCCGTCCACAGGCGTTCGCCACGGACGGCTTCATCGTCGCGTCATATCCATGAACGGACAAGCTCGCCTTCCGTTCACCTTCGGATCGGAAGGTGTCACCGGAATGCGAGGGCCGTCGACGCCTGCTCTGCTCCGGTGTCGGCACAGGTGACCGAGCCGCTGCGGCGACGCCAGATCGGGACGTGCAGGGCATCCACGCCAGATACGGGAGATCCGATGCTGAACCATCTGCTCGCAGGATTGATCATCGAGGTGGTCGGGACGGCGGTCATCCTCGTCCTGACCACCCTGGTGCGCCGCTGGCTCGGCGCGTCAGCCGGCCAGCGGGCCTAACCCGGCCGTGCGCCGGGCGGCACGGCGGGACTGTGATGGCCTGCCGCCCGCCAGGCCGCGAAGGTGGCCGCGCCGGCGGCGCCCAGCGCGATGCTCCAACCGACCGGCCCGACCGGCCGGGACCCGAACAGCGCGCTGAGCACTGGCGTCTGCACCAGCACGGCAAGCACGACCACGCTGGCGATCGCCGTCGTGATGACCAGCGGATCCCGGCCCGCGAGGGCCAGGGTCTGGCCCAGCTGGGCCCCGACGAGCGCGAGCAACGCGACAGTCGAGGCACGCCGCCGGGTGCCGGTGAGCCGGCAGAGCAGCCACGCGGCGCTCGCCGCGCCCGCGGTCGCCCCGCCGCGGATCAGCAGGATGCGTCGCAGCGGGCCGGTGAGCCAGTCGGTCGCCGCACCCCCGCCATGTCGGGCCTCCCGGGGCCCGACCGGGCCGGTCCCGCTGTGCGCCCGCCCGGTCTGCCCGCTCGACCGGGCGGGGGCGTCGTCGTCGCGGACGGCGGGAGACCCGCCCGGCGGTGCATGCCCCCGTACGGCGAGGGCCATCGCCGGGGCCATGTCGGTCAGCAGATTGACGAGCAGCAGCTGGCGCGGGTTCAACGGCGCAGTCCCCCCGAGCGCCGTTGCGAGCACGGTGAACGCGACCTCCCCGGCGTTGCCGCCGACCAGCACCGACACCGCATCGGTCACCGCCTGCCACATGCTCGTGCCCTCCTCGAGGGCGTCGACCAGGCGGGTGACGTCGGCGTCGGTGAGCAGGAGGTCGGCGGCGCCGGTGGCCGCCGCCGACCCATGGCCGCGCACGGCGACACCGACGTCGGCGGCGCGGATGGCGGCGGCGTCGTTCGTGCCGTCCCCGGTCATGGCCACCACGTGACCGCGCCGGCGCAACGCGAGGACGAGGCGCACCTTCTGCTCGGGGGAGATGCGCGCGAACACCGTCGCCTCCTCGACCCGGCGCGCGTACTCCTCGTCACCGAGCACCGCGAGCTCCGCGCCGGTGACGACGTGGTCAGCCCCCGGGACGCCGAGCTCGGCGGCGATCGCGCCCGCGGTCACCGGGTGGTCTCCGGTCACGACGAGCACCCGGATCCCGGCCTCGGCCAGCCGTCGCACAGCCGGGGCGGCCGATGGCCGGGGCGTGTCGGCCAGGCCGAGGAAACCGACAAGCTCCAACGTGCGGAGCCGATCTGCCCCGATTGGGCTTCCCGGGTTCGATCGGGTGTGCGCGCCCACGCGCCGCCCCCGGTCGGGTGAGGTCTGGTCGGGTGAGGTCTGGTCCGCACGGGCGACGGCGAGGACTCGTAGCCCCCGCCTGGCCAGATCCTCGGCGACCAGCACGGCCTCCCGCCGCCGGCCGGATCCCAGCCGGCATCGGTCGAGCAGCACCTCAGGGGCGCCTTTGACGGCGAGCACCTCCGTCCCGCCCGGGTCACGCAGCAGCGTGGCCGCATATCCACGCGCGGTTTCGAACGGCATCTCCGCCAGGCGTCGCCCCAACGGGGGGAGCCCGTGGGCGGCATCGAGCACCGCCCGATCGGTGGCATGCGGCGCCGGCCCACCCGGAGCCGGACTGGCCGCCGCCGCGATCCGGTGCACCGCCGCCGCGGCCGGATCCGACGCGGGGACCCGCCGCCACCGGGCGGCAGGCTCACCCGCGGCACCGGCCGCCCGCCCGCGCGCGGCAGCGGAGCGGACGACGACGTCACGCAGCACCAGCCGACCCTCGGTGAGGGTGCCGGTCTTGTCGAAGCACACGGTGTCGACGCGACCGAGGGCCTCGACGGTGCGGGAGGAGCGGACGAGCACACCGAGCCCGGCCAGCCGGCGCGCCGATGCCATCTGCGCGACCGTGGCGACCAGGGGAAGCCCTTCGGGTACCGCGGCCACCGCGACGGCCACCCCGGCGTTGACCGCTGTCCGCAACGACGTGCCACGCAGCCAGGACAGTCCGGCCACGGCGATCCCGCTGACCGCGGTGAGCGGGATCGCGAGCCGGGTCAGATCGGCGAGCCGGGCCTGCACCCCCTGCGGCAGCCCGTGGCCGACCGCCGCCTGCCCCGCCCGACCGGCCTCGGTCGCCGTGCCGACGGCGACCACCACCGCCCGACCGGACCCGGCGAGCACGGTCGTCCCCTCGTAGAGCATGTTGTGCCGTTCGGCGAGCGCGACGCCCGGCGTCGGGGCGGTGTCCTTGACGACGGGCACCGACTCCCCGGTGAGGGAGGACTCGTCGACCTCCAAAGACTCGGCGTGGACCAGTCGGGCGTCCGCGGGCACCACGTCGGCGGCACGCACCTCGACGAGGTCGCCCATGCGCAGGTCGACAGCGTCGACAAGCCGGGTGTCCGTCGTCGTCACCACCCGGGCCAGCGGGATGTGCCGGGCCATCAGCCGACGCATCACCGCCTCGGCCCTGGCCCGCTGTGCCCCGCTGACCACGGCGTTGGCGACCGACACGCCTGCGACGAGGACCGCGTCGACCGTCGACCCGAGCACCGCGCTCGCGGCGGCCCCGACGAACAGCACCGGGATCAGCGGATCGCTCAGGTCCGAAAGCAGCGCGACGGCGAACCCACGGGCCGCGGACGCCATCGGGCCGACGCCGCGTCCGGAGGTCGGGGCGTCGATGTCCCCCCGCGTGGAGTCCGGTTCGGCGGTGCGGGCGCCGGCCAGTTCCGCCGGGTCCCGCGGGACGGCGGCCAGCCGGCGTCGCACGGCGTCCGCCGGCAGGGCATGCCAGTCGGTGTGCCACGCAGGCGCGGGAGGGCTGTGCCGGTCGGCGCGGCTCGCGCTGAGCGCGCCGAGCGCCATCGCGCCGAGCGCGGCAGCGTTGACCGGCGTGGCGCGCACGAGCGCCGCGGGCCGGATCAGCCCCGCCCAGCGGCCCTGGCCCGCACCGGTGTCGTCGCGTCCCAGCCCGGCGATGGTGGTGAGGACGGCCAGGGCCGACGCGCAGTGGGCGAGGGTCACCGACCGGCTGCTGACCGACGCGGCGACCGGGGGGAGCTGCAGGATCCGCCAGGCATCGACCAGACCGTCCGCACAGATCAGATCAGCCGACCAGGGCGGGCGAGCCCCCCGGATGTCCACCCCGATGCCCACATCCGCGCTGAACAACGCGTCGGCGTCCCCGGCGGCGACCGCCGGCGCCTCCGGGCGCGCACCCCCGGCCACGACGGCGACCATCCGGCCGGCCGCCTGCAGCCGCCAGACCTCGGTGTCCACAGCCGTGCCCGCGGGCAGCACGGTGTCGACGAGGGTGGCGAGCTCGACCGTGCTGGCGTGGGCGGTGAGCACGACGGTGCCGCACGCCCGGGCGGCACGCAGGAGTGCCTCGGCGAGCCCGTCGAGTTCGGCACCGACGACGGCGTGCGCCCGACGGCGGCCGACGCGGAGCTCGACGGGTAGCCCGGATGGGTGCAGCGCCGATCGTGGCCCTTCGGTGTGCACCGCCACCACCCGTTCGGCCCCCTGCCGCGCGACGACGTCGCCCGGTTGGAACACCCGCCGAGGGTCCACCTCGTCGAGCAGGCGATCCGCCCGCGACCAGGTGGCCGCGTCGGCGGCGGCCAGCACCCGCATCCGCTCCCCCAGCAGCACCTGCGCGCAGACGACGACGGCGTCGATCCGATCGAACCGGCGCAGGCAGCGGGCATCGAGGATCACCACGTCCCGAGCGGACAGCCGGCGGGCCGCCGTGGCTGCGAAGACCTCCCGGCCCAGTCGGGCGGCCCGCGGCACGGTCGCCAGCACCAGCTCACCGCCAACGCGCGGGGAGCCGGTCGCGAGCAGGCTGGCGGTGCCGACGGCGAGCCCGACGGCGGCCATCCGCTCGGCGCTGCGCTCGATCGGGCCGGCGGGAACGGGGCGGGGCCGGTGCTCCCGCGCGCGTGCGCCGATCTCGCCGGGTAGTCGCGACGGGCCAGGCGAGGCTCCGGACGGCTGCCCTGGCACCGACGGATCCCCGCCACCGGCCAGCGCCGCGGCAGCCCGCAGCCCCGCCGCGACACCCGATGTCTGCGCGGCAACCGGTTCGGATGGGACAGCCGGCGAGCCGGGAACCTGGTCCGCGCGGGCGGTACGGCGCAGGAGGTCGGGCTGGCGGCGGATGAACGCCGCCCGTTCGGCGAGCAGCTCGCCGACGACCGCCGCCCGGTGGGCCACGTCGACGACGAGGATGTCCGGGCTCTGGGTCAGGGCACCCACGCCTGCGCCGAGCAGGCCGATCGTCAGATCGGCGCCATGCTGGCCGAGGCGGCGTTCCACCGCCCGCCGGACCCACGGCTGGTGATCCACGAGTGCCACCACCGCACCCGCCGCACGGGGCACGGCCGGCACCCGGTAGACCCGGGCCGCCACGGCGACGCCGAGTGCCGCGGTGTCCACGCCGAGTCCGATCACCGCGGCGACCAACGGCCCCGGATCCCCCGGATGCGCGGCGTGCCCAGGAAGCTTCGCGTGGCCATCGCCGGCTCGAATGTCGGCCGCAGGACCGACCGCGGCGCCGGCACCCGGCTGTCCCGCGTCATCCCCCTCGCCCCCGGCGCCGGCCCGGGTG
>NZ_JAMPTM010000262.1 GCF_025403375.1 Frankia gtarii
CGCCTCCGGTCTCCACCCCGGCGCGGGCACGGCTCGACCGACGGCTGCGCGTTCCGCCGCCGAGGACCCTGAACCCTCGGATCTGCCTCCTGTTGCCGCACCGCTGCGGGAGGAAGCCCGTCTCGGCAGCGCCGACACCTCTGCGGGCCTCGAGCGGCAGGGCCAGGTCACAGAAATGCCGGGTGCCGACCTGCCGCGCACTGTCAGGGTTGCCACGGGAGCGGGGCCCGCCGATCGCCGGCTCGGGCTCGGCCGGCCCGTTGCCCGCCGGCCCGCTGGTGGGTCCGAAACCAGTGGTCGGGGCTTCGGTGATCGCGCATCCGGGGGGCCGGATCCGGTGGTGCGGCCTGCCACGCACCCGATCGGCGGTGGACCGGCTGGCGGCTCGCCGGTCACACTCCCGAAGTCACCCGCCTCGCCGCCTCCGACCTCGGTCGCGCGCCGCCCGGCCGTCTCGGGTACCCACACCCCGGCTATGCCGGGTGCGGGTCCTTCACCGGTCCGGTCCGCCGACGGTTCGCCGCCGCCCTTCCCGCTGCCAGCCGATGCGCTCTCGCCTGGCCCGACAGCACAGGTTCCCACCTCGGTTTCGCGGCCGAACCCACCGTCGCCAATACCAGCGCCGGCAACGGCGAGGCTCTCGGTGGGACGTTTCGCGCTCGGTGCGCCACGCGCACTCGCCAGCTCCACGGATCCGGAGGCGTCGGCGAACCGGCCGGAGGGCCGGCCGGTCGGCCAGGCACCGGAGCGGTCGGCATCGTCCGTTCCGGACCGGTCCGGGTGGCCTGCGACCGACCCGCCGGGTCTGCCGGGGCATGGACCGTCGTCGACTGGCGATGCGGTGCCGGCCCGCCCTGCGCCGTCGGCCGGTGGCACGCCGTCGGTGGGTGGCACGCCGTTGGTGGGTTCCGGGACGGCGGTCGTGGACACGGCCTCGGGCGAGAGGTCGTCCGGCGTTCGGGTGGCGTCCAGCGTTCCGGCGGACAGCTCCCCGCCGGCCGGGCGGGACCTCCCGGCGCGGACGGCGACGGTCAGCCGGGTGTTCCGGGCGGCCGGTGCTGGCACGCTGAGGTCGGCCGCTGGGCCTGGAGCCGATCCGGCCATTGCTTCCAGGCCGTCCACGGCTTCTGGTCCAGAGCCGGTCGCGGTCGTGCTCCGTGCGGCGGGACCAGGCCTGCCGAGCCGGCGCCACCCCTCGGTGGCGAGCCTCGCCGTCCCGGCCCTGGCCACCGCAGCTGAGCGGCCCGCGCACGGTCCCGGCGCCGGCTACAGCGCCAGCCTCAGCGTCGCGCTCGGTGCAGGTCTCGGTGCAGGTCTCGGTGCAGGTCCTGGTGCTGTCCGCGGTTCTGCTGACGAGGCGCGGGTCGGTGCTGGGGCCGACCTGGCCGGCATGCTCGGGTCGAGAGATCTCCGTGTTTCTCGGTGGACGGGCGCCGCGCCGCGGCGCCTCACGGTGTCGGGGTCGGCGAGGGGGCGGTCAACGGTGTCGGCCGGCCCGGTGGCTCCGGCGGTGGAACGGGTGTCGGGGAGCCCGCCGGGGCCACGATGGCCCGCGGCGGACATCGGGCCGGCGCCTGCCGGGGTGATGCGGGATGCCGACGGGGGGTCGGCTGTCGCGTCGCCTCCCGCGGTCACCTCGTTCAGCGCGTCGGCGCCGGCGGCCGTGGCGGAGCCCGCGCTGGTGCCTCCGACGGTGCCCGCGACGACGGGCCGAGGGGGCGTGGCGGCCGGTGCCGATCCGGTCCCCGACGCCGAGCTCTCCGGGTTCGCCGAGCGGATCTACGAGCATCTTGCCCGCAGGCTGCGCGCCGAGCTGCTCGCCGACCGGGAACGTCGTGGCCTGTTGGCGGACCCGCTGTGACGCGGCCTGCTGGCGGACCCGCCGTCACCGGGCGCGCGGCTGGCGGACCAGCCGCGACGAACAGTCCCCCTTCCAGGCCCGGACCCGCCAACGGACTGCGTTTCGACGTCACCATCGGCGCCTTCGAGATCGGTGCCTTCATCGCGATCGAGGGCCTGGAAGCCAGCTACGAGGTGAAGACCTATGACGAGGGCGGGCAGAACGGTTTCCAGCATCAGCTTCTCGGCCGTGTGCACTACCAGAACGTCAAGCTGACCCGGCCGATCGACGCCGACAGTCGCAGGCTCAGTAGCTGGTTCAGCGCCTTCCAGCGAGAGGCCCACGGCAACCCGACCACCGCCACGATCACCGCGTTCGACGACAACCATCGGTTGGTCGCGGAATGGACGCTGGTCAACGTCTGCCCGGTGCGCTACTCCGGCCCGCGGTTCTCCGCCGCCGATGCCAAGATCGCAACGGAGACGCTGGAGTTCGCGCACCAGGGTTTCCAGCTGACCTGGCCGAAGGAGTGATCCTGCCATGACGGCGAACGAGAGCTTTGTCAAAGCCGGCCTGTGCGAACAGCGCGACCACAGCAAAGCGGTGGTCTTTCATTTCAACCCGTCCACGATCAAGATCGCGAAACGGGCGGAGTACCGCGAACAGCCGACGCAGGCGGCCAAGCAGTCGGCGCGCCCCGCGTTTCTGGGCGCACGCGCCGTGGACCTCCAGTTCAGCCTCCTGCTTGATGCCCGCGTCCGGCGGCGCCCGAGCGTGATGACGGAGATCCAGCAGCTGCTGGACTGGACGAACCCGACCCAGGCCTCCCGCGAGGGCTCGTCGCCGAGCCCGCCGGTGCTGATGTTCACCTGGGGCGAGTTCAGGATCGGCGGCGCCGGGCAGTTCGTCGGCCTGCTCAGCAGCGTGGACGCGACCTGCACCCTGTTCGCCCCGAACGGGGCACCCACCCGTGCCGAGGTGGCGCTGGCGATGAAGGCCGCTCCGGAGGAGCCCAAGCGGACGAACCCGTCCTCCGGTGGGGTGCGGGCGCACCGCGGCCACCGGGTGGTCGCGGGCGACACACTCGCCGCGATCGCTCACCACACCTACGGTGATCCTGGGCGTTGGCGGGCGATCGCGGAGCTCAACGGCGTCGACGACCCGATGCGCCTCGCCGCGGGACGCCGGCTGCTGCTGCCCGAACACGGCGAACTCGGAAGGTTGTGAGCGCGATGCCGCCCGAGACGTACGGCGCGCAGCCCGTCCTCTACCTGGACGGCGCCAAGGTGGCACCGGCGATCAGCGCCGCGATCCGACGGGTCGTCGTCGACAGTGACCTCGCCGCGCCGGACGCCTGCCGGGTGGTGCTCGACGACCCGGGCCGGGAACTGCTGGCCACGGGCGGGTTCGACTTCCGCCAGACGCTCAGGGTCACCGCCCCGCCGGCCGCCGCGCCGGAGGGCGGAAACGCTGAGACGACTCTGTTCGAGGGACGTGTCTACAGCCTGGGTCTGTCCTACGACGAGCGCGGCTCGCACACCGTCATCGTTGCCTACGACAGCTCGTATGCGCTGTTCAACGGCGTCCACACGGCGGCGTACCACAACGTGACGGATTCCGACCTGGTCACGTTGATCGCGCGTCGCCTCGGGATCGCGACCGGTGCCGTCGCCGCGACCTCGGTCGTGCACGATCACGTCGGCCAGATCAACGAGACGTACTGGGACTTCCTGTCCAGGCGGGCCCGGGAGATGGATCATGTGCTGCGGGTACGCGCGAACAGGCTCGAGTTCGGCCGGCCGGTTCCGGCCGACGGGGCGCCGGGTCCTGGTGGTTTCGACAGCACCGACCACCTGCAGCTGACCCCCGGCGGCGACCTGGAGGTGTTCACCGCCCGGGTGACTGCGGCGCAGCAGGTCGCCGAGGTGGAGGTACGCGGCTGGGACGATCGCGCCAAGCGCGAGCTGGTGGCGACCGCCCGGACGGCGACCAGCTCGGTCCGGCTGGCGGACGACCCGGCCACGCTCGGCGCCGGCAACACCGACGCCCGCTTCACCGCCCCGGCCCGGCCGCTGGCGACGCAGGCCGAGTGCGACGCGATGGTCGCCGCGGTCGCGGAGCGGGTCGCCAGCACGTCGGCGGCCGCGGAGGGCGTCGCGCGCGGCGATCCGCGCATCCTCGCCGGTGTCGCGTTCAGCGTGGGCCGGACCGGCGGCCGCTTCGACGGCAAGCTCACCGTGTCGCACGCCGAGCACATCTTCGACCATTCCGGCTATCGCACCCGGTTCACCGTCAGCGGTGGGCATGACCGGTCGCTGCTCGGGCTGGTGGCCGTGGGCGGTGGGGCCCGGGCTGGCGGGCCCTCGATTCCCGGCGTGGTGCCGGCGATCGTGTCCAACATCAACGATCCGGAGTCGAGGGGACGGGTCCGGGTGAAACTGCCCTGGCTGTCCGCGGACTACGAGACCTACTGGGCGCGGGTGGCGGTCGCGGGTGCCGGCGCCGACCGTGGCCTGCTGGTGCTGCCGGAGGTCAACGACGAGGTGCTGGTCGCTTTTGAGCAGGGCGATCCGCGCCGGCCGTTCGTTCTCGCCGGCCTCTACAACGGGGTCGACGGGCCACCGTTCGGCGGCGGCGTCGACACCGCCGCCGGCACCGTGGTCCGGCGTGGTCTGCGGACCCGCAAGGGCCACGAGATCATGATCAGTGATGCTGACGGGGACGAGCATGTGGAGATCCGCACCCAGGGCGGCAAGGTGCGGATCCGGCTCGACCACGACGCCGGCGGGCTCACCATCGAGACCGACGCGGACGTCGAGGTCCGGGCCGGCGGAAGCCTCGCGATGACGGCCGACCAGGATCTGACGATCTCCGCCAGGGGCACCGCGACGCTGTCGGCGGACGCCGGCATCACGTTCAGCAGCCGTGCCGACATCACCGTGCAGGGAAATCCGATCAAGCTCAACTGACCCGGCGACCCACGACCCGATCGATACGATCATGAATGAACGGAGGTGGCCCGGTGGGCGCTCCTGCCGCCGTTGCCGGCGACCAGATCACCGGGGTGTGCGCGATCCATCAGGTGCCCGGGCCGACCGGCACGCCGGTTCCCTCGCCCGCCCCGCTTCCCTTCGCCGCGCCACTGGTCACCGGACTCGCCGCCAGCGTGCTCGTCGGCGGGCAGCCGGTCGTCGTGGCTTCGTCGGCGGGAACGAACACGCCGCCACATGTGGGTCTGCACGTCTCCGACCCGTTTGCGCTCCCGACCGCGCAGCAGGGCCAGGTGCTGGCCGGCAGCGTCACGGTGCTGGCGGAAGGGCGGGGCGTCGCCTACTCAGGTTGCATGGTCGTCCAGTGCGCCCAGGTGCCGGCCACGATCGTCGGTTCGGGTACGAGCGTGCTGGTGGGGCCATGACAACGCGACCGGACGGGCAGGTCGGCAGCAGGGCGGTCGTGCCCGGCGAGGTCGAGATCTCCGGCGTTCCCGCCGTGGCGGGCGGGTTCCTCGGGGTCGGCTGGCGGTGGCCGGTGGCCGTCGACGCCACCGGCTCGTTCGCGATGACCGACGGCGTCGCCGAACTGGAGCAGGCGATGTATCTGATCCTCAGCACGACGCCGGGGGAACGCCCGATGCGCCCGGAGTTCGGGTGCCCGCTCGCCGACTACGTGTTCGCCCCGGCCGACTCGACCACCGCCGGACTGATCTCCTATGAGGTGGTCCGCGCGCTCGGCCGCTGGGAGCCGCGGATCGACGTGATCGACGTCGAGGTCATCCCGGATGCCGTCGAGTCGACGCTGTGGATCGACATCGCCTACCGGGTGCGCGGCGACTACGACCGGCGCAACCTCGTCGTGCCCTTCTACGTGATCCCCGACGACGAGGCCGCCCCATGACACTGCCGGCACCGAACCTCGACGACCGGACCTTCCAACAGCTCGTCGACGACGCGAAACGTTTCCTCGCCGACCGCTGCCCGACGTGGACGAACCACAACGTCAGCGATCCGGGGGTGACCCTCGTCGAGACCTTCGCCTGGATGACGGATCTGCTGCTCTACCGGCTCAACCGGGTACCCGACCGCAACTACGTGCGGTTCCTCGATCTCGTCGGGGTTCGGCTGTTCCCGCCCGTCGCCGCGCGCGCCGAGGTCTCGTTCCGACTCTCCTCGCAGCAGGACACCACGGTGCGTATCCCGAAGGGCACCGTGGTCTCCACCCGACGCACCTCGACCGAACCGGCCATCGAGTTCACCACGATGGCCGACCTCGACGTGGTGCCGGCGCGTTCGGTGCGGGTCGCGTCCAGCGTGGATGGCGAGACGCTGCGTGACCACACCGAACAGCTGGGCTTCGGCTCGGGGTTCGCCTGTTTCGACGAGCGGCCGAAGGAGGGCGACGCACTCTACGTCGGTCTCGACCGCCCGGCGCCGTCGCTGATCATCCTGCTGCGCCTCACCTGTACGGTGAGCGGCCACGGCATCGACCCGGACCGGCCGCCGCTGGTGTGGGAGGCCTGGGACGGCGGCCGCTGGCGGCGCTGCGCGCTGGAGCAGGACACCACCAACGGTCTGAACACCTCCGGCGTGATCGAGCTGCACCTGCCACGAGACCACGCCGTCCGCGACGTCGGCGGGATGTCGGCGGCCTGGCTGCGCTGCCGCGTCGTCCGGCGGCGCGGTGTACGCGACTACCGGGAGTCGCCGCGGATCGTCTCGGTCGTCGGGGCGGCGATCGGCGGCGATGTCGACGCGGTCCACGGCGCGCAGGTGTCCGGCGAGGTGCTCGGGGTCGCCGAGGGGGTGGCCGGGCAGGCCTTCGCGCTCGGGCAGGTCCCGGTGCCGACGACGTCGGAGCCGATCGTCATCGAGGTGAGCGCGGCCGAGACGGCACAGGGGGCCGCGCCGGCCGCGCTGCCCGCGCACCACCGGTCCGCCTCCGCGCGGGCGGCCGGCGATGGCACCGAGAACGGATGGACGGTGTGGCACGTGGTCGAGTCCTTCGCGGCCAGCGGCCCGGACGACCGCCACGTCACCGTCGACCCGACCACCGGTGAGGTCCGCTTCGGGCCGCTGGTCCGGCTGGCGGACGGATCGGTGCGTACCTTCGGCGCCGTGCCGCCGAAGGGGTCCGTCGTGCGGGTCCGTCCCTACCAGACCGGCGGCGGCCAGGTCGGCAACGTGGTGGCCCGAGGGCTGAACACGCTGCGTACCTCCATCCCGTACGTCGCGGCTGTCTACAACCGGGCGCCGGCCGGCGGCGGTCTGGACGGTGAGTCGGTGCGGGAGGCCAAGGTCCGCGGTCCCCTGGCGCTGCGCCACCGGGACCGCGCGGTGACCGTCGAGGATTTCGAGATCCTCGCCCGGCAGGCCGCCCCGGAGATCGCCCGGGTGCACTGCACCGTCGAGGAGTCGGGCGAGAACGCCGGTGTCGTGCGGGTCCTGCTGGTGCCGCGGGTCACCGACGGCGACGGGCGTCTCGACATCACCCAGCTGATCGTGGACGACCGGACCGGCGAGGCGGTGCGGGCCTACCTCGACGCTCGCCGGGTCGTCGGTGTGCGGGTGAGTGTCGAACCTCCGCTCTACATGGGGTTCACCGTCGGGGCCCGGGTGCGCGCAACCGCCACGGCGGATCCGGACCGGGTGCGCGACGACGCGCTGGGGGCGCTCTACCGGTTCCTGCACCCCGTGACCGGCGGCCCGGATGCCGCCGGCTGGCCGTTCGGCCGCGCTGTCACCGTCGGGGACGCCCTTGGTGTGCTGCAGGCCGTGCCCGGCCTCGCCTACGTGGAGGAGGCCCGGCTGTACAAGGCCAACCCGCTGGACCCGAAGCAGCTGGACCGGGTCGAGCGCCTGGACGTGGCGCCGAGCAGCCTGGCCTTCGGTTTCGGGCACCAGGTGGACGTCGTGGCAGGCAGGAACACCAGCCGGTGAACGCCGGATGAGGGGCGCCGTTGACGGGCTGGCGACGCCGTTCCCACTGGCCGGGGGCGTACCGGGCGCGCTGTTGGGCACCGGCGCGATCGACGGACTGCTCGCTGCGTTCGACGACGTGCTCGCGCCGGTCCTGGCCACGCTGGACAGTTTCGACGCCTACCTTGACCCGGACCTCACACCGAGCGACTTTCTGGGCTGGCTGGCCGGCTGGCTCGGGGTCGCGATAGATGGCCGGTGGCCTCCCGAGCGGACCCGCCGGGTGTTGCGGCAGGCGCCGGAGCTGCTGCGGTGGCGGGGCACGCCGCACGGGGTCGCCGCGGCCGTGCGGGCGCTGGCCGAGGTGGACGCCGAGGTCGTTGACAGCGGTGGGGTGGGATGGTCGCCGAGCCCGCGTGGGCTCGCGCCGGGAGCCCGCGTCCCGATGCTGATCGTCCGGGTGCCGCGCGGCGCGGACCTGCGTGCGGTGGAGACGGCCGTGCAGGGTGCGAAGCCAGCCCACGTACCGCACCGGGTCGAGGTGCGTTAGGACTGTCGGTCCCCTCCACCAGGGAGGGCACGTGGGTCGCCGGCGTCCGGGCCACCGCCGGATTCCTGGCTGTCGATGCCCAGGTCGGCGAGCATCCACTGGTAGCGGACCTCGGCGTGGGCGGCCGCGGCCGGTCTCCCGCCGCGGCGCAGGGCCAGCACCAGCGTCTGCCAGAGCCCGTCCCGGTAGCGGTCGATCTCGAGCCCGCGCTCGGCGTGCCGGACCGCCTCGGCGTGCCGGCCGATCTCGGTGAGCAGCCGGCTGGCCCGTTCGCAGGCCGCGGCGAGTACGGTGCGCAGGCGCTCTCGTTCGGTCAGCAGCCAGTCGGCCGGGGCCCCCGCCGGCAGCACCTCTCCACGGTAGAGGCCGATCGCCGATGTCAGGTATCCGCTCTCGGCCGGGTGGTCGTCGGCGCCGCGGGCTCTGCTCGCCGCGTCGAGCAGCCGTTCGAGCCGGCGGATGTCGTGGTCGTCGTCGTGCGCGAGGGCCAGCAGGTAGCCCTGGCCAGCCCGACGCAGCAGCGCCCGTCGGTCGCGGGGAACGTCGGGCTCGAGCAGGCTACGCAGGGCGCTGATCGCCACCTGCAGACTGTGGTTCGCCCGCGTGGGCTCCGCCTCCGGCCAGATCAGCTCGGTCAGCCGGTCACGGTGCACAGGCCGGCCGGCGTGGACCGCGAGGATTCCGAGCAACTCGAGGTTGCGCGGCTGCACCCCGGCGAGGTCGACCGGCTTGCCGTCCAGAGCCATCTCGAACCCACCGAGGCAGCGCACGGTCAGCCGGCTCGCCTGCGCGCGGCCGGCGACGGACGCCGGGACGCCGGGGTCGGCGGTGGAAGGCGGGACGCCGGGGTCGGCGGCAGGGAGGGAGGGTGCGG
>NZ_JAMPTM010000263.1 GCF_025403375.1 Frankia gtarii
GCCCACCCCCGCCACCGAGCTCCCGCACCGCCCAGCGGGCGGTCGCCGCCCTGCTCACGGTGCTGCTCTTCGGCCTGATCATCTTCGGTGGGGGTGCCGCGGCCAACGCCGTCGACGGCGAACGTTGGTGGGGCTATCTCGCCGGCGGGCTGTTCTGCGTAATCATGGTCGCCGCTGCCCTGCGTAGCCGCCAGCGCTGAGTCGACGAACCCGCGAACCGGGACCGTCGAGCGGCAGGGGAGACTGTCACCCGTGCGTGTGGGCTTCCTGGTCGAGCAGCTGCTCGCGCCGGTTCCGGGTGGGACCGGCCGCTATTCCGCCGAGCTCGCGACCGCCCTCGCCCGCCGTGCCGTGCCGGGGGACGGGGTGGTCGGCTGGTGTGCCGCGCGGCGCAGCATCGACGCCGCGAGCCTGCCGGGTGTGCTCGGCCCGCTGCGCCTCGGGCTGCCCCGACGGGCGCTGGCCACGGCCTGGTCGCGCGGCGTCGGTCCCGCGCCGACCGGGGTGGACGTCATCCACGCGCCGACCCTGCTGCTTCCGCCCGCGGGCGGAACCGCCGGCTGGGCGACCGGCTCGCTGGTCGACGCCCTGCGCGGTTCCGGCCGGTCTGGCATATCCACTCGGTCCGAATCCGGCAGGTCTGCGGCCGATCATCGGTCCGAGTCCGACCGGTCCGGCGGCCGGTCGGCGGGTGGTCCGGTGCGACCGCCGTTGGCCGAGTGGGCCGCACACAGCGTCGCCCCGGCGCTCGGTGACGCGCTCGACCGCCGCCGGCCCCGGCCAAAACTGGTCGTGACGATCCACGACGCGGTGCCCTGGACCCATCCCGAGACGCTGACCCCGCACGGTGCCCGCTGGCACCGGCTGATGGGCGAGCGCGCCGCCCGGCACGCCGACGCGGTGATCGTCCCCACTCTTGCCGTCGCCGCCGAGGTGGCCCGGCATCTGCCGATTCCCCCCGAGCGGCTGCACGCCATCGGCGAGGGGGTGGCCGAGGCGGTTGTCCGTGTGCCGCCTGACGCCGACGCCCGCGCGGCTCGGCTGGGCCTGCCGCCGCCGGGCGGCTATCTGCTCACCCTCGCCACCCTGGAGCCGCGTAAGGGGCTGGACACCGCGCTCGCGGCGCTGCGCCGACCCGACGATCCGGGCCTGCCGCTGGTGCACGTCGGCGCGGCCGGCTGGGGCGGGCTCGACGTGCGCACCGAGGCGGCGCGGCACGGTCTGGACGGCTCCAGAGTCCGCACTCTTGGGCGAATCAGTGACGAGGATCTCGCGGTCGTGCTCTCGCGGGCCGGGGTGCTGCTGGCGCCGAGCCAGTCGGAGGGGTTCGGCCTGCCCGTGGTGGAGGCCATGGCGCACGGAGTGCCGGTTGTGATCTCCGATGCCCCGGCGCTGGTCGAGGTGGCGGGGGACGCCGCGCTGGTGGCAGGCGTCGGCGACGCCGCCGCGCTGTCCGCCGCGGTGGCCCGGATCGTCGGCGATCCAGTCCTGCGCGGGCGGCTGTCGGATGCCGGACGCACGCGCGCGCAGGCATTTACCTGGAATGCGGCGGCGGAGGCGACGTGGGCGCTCTACCGTCGAGTCGGCGGCTCCCCTGCCGTGTCCGTCGCCGCTGACGGGCGGGCGTAGTGTTGCCCCCGTTGGGAAGCAAGCGGTCACCGTGAAGCAAGCGGCCACCCCTGCGAGGGTGGCGCGTCAGGGAAGGAGCGCCGTGGGACCCCGGGTGCTCGTCGACGCGACTTCGGTCCCGGCCGACCGTGGTGGCGTTGGGCGTTATGTCGACGGGCTGGTCGCGGCGCTCGGCGCGGCTGGTGCGGACATGGCGCTGGTCTGCCAACGGTCGGACGAAGAGCGCTACAGCCGGATGGCTCCTCATGCCACCGTTCTGTCCGGGCCGGCGGCCATCGCCCACCGGCCCGCGCGGCTGGCGTGGGAGCAGACCGGGCTGCCGCTGGTTGCGGAGCAGGTGAATGCCGACGTCATCCATTCACCGCACTACACGATGCCGCTTCGGGCGCAGCAGCCCGTGTGCGTGACTATTCACGATGTCACCTTCTTTACCGAGCCAGACATGCACACGGCGGTGAAGGGGACGTTCTTCCGTTCGGCCATGCGTACCGCGGTGCGCCGCGCCGCCCGGATCATCGTTCCGTCGAAGGCGACCCGTGACGAGCTGATCCGCGTGCTCGACGGCGAGTCGACGACCACCGACGTTGCCTATCACGGCGTCGACACGTCGACGTTCCACCCGCCGACGGAGGAGGACAAGCTGCGCGTGCGCCGCCGCCTCGGCCTCGGCGACGCGCGCTACGTGGCCTTCCTCGGCATGCTGGAGCCGCGCAAGAACGTCCCGAACCTGATCCGTGGCTGGGCCGAGGCGGTGCACTGGCGTGACGAGCCGCCCGCCCTCGTGCTGGCCGGCGGTTCGGGCTGGGACGACGACGTCGACGCCGCCGTCGCCTCGGTGCCCAGCCACCTGCGGGTGATCCGGCCCGGCTACCTGCGTTTCTCCGACCTGCCGGGGTACCTGGGCGGGTCGTCGCTGGTCGCCTACCCGTCGCACGGCGAGGGCTTCGGGCTGCCGGTGCTGGAGGCGATGGCCTGCGGTGCGCCAGTGCTGACCACCCCGCGACTGTCGCTGCCGGAGGTCGGCGGGGACGCCGTCGCCTACACCCAGCCGGATCCGGACTCGATCGCCCGCGAGATGGGTGCCCTGCTCGACGATGCCGAGCGCCGCCGCCAGCTTGGTCAGGCGGGCCTCGCGCGGGCCCGGGAGTTCACCTGGGCGGCAAGCGCCGAGGCTCACCTGGCGAGCTACGCGCGGGCCGTAGCCGAGCGCTGAGCGCCCGACCCCGGGGCGAAGACCGCCGCAAAGGGCGCGCTACGGTCTTCTCGGCACGGATGCCGCTCGACGGTCACCACTGCCGGCGCGGGCCGTGCCGATCGGACGGATGACAGGCGGGCCGGCGAGGCGGGCGGGCCGGTGAGACGGGCGGGCGAGGACATGGGTGTGGAGCCGGAGATTCGGGTCGTCGTCGTGACCTTCCGGTCCGGGGAGATCATCGGAGCTTTTCTCGATTCCCTGGCGAAGGCGACGACCCGGGCCTACGAGGCCGTCATCGTCGACAACTCTCCGAAGCTCGACGCGGGCACCGGCGCGGCGGGGGAGCGCCCCGAGGTGCGGCTGCTGCGCCCGGGCCGCAACCTCGGCTACGGCAGCGCCATCAACAGGGGCGCCGCCGGCGCTGGCGCACCCTGGCTGGTGATCTCCAACGCCGACATCGCGTTCCGACCGGGCGCGCTGGACGAGCTGATCGCCGCGGCGCGGCGTTGGCCCGGTGGAGGCGCCTTCGGCCCCGGGATCACCAACCCCGACGGTGCTCTCTACCCGTCGGCCCGCGACCTGCCGTCGTTGGGGCGGGGGATCGGCCACGCGCTGTTCGGCTGGTGCTGGCCGACGAATCCGTGGACCGCCTCCTACCGGCGGGAGCGGGGTGCCCCGCGGGAGATGACCGCCGGCTGGCTGTCCGGCTCCTGCCAGCTGCTGCGCCGGGAGGCGTTCGAGGCGGTCGGCGGCTTCGACGAGTCGTACTTCATGTTCATGGAGGACGTCGACCTGGGCCGGCGGATCGGGGTGGCGTCCTGGCAGTCGGTGTATGTGCCCACCGCGGTCGTCGAGCATCTCGGCGGGCACTCGACGAAGCGGTCGTCCCGGCGGATGGTGGTGGCCCACCATCGCAGCATGTTCCGCTATCTGTCCCGACAGTACCCGGGGCCGGGGCGCGCGCCCCTGCGGCTGCTGCTCGGCGTCGGGCTCGGCGCCCGGCTGCTGCTCGCCCTCGCCTTCGCCAAGGACAGCGCCGGGGCCAGGGCCACCCGATCCGCGGAGCTGCTCACCGACCGCGGGATCACCCCCGGCGGATGAGCCTCGGCGGTGCTCGGGCACCCGGGCGCGTGGCGTGACCAGACGGTAAACAGATCGTATCTGCCCCATGGCGGCACGTTCGGGTAGTGGTCCCGCTGCCCATCCGTCTCCAAGAGCTACCCCATGCCCTGCGACACTGACTCTCCATGGACGCAGTGATGCTTGTCGGCGGTCAGGGGACCCGTCTACGACCACTGACGATGTCGGCCCCCAAGCCGATGTTGCCGGTCGCTGGGGTGCCGGTCACCGCGCACATGCTGGCTCGGGCGCGTGACGCCGGGATCGACCGGGTGGTACTTGCCACCTCCTACCGCGCGGAGGTCTTCGAGGAGTACTTCGGGGACGGGTCCGCCCACGGCCTCGAGCTGGAGTACGTGACCGAGACGGAGCCGCTGGGCACGGGTGGCGCCATCCGCAACGTCGCCGGGCGCCTGCGCGGCGGCCCCGACGACCCGATCGTGATCTTCAACGGTGACATCCTGTCCGGCCTGGACATCCGGGCGCTGATCCGTCGGCACACCGCGGCGGACGCCGCGGTCACCCTGCACCTGACCGAGGTGTCCGATCCGCGGGCCTTCGGCGTGGTGCCGGTGGACGCGGACGGTCGTGTCACCGAGTTCCTCGAGAAGACGCCCGATCCGCCCACCAACCTGATCAACGCCGGCTGCTATGTGTTCCGCCGTTCAGTGATCGATTCCATCGCCGTGGGTCGGCCGGTGTCGGTCGAGCGGGAGACCTTCCCCGGCCTGCTGGCCGCCGGCACGTCGGTCATGGGCTACCCGGACAGCACCTACTGGCTCGATCTGGGCACGCCGGCGGCGTTCGTCCAGGGCAGCCGCGACCTGGTGACCGGCCGGATGGTCTCCTCGGCGCTGCCCGGCCCGGTCGGGGACTGCCTGGTTCTGGCCGGCGCCGTCGTTGCCGCCGACGCCAAGATCAGCGGCGGTGCCACCGTGGGGGCGCGCTGCCGGGTGGGCACGGGCGCCGCGGTCGACGGCGCCGTGCTCTTCGACGGGGCGATCATCGAGGCCGGCGCCACCGTGCGGGACAGTGTGATCGGTCGCGATGCCGTGATCGGCCCCGGCGTCGTGCTCGACGGCGTGGTCGTCGGTGACGGCGCCGTCATCGAGGGGGGCAACGAGCTGCGGGCCGGCGCGCGGGTGTTCCCGGGCGCGGTCCTCACCGCCGGCGCGGTGCGGTTCAGCTCCGACCGCACCTGACCCGGCCGATCTCGGCCAGCCATTGCGGCCGATCGTCGGATATGCCCTGATCCGACAGGACAGACTGAGGTCCGTGCTCGTCAGCGCATCGCTCAGCGCATCGGACGCGCTCACCGCCGTCCTCGTGCGGACCTTCGCCGTGCTGCGGGTGCTGGGCATGGTCACCACGGCGCTGTACCTGGCGGTGTGGTGGTCCTGGTACAGCCAGCACCCGGTGGGGCTCGCCGCCGTGCTGCTGGTGCTCGCGTGGGGGCTCGGCTACGTGGCGCTGAGCCTTCGCGGCAGGTTCGGCACCGGCCTCGTCCTCGCCAACGTCGGCGTGGGCGCGACCGGGGCGCTCGCCGCCGGCGCCGCTGTGCCGGCGGTGTCCGTCGGTGGCGCGGGGACCTGGATCTACCTCGGCTGCGCCCACGCCGCCCTGGTCGCAGGCGCGATGACCAGCCGGCGGGTGCTCGCCGGCGTGCTGGTCACCCTGTGTGCGGCCCTGGCGGGTGGGGTGGGCCTGGCTGGCCGGCTTGCCGCGGCTGTGCCCACCGATGCGGGCTGGTCGGCGTCCGTGGCGGCCCGCTCGGCGTCGGACCCCGGCGGGTCGCACCGCCGGGTCGCCGTCGCCATCCTGCTCATCGCCTTCCTGTCCCTGCTCGTCCGGTTCGGGGTGGGGCGGCTGCGGGTGACCGCGGGCAGGGCCGATGACCAGCTACGGGCGGCGGCGGACCATGAGCGGGCGGAGATGATCGCCGTGGCCCGTGCCCGCGCGGAGCGGGAGCGCGAACGCGTCCTGCACGACACGGTGCTCAACACCCTCGCCGGCATCGCCTGGGGCGGCGGCGACGCGCGGCTCACGCGAACCCAGGCCGGGGACGCCATCGCCGCCGTCCGAGGGCTGCTCGACGCTCCACCCGGCGACGGCGCGCGCAGCCTCGACGCCCGGCTCGACGCCGTCGCCGACGCCGCCCGGTTGCGTGGGCTGCGGGTGCGGCTCGGCCGGACCGGCACGGTCGGCATGCAGGGCTCCCTGCTGTCGGGCAACGCCAGCGGGCAGGAGCTGCCGCCGGAGGTGGCCGCCGCGTTGGCCGCCGCGACCGCCGAGCTGCTGTCCAACGTCCGCCGGCACGCCGCCACCGGCCAGGCCTTGGTCACCGTGCACCGCACCCCGACCGCGGTCGGGGTGATGGTGCGCGACGAGGGGCGGGGTTTCGACCCGGCCGCCGTGCCCGCCGATCGGCTTGGGCTGAGCCGCTCGGTGCAGGCCCGGCTCGCCGAGGTCGGCGGTCGCGTCCGGCTGGTAACCGCCCCCGGCCGTGGCACCCGGGTGATGCTGACCTGGGCGCGGGCCGCGTCCGGCGTCGCCCCGGACGCCGCGGGCGGGTCGCCCCGATCGGCAGGGTCGGCCGCTGTCCGCCGGGTCGTGCCTGCCTGGCTGCCCCGTGCGCTGCCCGGCCGTAGGTCGGCTCACGCCCGCGAACGGGGACCAGGCCTGCCGTCCGCCGAGGAGCTGCGCCGGTCCTACACCGCGAGCCTGCGCCGCGCCGTGGCGACCGCCGTCGCGATCTGGTACCCGTTCACCGGGTCGGTACTGCTCGTGCTGCCCGGCGGGCTGCGCGGATCCCCGGTCGCCATCGGGCTGTGGTTCCTGCTCGGCGCCGCGGTCGGGCTGGTGGCCCGGCGGGTGCGCCGCCGCCCGGCCACCCGGGTCGAGGCTCTGGGCCTGTTGGCGTGCGGGCTCGCGGTGACGGTGGCCACCGCCGCGTTGGTCGGCACCGCGGATCCGACGGCGAGTCGGCTCGCGGTCTGGCCGGTGCTGGTGCTGCCGTTGCTGCTCATGCAGGTCACGGTGTCCCGGCCGCCGGCGGAGTGGATCGCCGCCCTGGCCTGTGCGGCTGCCACGCTCGCCGGTGTCACGGTGTTCGGAGCCGCGGCGGGGCCGTTGCCGTTCGCGCAGCTCCTGTCGGCGCTCAACGGCCTGGTGGCGCTGCAGATCATGGCGGCGATGGGCGGTCCGGTGCTGCGCCGCTCGGCGGACGCGACGGCCCGGGCCCTCGGGCAGGAAGCCCGTCTCACGGCCGGGCGGGAGGCCGAGGTCCGGATCCGGATGGATCGGGCGCGGGCGCTCGGCATGATCGAGTGCGAGGTACTGCCGCTGCTCGCGGCGGTGTGTGACGGGCTGCTCGATCCGCGTGACCTGGCGGTGCGCCAGCGGTGCCGGCGGTTCGCCGCCATGATCCGCCGCACCCTCGTCGCCAGTCACGCGGCCGCGCTCGGTGACCTTGCGCCGGCGCTGTTCGACGCGGAATCGCGCGGCGTGCGCATCGACGCCCAGATCGCCGGGGATCTGCGGGCGGCTCCGGCGCCCGTGCGCGCCCAGCTGGAAGCCCTGCTGCCGCAGGCACTGCGGGCGATCCAGGCCCGCCGCGCGCTGCTGACCCTGATCTGCGATGCCACCGGAGGCAGCCTCACGCTCACCATGGCGGGCGCCGCGATCCCGCCGGACTGGGCTCGCGCGATCACTGGTCAGGGTGTCCCCGACGACGCACACCGGCCGGGCGCCACGGCCGTGACGGTCAGCGTGGACGACGACGACGGCCAGCTGTGCCTGCAGCTGAGCTGGGCGGTAACCGCCGCCGCCGCCATGGACCCGGCGACGGGCATCCCACGCGACGCCGGCCGGGCGAAGGCCAACACCGATCGGTGAATGCGGCAATATTCGGCCGATGGCGGGGACAATCGGCCCCATGAGGTTCAGCGTGGAACGCGACGTGTTCGCCGACGCGACCGGCTGGGCCGCCCGACATCTCCCGAGCCGCCCGGGTCCGACTCCGAGCGCGCTGACGGGCCTGCTGCTCGAGGCGGCCGACTCCCAGCCGGGCACCGGCCTGCTGATCTGTGCCTTCGACGCCGAGGTGGCCGTGCGGGCGCCGGTGACGGCGGCGGTGGAGGAACCGGGCCGGGTCCTGGTGCCCGGCCGGCTGCTGGCGGACATCGTGCACAGCCTGCCCGCGACGACGGTCGAGGTCGCCGTCGACGGCGACCGGCTGGTGCTGCGTTGCGGCAGCGTGCGCTTCACCGTCCCGTTGATGGATCTCGCGGACTATCCCGAGCTGCCGCGCTTCCCCGCACCCATCGGCGAGGTGGACACCCTCGGGTTCGCCGCGGCGGTCGGTCAGGTCGCACCGGCGGCCGGGCGGGACGAGACGGTGCCGGTGCTCACCGCGGTCCGGCTGGAGATCTCTGGTCGTGGCCTGATCCTGGCGGCCACCGACCGCTACCGGCTGGCGGTGCGCGCCATCCCGTGGCAGCCGACCGTCGATGATCCCTGGGCCCTGGCGCACGTGCCCGCGAAGGTGCTCGCCGAGGTGGCCCGCACGCCCACCTCCGCCTCCCGGATCGTGATCGGGCTCGACCTCGCCGACCCGGCGGGCGCCCGGCTGGGCCTGGCCGCGGCAGGTCGGCAGACCATCGTCCGGCTCATCGACGGCACCTTCCCCAACTACCGCAAGCTCCTGCCCGAGACGGCTGCGTACACGGTCACCGCGCAGACCGCCGCACTCGCCGCGGCGGTCCGCCGGGTGGCCGTGGTCGCGACGCGGACCGCGCCGCTGCGCTTCACCTTCACCCAGGACCAGGTCGTCGCGGAGGCGGGGGACGGCGGCGGGGCTCAGGCCAGCGAGACGATCCCCGTCGAATACTCCGGGCCCGAGCTGTCCGTGCTGTTCAACCCCTCGTACCTGCTGGACGGGCTCGGGGCCGTGGAGGACGACGAGGCGACCATCGGGTTCGTGGCCGCGGACCCGGCCGAGGCCACCGCCCGGCCGGCGGTGCTCACCGGCAAGGACAGCGGCGGGGTGCGCGAGCCCGGTGGCGGTCCCGTCGACGAGGGCGCCTTCCGCTACCTGCTGATGCCGATCCGTACCGGCTCGCCCAGCTGAACCCGGCGACCGGCCGGGCCCGGCCGAGCGCTCAGGGCCCCGGCCGAGCGCTCAGGGCGTGCGGGTCAGCGGGGCGTGCGGGCGGTCAGGGTGCGGGGGT
>NZ_JAMPTM010000264.1 GCF_025403375.1 Frankia gtarii
CCCCCGGCACCAGGGTGGGAACCGAAGCAGCGTCATTTCCGTCGCGTTTCCGACGCGTTCCCGCTGGAAGCGGACCGTCGGCCGGGGTACCGGCCCCGGCCGACGCCCGATCATGACGTTTTTTCCTGGCATACGGCCCCCGTGCGGGGGGAGTCTGGAACCGACGCACGCTCGGGAGGAACTGCATGGGCGAGGGTAGACAGACGGACATGGACGATCTTGGCGCGGCAGGCGCCTATGACGCCCGCCGGATCTGGGAGGTGGGGGAGCCGGTTCACGCGGTGATCTACTTCCATCCCGCGGTACCCCGCTTCGGAGCGGAGGCTGGCTCCCACGGCTTCTGGATGGGGTACATCGGCATGCGGGCCGCACCGCTCGGTGCGGCGTCCGCAGCGACAATCACCTCGGCCTTCTACAACTTCGCACCGCGCCGCATTGCCCGCTCCGTTCCGGACGTCTGGGCCTACTCCTCGCCGTCCCGGCTGCTCGACGCCCGCCTCGCGGCGATCGATGTCGTGCTGCGCGAACTGTGGGGGCTGGACACGACGGGCGTGGCGGTGCGCCGCGCCGCGGCGCTCGCCGGTCGGGCGGCGGCGGCCGCGGTCACCGCCGGGCGGCCGCTGGCCGCCGCCAACGCGGCACTGCCCCTTCCCACCGAGCCGCACCTGGCGCTCTGGCAGGCGCTGACGACGCTGCGGGAGCACCGGGGCGACGGGCACATCGCCGCCTTGGTGCACGCCGAGGTCAGCCCCTGCGAGGCGCTGGTCCTCGCCGCGGCCACCGGGCGCAGTCCTGGTGAGCAGTTGCGGATCTCGCGCGGTTGGAACGAGCGGGAGTGGGCGGACGCGGCCCGTGATCTTTCCGCGCGCGGCTGGCTCACCGACGACGGCACGCTGACCGAGCGTGGCGCCCAGGCCCGGGACGCGATCGAGGACGCCACCGATCAGCTGGCTGCAGCCCCCTACCTGGCACTGACCGTGGCGGAGCGCGGTGACCTGTACGCGACGCTGTACGGGCTCGCCGAGCGGGTGGCGTTGGGCGGCGGGTTCACCTGGCCCAACCCCATCGGGCTGGACTGGCCGCCGTCCTCGGAGCGGTCGATGGTGGACCTGCGTCAGCCGGTGGAGCTGGGTTCGACCGAGGGATAGCCATAGCCTCCGGTGAACGGCTCCCCGCCGAAGTCGTCACCGTCGAACCCCGCGTCGTCGGCGACGCCCTCAGCGATGCCGCGACGCAGCGGCCCCGGACCGAGATCCGGCGGATCCAGCTCCGCCGGGTCGAGGTCGTCCGGGGTCAGGTTGGTGTCGTCGACCTCGCCGTGCATCTTCGACCCGTTCAGCACCACCGGGATCTCCAGATCACCGACCACGTGCTCGACGTAGAAGGCACGGGCGCCGATGAGCCACAACGCGAAGCCCGGATCGAGCCGCGGCAGCAGATCGGCGGCTACGTCGGTGAGCCCGAGCGCCTCCTGGGTGTCGGCGATCTGGTCGGATGCCTGCTTGTACAGGATGCGGATCGCCGTCTCCGCGAGCAGCCCCTTGGCGATCTCCACCGAGTCCGGGGAGGCGGACAGCAGGTCGGAGATGCGATGGGCGACGATCGCGTTGGCGCATCCCCACTGGCGGGCGAGCTTCTGCTGCGCGGAGAGCCGGCGGACGAGTCCCGCGAAGCGCATCAGCCGCCAGCACTCGTCGTAGACGACATAGCGCTGCACGCCGTCCTGGCGCATCAGGGCCGCTTCCATCCACGCCTGCGCGCACGTCATGATCAGTGCGATCATCTCGTCGCTGCCCTGGACCCGTTCCAGGTTGAGCACGGCGATCGGCCGGTCGAAGTCCAGCGGAGAGGTCGTCGGCCCGTCGAACAGGCCGCCGAGCGCGCCGTGGGTGAGCCGGCGCAGCGTCAGGGTGGCGTCCCGGGAGGCATCGCGCAGCTCGGTGGCCGTCATCGGGAGGTCGACGCAGTCCTCCTCGGTGGGATCGGTCATCGCCTCCAGGACGTGCGGAAGCAGCGGGGTCGCCCAGCGTTCCGGCGAGGTGCCGCTGATCTGCCGGGTGACGACGTCGAGAGCGAGGTCCACGGCGGTGTGCTCGGCCGGGGTCAACGGCACGCCCTTCGCCGTTTCGATCAGCGACGACAGCAGCGACGACCTGGCCCGCTTGACCTCCCGCGCCCAGTCCGCGTCGGCGATGTTCATCGGGCGCGGCGGCGCGTCCAGCGGGTTGAGCCGGGTCGCCATGCCCGGACCGATGTAGGTGGGCTCGCAGCCGAGCCGGCGGGCCAGCCGGGTGTACTCCCCCTTGGGATCACAGGGCACCGCCGCCTGGTAGCCGAACGCCGCGCCGCGGGAGATCAGCGTCTTGAGCAGCGCCGACTTGCGGGAGCCGACCGCACCGAACACCGCGAAGTTCGGGTTCTCGATGACCTGCTGGCGGTACAGCTCGAAGACGTCGAAGTCGAACGAGTTCCCCGACCACACGTGCCGGCCGATGTACATCCCGGGCGCGGCCAGCCCGGAGTCGACCACGAACGGGTAGATGCCGGCGATCTGCGCTGTCGTCTCCATGTGCGCCGGCAGCCGCATCTTGTGATAGGCGCGCCCGGCGAAGGGGCCGAGCAGCTTTGAGGGCTGCGCCCCGCGGCGCAACGCCGCCTGGGCGCGGCGCATCGCGGTCTTCTCCGCCGCGGCGGCGGCCCGTTCCGTCCGGCGGCTGCGCCGCGGCGACGGGGCGGCCGGCGGCGTCGACCGGCGCCGCCGCGGACCGCCGCCGAGGTCGACGAAGCCCTCGGCGTCTCGTCCCGGGTCGTGCCCGGCCGCCTCGTACGCCGCCGCCTGGTAACCGTCCGGGTCGTAACCGGCCTCGTCGAAGCTGGGGGGGTCGAGATTGTCGAAGCCGGCGTCCTCGAAGCCCGCCTCGTCGTCGTACCCGTCCGTCTCGTCGGCGTCGCCGTACTCGTTCGCCTCGTGGCCGGCGTAGGGGACTGCACCGTCGCGGCCGGCCGCCGCGGAGGCGAGGTCACCGATCGCGTACGCGCCCGGGATCGGCACGAAGCCGTCCTGGTCGCCGCCCCGATCCGCCGCATCCGGGCGCACGCCGTTGCGATGGAACGCGCCGTTGCCGTTGTCGGCGTGGTTGCCGTGCTCCGGACTCATCGGACCTGCGGCGTGGAGACCCCGCCGTTTACGGCGGAAAGGAAACGCCGCCCCTTTTCGGCCACGGATCGACCTGCCTTTCAGAGGATAGGATCATGTCCTGTTTCCGGCTCTACCCGATCGCCGAACTGGTGGTCACCAACCTGGTGCGCGTGTAGCAGTGGGAATCCTCCGCATTCACCTGAGGGAGGAGGTCAAGCCACTCCTACCGCCAGCGGTAGGGCCCCTACGCTGAAGCCCTGGTCTTGTTCTCCGACGAGGCGCACCATCTCCAGCCGGCTGCGGGAGGCCAGCGTCTCGGCCTCACCGCAGGCGTCGGCGAGCCCGTCGAGATCGTCGGCGGAGACCGTGACGAACCCGTGGAAGCGGAACGCCCCGAAGCCGGCGATCAGCTCCTGCTCGCGCCGTTCCACCTCGTCGGCCTCGGCCACATCCCGCTGCGTCGTGACCTTGCCGACCTTGTCTCGCATCTGCTGTTCGCCGAGGTGCGCCATCCGCCGCCGGTTCACCGCCCTCTCCGCCTTGCGGCCGGGCAGCGGCTCCACGACAAGCGACACCGTGCGCCGGCAGGTCGTCTCCATCAGCAGCGGAGCGAGGAAGGCGGCTGGCGAGGGCACCCGGGGCCAGCCGTTGATCCAGTAGGTGGTGTGGAAGCCCGAGTCCGTGCGGTAATGATCCCAGGCGGTGACGGTCCGCACGGGACCGGCCACTGCGGGATCGATTCCGGATGCCAGGCCCTTCAACCCGCCGGCGAGGTCGGTGCTCGCGCCGCCGCGGGCGTCGATCATCTCGATCGAGTACGGATCGTAGGTCGTGCGGATGACCGCGGCCAGCGCCCGTGGTGGCAGCCAGCCGACCGTGTTGATCGACGCCCGGGCGAGCGCCGCCTCCATGGTGCGCAGCTCGCCGAGCAGGACCGCGCAGGCCGCCTGGTCGCCACCGCCGGCCCGCTGGATCGCCCGGCGGGCGTCCTTGGCCCGCAGTTGGAACGACAGGTAGGTCTCGTGCCGCTGGGCGACGGGACCGGCCGCGTCGATCACCTGTTGGTAGGCGTCCGCGGCCCAGGAGTCGTCGTGGTGGCCGCGGACCCGCCAGTGGCGCTGGAGCTGGTCCCCGGAGTCGGGCAGGGTGCGCTCCAGCCACTGGATGCGGGACAGTTTGCCGCCGCCGGCCGTCAGCCCGGCCAGCAGCTCGCCCCAGGCATCCACCCTGGCCTGCTGGTCGCCGGACTCCAGCAGGGCGAACTGGCTGCCCTGCACCTGCAGGACGGCGGTGTAGGTCTGTTTCTTGGCGTCCTTGACCACCGCTACGTACCGGCCGCCGCCGACCGGTACGGACAGCATCACCAGAGAGGACAGCGGCCCAGGAAGGACCGTGCGGCTGAGCTGGTCCTCTCCGGCGCCTAGCCGGAAGAACGCGCCACGAAACACCGACTCGCCCGTCACCTTCTGCATCGTGAAGCCGAAAAGGATCGGCACCCACTGGTCGAGGTTACGATCCTCCACCCGGACGAAGGCGACGAACAGCAGGGCCACCGCAAACAGCACCCAGAGCGGAATGGCTACCAACGGTGACCGGAGAGCACCGAGAACGCAGAGCATCACGCCGATCATCAGAGCGAGCTGCGGCCAGCGCATGCCGAGCATGACGCCGCCGCGTTCGAGCGGCCCGAACCGATAGCTGCGTTCCGCGACCATCTAGTACCTCACTCGCCGGTTGACCATCTACGCGGTACTGCCTGTTTGCACGCCGTGCTCACTGACCGCCGGTGCGGGACGGTGGCAGTTTCGGCGCGACCACCGTGGCCGGCCGGGCCGCCGGGGCGACCGGCGGCCGGGCCTGGCCGGGCCGGGGGGATGCGCCGTTCCTGGCCGGTGCGACGCGGGTGGCGGCCCGGGTCGCACCGCTCGGCCGGGCGCTGGCGCCGACCGAGACGGCCGTCCGGGTGGGGCCGCCGGACCGGGCCGGCTGCCGCACGGCGCCGCCTGTGCCGGAGCCGCCGGTTCGGGGCCGGCCGCTGCCCCGCACCGACGCGGTTGCGGCACCGGCCCGGGAGGATCCGCCCACGGGCGCGCCGATTCCGCCGCGACCGGTCCGTAGCGCGGCTGGCCGCGCGAGTCCCGGCTGGACGCCAATGCCGCCGCTGTCACCGAGCATCCCGCGATTACGCGTCTGGAGCCGGGCACCGATTCCGCGGAAGGTATCGCGGGACGTCGATCCAAGCAGTGCGCCCGCGCCCTGGCCGAAGGACGCCGCGCTACGCCGGCCCGCCGATCCGACTGCCCGCATCAGATGGACGTCGGCGAATCCCATGAGGTGCATGAGGACGAACGGGGCGAACACCGCGGCAATCATGACCACGGTTCCACCGAGGATCGTCAGGGTCTGATCGACCGTGGAACCGGTGGAGTCGCTGGCCATCCCGGCACCGAGCGAAAAAATCGCATAGATGACTGGCTTCGCGAAGATCAGAGCCAGGAGGATCTCGGTGGCGCGCTTGATCCATGCGCTCGTCGACATCGTCGGCTGTCCGGCGAGGTAGAGCGGGATGAAGACCGCCATCACGATGATTGCGACCTTGCGAATGTAGAGCACCACGAACAGCGCAAACGAGAACATGGCGACCAGCAGCGACAGCACGAGATCGAGGGCGAAGTTGCCCTGTTCCGGTAGCGCTCGCACCTGAGCCACGAGGTCGGCCCCCAACGGTTTCCCATCACCGAAGGCGTCGGCGATGCCGTCCGAAGCGGTCAGAATCATCTGAAGCAGGGCGAGCGCGATGAACGAGCCCAGGATCGAGGTGCCGGTCGCAGTGAGTGCCCGAACGAATACGTGCGGGTCGCCCCGCACCGCCCCCATGATGCAGGCACAGAGAAAGAGCCCGGTGACGACCAGCACCGCGATCCCGAACGCGATGTTGTAGTTCTTGACAACATAGTCGGCATTTAGATCGATGGTCGTCTTCTGTGCCGCGAAACTGAACACGGAACTCGACAGGTCTGCGGCCATCCCGCAGAACGCCGTCCCCATCGAGTTGAAGTAGGCATCCACACTCCCCGAAATCGCACTCTTGATTCCATTGAGTGGATTTAGAGGAAGGGCTAGTACTTGGCTATCAACGGTCACTGTCCGGCTCCGACCAGTAGAAAATCACGGAAACCTTCGGCTGCCCGCTCGGTGATTCCGGGCGTCCACGGCCCGTCGCCCGCATCTTTAAGCTTCCAATCCCCCGAGTTCCACACAACCTGACAGTTGTCCGTTCCCCAGCCTTCTCTCGGGGCAAGTTTTGGATCTTTACTATCGTAGATTCCGATGCCTACAATTCCCCAAAGGGTAATGTTGGCCTCGTCTTCTTGATATGAACGAACAGAATATCCTGTAACTCGGCCGATCCAATTCATTGTCGGCGACTGGAGGGAGTTTAGTTTGAAATAAATTGCGTTTTGCTTATCGATTTCCATGATTGAGTTCGCAAGTCTTTCTGCGTCCTCGGGAAGTGCCATCGATCTGAAAACGTCTTTGATTCGTGATGGCACGCGATTTTCTCGTATGCCGTAAGCTTTGTCGTAGTTGGCGCACGCGCTCACAGCGCCGGCCGCGGTATGCGGGTATCCAACTGGGATGCCGAACTCGTTGATACGGGTGGGAAGGCCGGGGACCTGACTGCCGCTTGCCGCATCTGGCGACCCTCCCCCGGCGGAGTCTGGTTTTGGGACCAGAGTGGGTGTGGGTGACACAGCCGGCGGGCTAGGGGGTGGAGCTGTACTGGGAGTGGGTGCGGGCGCGACTGAGGTGGTGTCTGGACCCGCGCCCCTGTCCGGGATGACATAGCGTCCGATGACCAATCCGCCGATCACACTCACCGTGCCGGTGGCGACGATGATGATGATCAGGCGTCTGGCCACACTCTCCATCAGGCGCGGCAACACCCACTCCCCTCACAAGACGGCACGGTCATCATCGCAATGTCCGCCCGCTGATACCCGGGGAACCGGTCAGAAGAGCGTTGACGATGGGTCATGGACCACGCCGGGGTCAACGGCGACGGTGAGTTCGACGGCGGGTGGGCGTTGCCCGCCCGGGTTGGGCGCGGGTGCGGTGGCCGTCGCGCCCGTGGCCAGGAAGAAGTTGATGAAGGCCGCGGCGGCGCCGACGAGGAATGCCAGACCGAAGCCGGCGATGACGCCGCTCTTTCCGACCGTCGAAGCCCGCTCGAGTCCCATCCGCTCACCGAGTGCCCAGGCGATCCCGCCGAGTAGTACGGCGGCGACGGCAGCGATCACCGCATAGGCGGCCAGGCCGTTGACCAGGTCTTTCAGCGCGTTGATGCCGGGCGCTTTGGTGTCGTCCGGGTTCACCTTCACGTCGGCCAAGATGACGGTCGCCTTGGCGGAGGTGGCGTCCAGGATCATCGCGGTTCCTTTCTCACGGGCGGGGTCCGCCCGGATGATCCGGTCCGGCGATCCTTGAGGGTGCCGTTGGTGACCGTAGGTCGCCGAATGATACGCCTGGCGGCGTGGGGTGATCCGCGGTAGTGCTCGATGCGCCGTCGGTCGCGCCGGTCTGGGTACGTGTGGTGACTGGTCCGACGATGTCGCGTGAGGTGCCCGTCGGCTGCTCGCCGACTGATGGAGGGGCCGCGACCTCGGCCTTTGCCAGCGCGAACAGGCTTTCCACGGTGACTGCGGCCAGCCGCAGGTAAGCACGGCGAGTACGCCGGCGTAGCCGTGGGATACGGACCGGCGTATGCCGGCTCGGGTCCAGCCGGGCGTCGTAGGGGATGCGGACGAGGGAGTCCACCTGCCGAGCGAGCCGTGCCGCGGCCGCTCGGGTGCGGGGCGACGGCCGACCGCGCCGTGGCGCGACGATCGCCGC
Organism: Frankia gtarii; assembly: GCF_025403375.1. Classification (GTDB taxonomy): domain Bacteria; phylum Actinomycetota; class Actinomycetes; order Frankiales; family Frankiaceae; genus Frankia; species Frankia gtarii. The sequence continues at coordinate 8,033 of NZ_JAMPTM010000264.1, forward strand.
GACGATCGGCAGCCCCCCGTCGCGGGCTGGCCGCCGGCCCGGCGCCTCGCGGAACGCCTGCAACCGCATGAGGGTCGCTTCCAGATCGGCCGCGGTGGCAAGGGTGATCAGGACGACGAGATCCGCCGCTTCGACGGCGGTCTCTGTCAGCGGAGCTCCGGTCGGCGCGTCGACCAGAACCAGCGGATAGGAGTGTGCGAGCAGGCCCAAAGCCGACCGCAGCCCGGTCGGCGTGACCGACTGCTGTGCACCGGACGGGAGGGCGGGCGCGTCCAGGTCCGGAGGGCCGTCGCCGGCGGGCTGCTGGCGGCCCGCGGTCTGACCGGCGTCCGGGCGGACGGGCAGCACATCGAGGTCTCGGGCGCCCCCGGAACGCCGGCCACTGATCATCAAGCGCAGTTCGGCGGCGGACCTCTCGCCGGCCTGGTGCCGGACGACGTCCGCGACGGTGGTCGTCCCGGCGGAGCCGACCCGGTTGGTCAGCGAGTCGCCGCGGGGCTCGTCCTCGTCGCCGCTTGAGGTCGGCGTCTTGCCTTCGGTCGGGAACTCCCCGGGCCACAGGTCGACGGCGAGCACCGGATGGGCACGTACCCCAGTGAGGGTCAGGCCGATCACGCCGGCGAGCGTCGTCGTCCCCGAGTACGGGAAAAGCGAGGTCACGGTGACCCGCCAGGAGCCCGGCAACGGGATGCGGGCCCGGTCGCGAACCGAGAGCCGGACCGGGATCTCCTCCCATGGCTGCAGGTCGCCCGCTGCGCGCCGGGCTTCTTGCCATGGCCTGAGCGGACCGTCCGAGGCCGACGTGCGGGCCGTGTCGGGCCGATCTGGCGCCGATGCCGGTAGGGCCTTGCGGGGGGGCTGCGGCGGACGAGGGGTCCGCGGCGATGGTGCCGGCTCCACGCCGGGCGCGGCCGGAAGCGCCGGGGCCTTGACGCGCCCGGCGGACGGGCCCGGCTTGTCACCCGGGGCGCCCGTCGGAGCAGTGGGAACGGCAGGCCCACCCGTCGAAACGCGCGCCCGAGGCGGAACGGGCGCCGGCGTCGGCACCGGTGTCGGGCGAGGCGCTGCCGGGGCGGGGCTCGGGG
>NZ_JAMPTM010000265.1 GCF_025403375.1 Frankia gtarii
GCGTAGCGGGGGCTGGCGGCGGTTCGGGGTGGAGGCGTGGGAGAGCGGCCACCGTGGTCCTTCTGGATGGTTTGGCGTCCGATTTGTGCATAGCAATAGAGCCACCCGGCCCCATGCCGGACCTCGCTCCCACCTCCTCGCCCGTCACCGCACGTAACAGTCGGACGGGCCCCGGGCCGGGCCCGGCGAACGACCGCGCAGACGCGAGGACCGGGGCGTGGTTCCGCGGAACACCATGATCGACTATGGGGCCCGGATTCTGGCGACGGGCATGACGTGGAGGCGGTCCTCGTACGTGTACGAGCGTGTTCCCAGGTAGCGGGTCACGCCGGCTACGAAGGCGTCGCCGGCGGCGTCACGCAGTGTGCGCAGCGGGGCGAGGTCGTCGCCTGGTACTCGCCCAGCGACCTTGACCTCGAAGGCCATCACCGCCCCATCGTCGCGTTCGACCACGAGGTCGACCTCGTCGCCGTCGCGGGTGCGCCAGTGGCCCGCTCCGCTGACCCAGTCGGCCCAGGATGCCTGTTTGAGCGGCTCGGTCACGACGAACGTCTCCAGCAGGTGCCCGAACTCGGTCAACGCGGTGGGGCTGCGCGCCGCCAGCTTCTGCGGCGTCAGACCGGCGTGGCGGTGGGTATCCGCCAGGTGATGGCCCCCGTCCCACGGCGCTGGCATCCTGGGGCCGTGGCGAGTCTGTACGAGGCTGCGGGCGGCGGCGAGGGGCTGCCTGCGGCTGGCCGAGGCATGGACCGCCGGGCGATCGCCTGCTTCGACCAGGCCCTGGAGGACGTCAGGCCGCAACTCGGCGAGCCGCTCCGGCAGGCGTTGCACGACTACTTCGCCTGGGCCACCACCACCATGATGGCGCAGGACCAGGAATCCGCGGACGGGGTCCCGGCTGGCCTGACCATTCCGCGGTGGTCCTGGGACGGACTGCAACGTTGAACCCGTGGCGGCCTCGAGGAATCAGTGTCGAGACCACGCGAAAGCACAGGTATCCCGCCGCTGATCGGCTGCCGGCCGGCATGCGAGGGTTGGGATACTCGGAGCCGGCAGGCCGGTCCGAGCATCCGAGCATCCGAGGTGATGGTGGGCAGCCGTAACCGGGAACGTCGCAAGGCCAAGCAGAAGGCCCGCGCGACCCGCGGCCGCGCCCAGGCCACCGGGCCTGGAGCGGGGCCGTTCTACCAGGAGGAACGCAGCCAGCGGGAGCTGTTCGCGGAGACGGCCGACCTGCTGGTCGCGGCAGCGCTGAACGCCAGGCTCGCCGAGGATGACGAATCGTTGGCGGAGTACGTGGAGTCGCTGGCCGCCGCGCCGGGCGGGCTGAGCGGTCGCCGGCTCGTCAACCGTAGCCTGGTCGGCTGGTTCGACCGCGTCGTCGGGGCCACCTGGGAGCATGGCTGGCAGCCGGTTGACCTGCACCGGATCGTGAACCGCCGGGGCAGCCCGCGGCTCGTGCGGCTCGCCGTCGATACGATCGCCCTCCGGATGCGCCAGTACGCGGCCACCACCGTCGACGAGCGGTGGAACGCCCAGCTTGCGGCACTCGACGCCACCGTGTGGTGGGATCGCGACGACGCGTGGCTGGACGCCTGGGGAGACCGGGAGGGTCGGGACCGGGCGGAGGTGCTCGTCGACACCCTCGATCTGCTCATCCTGCTGAACACCCTGCCCAAGCTCGAATCCCTGTGCCCCCCGCCAGGCGCCGCGCGACGTGACACCTCAGGCCACGGCCGCGGCCACGCTCGGGGAGCCCGGGGCGGCCAGTCAGCCGGATCGATGTCCGACCGCAGCGCCGATCCGCGCATGCTCGACAAGGTCCGCGCGCTGCTGGCGAAGGCCGAGTCGACCGGGTTCGCCGAGGAGGCCGAGGCGCTCACCGCCAAGGCGCAGGAGCTGATGGCCCGGCACAGCATCGACGAGGCGCTGCTCGCGGCGGCGGGGGAGGGATCCCGTGACACCCCGGCCGGCCGCCGGGTCGGCATCGACAACCCCTACGAGGTGGCGAAGGCCAGCCTGCTCGACGTGGTCGCCGACGCGAACCGGTGCCGTTCGGTGTGGTCGAAGAACCTCGGGTTCGCGACGGTGGTCGGTTTCGAGCCCGATCTCGACGCCGTCGAACTGCTCTACACGTCGCTGCTGGTCCAGGCGACCACGGCGATGATGAAGGCCGGGTCCCGCCAGGACCGGGCCGGACGATCCCGCACCCGGTCGTTCCGCCAGTCGTTCCTCGCCTCGTTCGCGGTCCGCATCGGCCAACGCCTGATGGCCGCGACCGAGCAGGTGAGCGAGCAGGCCGCGGCCGAGGCGGGTGACGGTCGCCTGCTGCCCGTGCTCGCCGCCCGCACGGACTCCGTCCGGGAAGCGACCGAGACGATGTTCCCGGAGATCGTCGCCCGCTCGGTGAGCGCAACCGACGGCGAGGGATGGGCGTCCGGCCGGGCCGCCGCCGACCTCGCCTCCCTGCACACCCGCGACGAGGTGACCGCCGACCGACCCGGCTAGCGACCGACCCGGCTAGCGACCGACCCGGCTAGCGACCGGCAGGGATCGACCGGCAGGGATCAGGGAGTGGTCTGGCCCAGGCCCTCGGTGGTGGCCTGCCGGGCACGGGCGCGGCCCACCGCCTCGTCCACCAGCACCCGGGACAGCTGCGCGACCTTGAGGTGGCGGGTCTGACTCATCGTTCGCAGCCGCTCGAACGCTTCCTCGGGGCCGCTGCCTGTGCGGCTCATGATTACCCCCAGCGCCTGGTCGATGACGGCGCGGCTTGTCAACGCCTCCTGGAGTTGGGAGACCAGTCGCTGCGACTGAGCCAGGACCTGGGCATTGTGTACCGATACCGCCACCGGCTGGGCAAAGAGCTCGCCGGTCCGAACCGCATGGGGTCCGAACGCGTCCTTGGCATGGGCGTACACATTCATCACCCCCACCACCCGATCGGGCAGCAGCAACGGCAGCGAGAGCACACTGTGCACGCCCATTCGCCCCACCCGCGGGCCATACCGTGGCCACCGCGTCTCCCCACCCAGCGACCCGGACAACTGCGTGCGCCCCGTTTCGACCGCCAGCAGGCACGGCCCCTCACCCAGCCGGTACTGGACGTCGTCCGCCGCCCGCACGAATTCGGCGCTGGCCACCACAGTCTGGGGCCGGTTGTCCTCCAGCATCGTCAGGCCGGCGCCCTGCGCCCCGGGAATCGCCTGAACCGCGAGCTCCGCGATCTGGATCAGCGTTTCGCGCAACGGCCGGAGCCCCGTCAACAGCCCCGCCAGTCCCGTCAGGCTCGCCGCCAGATCGTCCTCGTCCACAGCAGCTCCCAAACAGGTCAGCGCCGAACCAGCATCGCCGCGACCCAAACCGTAGACCAGAAAGTGAGGCGCGCGAGGCGCCGGACCAGGCGCCTCCGTTACTTTTGGCAATGGCTTCGAAATGGGAGGGTGACGGTTCGGAGTCCCGGGTGGCGGCGGGGGCGTACGGTGAAAGTGCTGAGTACCAGCCGACCCGGGTCGGGGATCGCCGCCCACGCCGCACCCCGCGAGCATGACCGCTCACCGCCGGGTGCCCCGGTGACCTCCTTGCGGGAGCCACCCATGCCCTCCGAAAACGTGCCCACCTCCGTGCGGGCCCAACCGGCAGCAGATCTTGGCAGCTACTACGGAACGTATCGCGGCAAAGCCGCCTATGCCCGGGAGACCAGCGCCGGTAGCTGGCAGGTCAAGGTCCACGATCCGACCAACCGTCTCGCCGGCCACGACGGCTGGCTGATGCTCGGCACCGGCTGGCCGACGCTGCCCGACGCGTGCGAGGCCACCGGTCTGAGCTGAGCGGTATCGCCCTTCCCTCATCCGTCTCCGCGGACGGCAATGATGACCGCGACGGCGCGGCCGGCCGTGGACGTCTTACACGATCTTGGCGCCCTGGGGCCGGGTGACATCGTCCCGGCGGACATTCGGCTGATCGAGGTCCTGTGGGAACCGGCGGCCGCTGCGGCCGCAGCGGGCGAACGGGCCGCGCTGGGTGAGGACGGCGCGCTCAGCGGGCGCCTGTTCTTCCACCGAGGAGACGACTCGGGCTTCCGTGCGGCGCCGTTCACCGGAGCCGACACGCGGGACGGGCGTTGAGCGAGTACCAGCTGACGCCGCCGCACTCGATGGCTGTCCCGGGGATGCCGTGGCTGCGCGGAACCTCGCCGCGCGGGTGTGGGGTGCGGGCCCGACGGGGATGAAGAGGTGGTGCCCACCACCGACGTGCGAGCGCACTCGCTGCCGGACCTGCTGGCCTTCCTGGAGCGGGCGCGTCGGCGCGGCCAGGTCCACCACGACGACAGGCAGCAGTGCTGGCAGGTGCTCGGGCACCCGGAAGGCAGCAGGGTGCTGGCGGACCCCGGGACCTTCTCGTCCGACCTCGGCGATCTGATGCCGCGCCAGGAGGACATGGAGCTGTTCCAGCAGGGGAACTTCGTGCGGATGGACCCGCCATGGCACCGCCGGCTGCGCGGCCTGGTCAGCCAGGCGTTCACGCCGAGGACGGTGGCCGGGCTCGCCCCGCGGATCGCCGAGGTGACCCGCGGGCTGCTCGACGCGAGTGGTGGCGATCGCGGCGAGCGTCTTGATCTGATCGATGACCTGGCATATCCGCTGCCGGTCATAGTGATCGCCGAGCTGCTCGGCCTCCCGACGTCCGACCGGCCGGTGTTCCGGCGCTGGGCCGACGCCCTGTTCGACCGGGGGAACATCGAACCGGACACCCCGTTGCCCCGGCTCAGCGCGCAGGCCGTGCGGAGGTCCGCGCCGACGATGCGTGAGATGAACGGCTACCTCATCGACCATATCCGGGCCGCCCGGGCCAGGCCCGGAGACGACCTGACCAGCGGGCTCGTGCAGGCGGAGGTCGACGGGCACCGTCTCAACGACACCGAGATCGTCGGCTTCGTCGGGCTGCTGCTGCTCGCAGGGCATGTCACCACCACTGCGACGTTGGGCAACACGGTCCTGTGCTTCGACGAGCATCCGGACGCCGCGTCGCAGGTGCGAGCGGACCCGACGTTGCTGCCCGCGGCGATCGAAGAGGTGCTGCGGGTCCGTACCCCCTTCCCGAGGCTGGCCAGGAGGGCGACCACCGACGCCGAGGTGGGCGAGGCGGTGATACCTGCCGGGGATCTCGTCGTCACCTGGCTGACGGCGGCCAACCGGGACGAGCGGGTGTTCGGAGATCCCGACCGCTTCGACATCCACCGCCCGGCCAATCCCCACCTCACCTTCGGACACGGAATCCACTTCTGCCTGGGCGCACCGCTGGCGAGGCTGGAGGCGAGGATCGCCCTCGGCATCCTGCTGGAGCGCTACCGTGAGATCGCCGTGGCCACGGACGTACCGGTGGAGCATCGCGACCCGTGGCTGATGGTCGGCGCCACCCGGCTGCCGCTGGACGTCCGTACCCGCTGACCACAGGCCGATGGAGCGACCGGGACGTCGATGCGGCGCTGAACATCCAGCCTTCGGCTTCCGGGCGGAGAGGACGTCAAGGAGCCCAGATTCTGTCGACGGGCATGACGTGCAGGCGGTCTTCGAACGTGTACGAGCGTGTTCCCAGGTAGAACACCACGCCGGCCACGAAGGCGTCGCCGGTGGCGTCGCGGAGCTTGCGTAGTGGGGCGAGGTCCTCGCCCGGTACCCGCCCGGCGGCCTTGATCTCGAAGGCGACCACCGTCCCGTCGTCGCGTTCGACCACGAGGTCGACTTCGTCGCCGTCGCGGGTGCGCCAGTGGCCGACCCCGCCGACCCAGTCCGCCCAGGATGCCTGCTTGAGCAGCTCGGTCACGACGAACGTCTCCAGCAGGTGCCCGAACTCGGTCAACGCGGTCGGGCTGCGCGCCGCCAGTTTCTGTGGGGTCAGGCGCATCAGGCGGGCCGCAACCCCGGAGTCCAGGACATGGATTTTCGGTGACGCCGTGGACCGGGTGGTGAGCGTGGTGCCCCAGGCCGGCAGCCGGTAGAGCAGGAACACCGCCTCGAGGAGCCGCACATAGCTGTGCGCGGTCTTCTCGTCGAGGCGGACGCTGGAGGCTGCTCGGGTGATGTTGAGTATCTGTGCGGTCTGGCCGGCCAGCCGTTCGAGCAGGGCGGGCAGCGAGGCGGCCTGGCGGATCCTGCTGAGGTCGCGGACGTCGCGTTCGAGGCTGAGGCTGACGTAGTCGTCGAACCAGCGGTTGCGTGACGCGAGAGAGGCTCGCGCGAGCACCGACGGGAACCCACCCGCGGTGACGCTGTCGATGTAGTCCTCGCGGGTGGTGTCCGACGGTCGGGCCGCGGCCACGGCGGCGGCCGGGTCGGCGAACAGGTCGTCGAGCAGATGCTCCTGAACCCCGCGGAGCTCACCCTGCGACAGCGGGTAGACAGGCAGCCGGTGCAGGCGACCGGTGAGCGCCTGAGCGGCACGGGGCAGGGCCTCGTGTCGGGCCGAGCCGGTGAGGACGAAGCGGCCCGGCCGACCGTCGCGGTTGAGTTCGGCCTTGATGGCGTCGAGGATGATCGGGATGTGCTGGTACTCGTCGATACAGACCGGGTCGGCGCCCGTGACGAACATCCCGGGGTCTCTGGCCGCCGCGTCGCGGGTGGCCAGGTCGTCGAGATCGACCAGTTCCGCGCCGATGTCGGCGGCGAGGCTCCGCAGCAGGGTCGACTTCCCCACGGACCGAGGACCCTGGAGGAGCACGACGGGCTCCTCCGCCATCCGGCTCGCGACGATCGGTGCCAGTCGTCGCGGCACCAGTCCGCGCAGCTGGGTACTCATGGCCGAAAGTCTAGTTGACCTACGGATCTGGAGCGCCCCGAGTTCCGGATTTGGAGGGCCACGAATTCCGGATTTGGAGGACTTCGACCTACGAATCTGGAGGGCCGCGAGCTACGGATCCGTCGGGCTGGGTGAGGGGATCTGGGCAGCCTGACTGCGTCGAGACCATGTGGAGCCACCCATGCCCTCCGAAAACGTGTTTCGGGCTGCTCAGCTCGGTGTTCGACTTCGTGACCTTCGCCGTCAAGCTGTGGATCTTCCGCTCCGGGCCGGCCCAGTTCCGCTCCGGCTGGTTCGTCGAGTCCCTCGCCCCCCAGGCTCTGATCATCTTCGCGATCAGGACCCGCCGCGTCCCGTTCTTCCGCGGCCACCCCAGCCTGACTCTCGCCGTCCTCGCCGTCGGCGCGCTCCAACGGGCGTGACATGACCGGCCCGGGCCTCGACCGTGAGTCGATCATCGGCCTGCTCCGGGAGCTCAACGACGAGTTGGGCCGGCGCGGCGCCAAGGCCGACCTGTTCCTTGTCGGCGGGGCCGCGCTCGCCCTCGTCTACGACGCGACGCGCTCCACCCGCCACCTTGATGCCGTCTTCCTGCCGACCGGCGTCGTCCGCGCCGCAGCCGCTGCGCTCGCCGAACGCCACGCCCTCTCGGCCGACTGGCTCAACGACGCGGTGAAGGGCTTCCTGCCCGGCCCAGATCCGGCTGCGACCAGGTACTTCGAGGCCGACCACCTCACCGTCGACGAAGGCCTCGACCTCGTCCAGTCCGTCTACAGTGACCGCCCGATCGACGCGAAGGCCCAGTTCCTCCTCGAAGAGATCGTCTGGCCTGTGGGGCTGAGGATTGTTCCTGTCGGTCGGGTGCGTGCCGGTGGCATCTGGCCAATAGATCGTCCAGGTCGCCCGGCGACCCGAAGCCCGGACCGCCTGACCAGCCACGCCATCTCCCGGCCGGCCCTGCCCGCCGATCGGTCGGTCGGCGGGCAGGGCGCGGACCTGCGGTCACGCTCGAAGCGTCCGGACGGTTCGGATCACGTGCCCGATCGCGCCGGGCCGGCGGACGATGCTGTCGCGGGGGCGGTGAGGTCGTAGACGGTCTCGCCGCCGATCGTCGTCGCCTTGTAGTGCTGCTGGACCCAGGTGCTGATCGTGCCGCCCGGCCCGCCGGACCGGCCGCCGGACCGGCCGCCGAACCCGCCGAACCCGCCGGTGCCGATGAAGTAGTGCACCCGGCCCGCGTGGACGTCGCTCTCGAACTGGGTCAGGGTCGGCGCCGGGTCGCGCCCGGTGAAGCCGCCGATGGCCATCACCGACGTGTCCGAGGCGAGTTCGAGGCCGGCCGCGGCCGAGGATCCCTGCACTGCGGCAGCCCACCGGTAGCCGCGGCTGGCCTTCAGCAGCGACGCCACCTGGGCGTTCGTGGCGCCGCCGCCGAACCCGCCGAACCCGCCGGCGCGTCGGCCGCCCGCCGCCGCAGAGCCGCCGAACGCGCCGGGGCCGCCGGAACCGGCTGTGGCCCCCGGCAGGTCCGCGCCGCGGCGGCCGGCACGCCGGGTCCCAGCCGCCGTCCCGGCGGCGGCCGCGGGAGTCCGGGCACCACCACCACCAGCACCACCACCGGCGACGCCGATTCCACCAGCGGCACCGGCGGGAGCGCCGAAGCCGCGAGCGCCGGCGAAGCCGCCGGGACCGCCGTTTCCACCGCGGCCGCCGCGGACCGCGGGCCCGGCCGTCGGCTGGCCCCCGGACTGCGGGATCGTGGCGGTGACGGCCGCGAACGCCGCCGGGCCGCCGAGCACGGCGACGAGCCCGCAGGTCGCGACCGCGATAGCCATCCGTCCGACGAGCGCGCGCGGGATCAGCAACGCCACCGTCGCGGCGGCGGCGGCCACCATCACCACCACCCGCAGCCATGGATACCAGGACGGGGTGCGGTCCAGCAGTGTGAACGACCAGGCTCCGGTCGCGGCGACCGCGGCGGCCAGCAGCAGCCGGCTCGTCCACTGCTGCCTGGCGCGCCACAGCGTCCAGGTGCCGACGCCGACCAGCCCGGCGATGCCCGGCGCGATCGACGCCGTGTAGTAGGGGTGGAAGGTTCCCTGGGCAAAGCTCAGCACGATCGACGTCACGATCATCCAGGCGCCCCAGAGGAGCAGCGCGGCCCGTGTCCGGTCCGTGCGCGGCGCCCGCCGAGTCACCCACAGGCCGCCGAGGAGCAGGATCAGCGCACCCGGGATCAACCAGGAGACCTGGCCGCCGATCTGGTCGCCGAACAGCCGGTCCCAGCCGGCGCCGCCCCCGAACCCACCAC
>NZ_JAMPTM010000266.1 GCF_025403375.1 Frankia gtarii
GGGTTTCGGCGCGCTGGCGGGCAGGGGCAGGGCCGGGCGGATGTTCCGGGATCCTCGTCGGACCCGTGCGGGTGCGAGCCGGTCTGGCGGTGCGGGTTTCTCCCAGGGGCGGCGCAGGTCGCGGGCCAGCGGTCGGGCGAGGCGGAGCTGGGTGTGGGCGTCTGCGACGAAGTGGTCGACCTGGCGCAGGTCTGCGCGGGTGAGCAGGGTCTTGTCGTTGGTGACCCATTCGCCGCGTGCCGCGTGCCGCGAGCACGGCGTGCGCGGCCTGCGAGGTCGCCTGGGCGACCAGGCCGGCGCACTGGGCCAGCCGGCTATGGGGGGCGTGGTTGACCCGGGCGTAGTCGAAGGTCAGCCGCGCCCGGTCCCACCAGACCCTGGGTGCCCGTTCCCGCAACGCCGCCGGGTGGTGCGCCGTGGGCAGCTGGCCGCGTAGTACCCGGCGGACCGCGAGTTCCGCGAGTACGAGGTAGGACGGGATGCCTGCGAGGTGGAACATCAGCGGCTCGATGCGGAACCGGCCCTCGGTCGCGGCGGCGAGCTCCTGGTCGACGACGTCGAGATCGCGGTAGTGCACGTCCGTGCGGCGTTCGTCGACGACCAGCCAGGCACCGCCGTTGAAGACGCCGCCGCCCCAACCCCCGACCTCGACCACCTCGCCGGACCAGCCGAGGTTGCGCAGCGCCTGGGGCTCGAAACGTCCCCGGTAGTAGACCGCGAAGTCCCAGTCACTGTCCGGCCGGTGCGTGCTCTTGGCCCGCGACCCGCCGAGGCTGACCGCCTGAACCCCGGGCAGGCTGGCGAGGCGCTCGGCGACGTGGTCGAGGAAGGCGTCATCGTCCATGCACGGACGTTGACCCGGCTCATCACGAATGCCCTTGGCGTCGCCCCCGTGAACTGTCATGACGGACACGACCAGGAGAGTGTCCTCCCCGGCGCCTGTAGGGATCGCTCGAAGTTGAGTAGTCCGTCCTCGGGGCTCACCTCAACGTGTCACCAGCCGCAAACGGCGATGATCTAGCCGGCTGCCGGCTGCCGGCTGCCGGCGGCATGGAGTTCGCGGAGGTCGGGTGAGACCGGCCCCGGTAGAGGGCAGGGTTCTGGCCGCGTTGGTGGGCAGGTCGATGATCGTGTGGCCCACGCCTAGGATGGTCGGCCATGACCGAGTCTGCCCCGAGCCATCTGGCGACCGTCGCGGCGGCGTATGACGGCGTGGCCGAGATGTACGCGGAGCTTTTCGTCGACGTGCTCGACCGCCAACCGCTGGAGCGTGCGCTGCTGTCCGCGTTCGCCGACCTCGTGCGCCCCCTGCCCGGCCCGGTCGCGGACCTTGGCTGCGGGCCCGGCTACGCAACGGCCCACCTGCACCGCTCGGGGCTGGACGTGTTCGGTGTGGACCTGTCGCCGGAGATGATCGCCATCGCTCGACGCTCACATCCACAGCTGCGCTTCGAGGTGGGCACGATGACCGCGCTGGACCTGCCGGACGGCATCCTCAGCGGCGCCCTGTGCCGCTACTCGCTCATCCACACCCCACCCGCCGACATCCCCGCCATCCTCGCCGAGGTCCACCGCGTCCTGGCACCCGGCGGCCACCTGCTGCTCGGCTTCCTGGCCACCGACGAGCCCGCGGCCGGAGTACACCCCTACGACCACCGGGTCACCGGCGCCTACCGCTGGCCACCCGACCATCTCACCGAGCTGGCAGGGCAGGCAGGGCTGGTCGAGGTCGCCCAGCTGGTGCGAGCACCGACAGACGAAGAACGAGGCCGACAGGCACAGCTGCTGGCCCGCCGCCCGCAGCAGAGGTAAGCCTCCACCGGACTACGCCTGTACCGGCACAGAGGGGAAGGGGTGCGGTGGACTGGGGCACACTGGTTGCCACCGCCAGCGGCGCGGTCATCGCGATCGCCGGCACCGTCCTGGCCGATCATCTGCGTGGCCGGCGCGATGACGACCGAGGTCACTTGCAGCGGCGGCGGGATGCCTACATCGCGTTCATCGTGGCCGCGGGTGTCTGCCACACCCGGCTGCGCCAGATCGCCCAGGACAGCGCCGGCAGCGGTGACCTCGACGCGACGTCGCGGGCGGTGCTGGCCGACGCGGGCATCTACGACGTGCGCGAGCGGCTGTTCATCGACGCCACCGCGACGGTCGCCGGCGCTGGCCAGGCGATGTTCGAGCGGCTGCGCGCGTTGCGGCACGTGGTCGCCACGGGAGCTGGCCTGTCGTCGGCGGCATTCCACGACGCCTACCACCCCTATCTCGACACTGTCTGGCGCTACCGGGCGGCAGTTCGCGCAGAGTTGGAGGCCACCGCACTATCGCCTGTGGACTTCGGCTGGGACAGCTGGGACGGCAACGACCGCTGCCCGCTCTGCCGATCGGCCTCCGGCGGCGCCTGACCGGAGGCGGTTCTGCCCCGGCCGCGAACGCGCCAGGTTGCCCACCGGCCTGACCGAATCGCGATATAGCGCCGCTCTCGATGCGAGCTTGATCCTACGGATTTAGCTGGCCAGTCCGACGATCTGTTCAATCTCGTTACCGATCCCGCGTTTCTGCTTGTAGGGATCGGGTGAAGATGGCCAGCCCGAGCTGCCCAGATGGCCTCGTTGGCCAGCCGAGCTCGATCTCATGGGGCAACTGGCCGGCTTCGAGTTGGAGACCAGGCACGCCGACTGGAAGGGAGTCGAGTTCACCGCCGAATCCCGCTCCCACGTGTCCGTCTACCGCATCCCAGCGAACCGATAGATCCGAACTCGGCCACCCACACGTCCTCAACCAGGGGCCAGCAAGCTCCTGTCACCACACCACATCTGCCTCGGCCAATGACGGGTGCAAAAACGCCCAGGCGCCGGGCCGGACCTTGCGATGGGAGGGGTTCGGCCTCACAGCCGCAGGAGACCCGCAGCGGTCTGCCGGAACCCACACCGCTCGTAGAAGGGTTCCAGATGTGGTTCGTAGTCGACGTGCAGCCACTCGGCACCGCGAGCCCTCGCCTCGTCCGCGGCAGCTCGCACCAGACGTATCCCGAGTCCCTGGCGGTGCTCGTCCGGGTGCACCGTGGTGTCCAGGATGAAAGCGTGCACGCCGCCGTCACCGACGACGTTGACGAATCCGACCAGGCGTCCTCGGCTCGCCGCGATCCACGTCAGGCTATGGGCCAGCACCGGCGCGAACAACGAACCGATAACAAGATCCTGTTATCGTTGGTTCGTGAGGGATCTCGTTCTCTCCCGCGACGTGATCAGGGCACGGACGCGCGCGTCGATCCTCGACGCCGCGGCGCGGCTGCTAAGCACCGGCGGCCCGGAGGCGGTCGCCACGCGAGCGGTCGCCGCCGAGGCTGATGTGCAGCCGCCGACGATCTACCGCATCTTCGGCGACAAGGACGGCCTGCTCGATGCCGTCGCCGAGCACGTGCTCGCCACGTGCGTCGCCGGGAGATCCCGCACCGAGAACAGCGACGACCCGCTCGCGGACCTCCACGCGGGATGGGACGCGCACATCGGGTTCGCGCTGGCCAACCCGGCGGTATTCACGCTCCTCGCGGATCCGCGAGGCCGGATGCGCTCGTCGAGCGCCGCTGCCGGAGACGAGGTCCTCCGCCGCCGGGTGCGGCGAGTAGCGGCATCGGGTCGGCTCCGGGTCAGTGAACAGCGCGCCGTCGACAGCCGCCGCCGTCACGCTCCGCGGCGACCTACCCAACGTCGCAGTGCTCAGCAACGCCGAGGCCGCGCTCTTCACCGAATGGCTGGATCGGATCATCAGACGCTAAGCCGTCGAGGACATCGCCCGGCACAGCAGCCGGCGGCTCACGATGGTCCGCTCTCCTACACGCGCGGGTCGAGGGCGGTTGAAAGACGGTCCTGCCGGCCGACGATCGACCTGGACTCCACGGATGTGGAGGTCTACGGCCGGGCGAAGCGGGGCGTGGCCTCCATCTACGAGGCGAAGAAGGCCGGTCGGCCGTTGCCGGCGAGCTGGGCGCGCACCGGGCTGGTCCTGGCCGCGGACCTGCTCGCCGGAGCCCAGGTCACGGCGGTGGACCACGCCCCGGTGGGCTGGCCACCCGGCACCTACAGGATCATCCGGCGGGTGAAGGTCTTCGCGAGCGAGATCTCGGCCGACCCCCGCTCCCGGCGGCGGCGCACCATCCCGAAAGACCAGCTCACGCTCGCGTTGGAAGGCGTCTCAGCGCCGCAGTCCGGTGGCGGCGACGCCGGGCACGCAGCGGTGGAGCTGAAGCATCACTATTGATGTGTGCAAGCCGGGGGTGGTACCGATCGTGCTAGCGCATCATTCGGGCTTCTCGCCAGCATTTTTTGGCAATCGGGCCGCCCCCGGGCCCGCACCCGCCGCACGATTCGGATGCAGTACGCCACCGCACCGCCAGACCCCCGGCGGACTGCTCCGGCGCCATGGAGGACGGCGTCCCGATCGCGACGCGAGGTGGGTGGGTTGGGTGCCACCCTCAGCGGTTTCGAAAAGCGGTCTCGGTGCACCAACTGGCTCGGTAAGATCCTCATAGTCTGGATCTCATTGAGCGGTTGCGGGGACGGAGTCTTTGGTATGGACGCAGGCATGGAGATCGACATTGCATCGCTTGCTTTCTCCGTCATCACCGCCACGTTTACAGGCTATATCGCTTTGATCGGCCTGAGGTTTACAGCAAAACCACACCTTCGCTGCTCGGTAACTCCCGACCTCAACGACACGGTGTTTAGGTGTGGAGAAACGATCAGGATTGAGATCATGCTCAACAATCGCGGCCATTGGTACGGAAACCCCGTGGCAACGGATGTGCACGTTTGGTTCGATCTGGACCCACGATTCGAACCAATAGTCCTACATAGTGGTTGGGCGGACGAGCATGAGTACCGTGATACTCGTATCGGCAAGGGGGGTGCCAAAACGATTCGAGCTAAGGGTCTGATCTCGACCTATGGATTACCACCGGAAAGGATGCGACTGACGGTCAAGGTGCCTGACAGTCCAGGCGAGTATTCGGGTACCATTATTACCATCTCCGGGGAGGGTTCTCATGATGTCGACCCACTAACGTTCCGCGTCGTTTCGTAGCAGGACGTCCCAGGAGGCTGGCTGTCAGGCCGGGGTCGGGTGTGCCCGATAGCCGGTCACGGTGGGCGGCCGAAAAGGATCGCGAGCACGGACCCCCACCGGGCGGTTGTCGACGTTGTCGGCAGAACGGTCGCGTGTGATGGCCGCTTGAACGGAAGCACATGGTGCGGCGGCCAGTGCTCGGTGCGGTGCTCATCGACGAGCGGGAGCCGGCGCGCGACCCGTGATCACGACGTGGTCCCGCCGAACACACGTCGAGCCCTCGACGTGTGCAGCCTTGGGCTGGTACCGATCGTGTCCGCCTGTTTGACGTGTCTGACGTCCCACTGGCGACGAAGGCCGCTGTCTGACGTCGTGTCTGCCGAATTGCTCGTTTTAGGATCAAGGAGCCGTAGGCCGCGACGCGCGACGGCTGTGCGTGGCGCTGGCACGCCATGCTCGAAAAAGCAAGAACTGGAGTGATGATTGCAGCGACCTCTTCTCCGGACACCCAGAAATCTTGGCGGCTATGCCAAGGAATACCTGTAGCGACCTGGAACGGACGACGCGGCCGATCATGGAGTCGAGAGACAGAAGCACGCGGCAGCATTCCGGCCAACCATCCCACTCGATCCGTCGACGCTCTGTAACCGCCGGCCGGCAGCCTGCTGTACGGCGGTCGTACTGCAACGGGGATGGACATTGGTGGACGGCGGTAGACGTCGCCACACCCGTGACCTGCACCGGTGTACGTCGGTGGACGTTCGTAGACGGTGCGCCGAGGGCTACGGATCAGATGGTTGTGCTTGCCGCGCGGGTGCACCCGCTGCTGATCTTCTGCGGCCGATCGCCAAACTATGCAAGGTGGACAACCCGGATGGTGGACCCCTGACCGCCGAAGAAGTCTGTCAGGTACTACGCGCAGCGCCCATGCCAGTGAACAGCCTTCTTGGCCCCGACCCAAGATCGGTGCCAGACGAGCCAGGCTTGTACGCATGGTGGGCGGCTCCCGGGGTGCTCCCAGGGGTTCCGACGGCTGCTCATCCGTCTCTGCGACTTGGCCTGCTGTACGTCGGCATCGCCAGCACGAGCCTCCGGCGGCGCATCGTGAGTCAGCATCTCGCCGCGAACACGGGTTCCTCAACCTTCCGCTTCACGCTCGCGTCCCATCTTCTGATCGAGGGGGGCCTGACTCCATACAGGAAGGGAAAGAAGGTCTTGCTGCCGCGTGCCCAGCTTGACTGGCTGCTCCGGTGGCAGGTCTCCCACCTGCACGTCTCCTGGATAGCCAGGAGCGACCCCGCCGAGATTGAAGCCGCCGTGATCGCCGCTGTGGAGCCGCCCCTTAATGGGGACGACAACGAGCACCATCCATACAGGCAGCAGCTCCGCGAGCTTCGCGCGGCCTTTCGACTCAAGGCGGAAGACGGTCCCGCTCCAGGCGAATAGTCTCCACGATCTTCCACGTGGTGGTCGATCCACGGTGGGGGCAGGGGCAGCCAGCGCGGCAGCCAAGCCCACGAACGACGGTAGACGACTACGGGATTCGACGGACGAGGCCGAGCCCGCGACCAGCACCGGCGGACGTCCACGGGCATCGGCGGACGAACCACCAATGATCTCATAATACGCTGGTCTGCCGAACGTATCAGAAGCGGCCCGAGCGCCAAGAAAACCGCCGGTACGTTAGGGTTCGCGGAAAGCGAAGGAACGGCTAGGACTGCGCTGCCATCCCGAACTTCTCCACGGCCAGGCGGCGGGATTCACGCTCGTCGAGCCACCGCAGGTGGTAGATCTCGCCGACGAACCTGAGGCGCCCCAGATCCCAGTCGTCGAGCTCCTTAGGGAGGTCGTCGGGTAGCACGATCGTGTCCGTGAACGAGATCTCGGTTCCCGGCAGCACCAGGTAAAGCATGGCTGCATGGCGGCCCGCTGACCACCGACGCCACCATAGGGCGCCGCCGGTCTGCTCCGAATAGACTTCCGGCACGACAAGCAGGAGTCCGATCTCTACCGGACCATCGCAGATCCGCGCCACGCGGTGGCTGTACCGTTCCAGCCGCGGGCCAGCCACAAGGGACTCACGCGGCGGGCGCCAAGACACCGGCTGACCTTCCTTCCGGATCAGATGAGAGGCAGGCCGTGGACAATCCTCGGACGAACCGGTGACAGTCTCCGGAGCCCGCGGCTGCATCCACGCTCCGTGAGCACCTTTGCAGCCAACACCGTACTGCATTTGTACTGCAACGGGGGCGGACGTCAGTGGACGGCGGTGGACATCACCGACCCTGTGACGTGCACCGATGGACGCCGATGGACGTCCGTGGACAGGCTGCCGAGGGCTACGGATCAGAAGGTTTCGCGTCAGTTTACGAGAGGGAATCTCAATCCTGTCTCCTTCGGCTTTGCAGCAAGGCTGTTAAGGTCTGTTCTATCCGGTCGTTTACGTCTCTCCCGTCATCCCGTAGCAATTCCCTCAGTTGCGCCCGACTTAGGTCGGTCTCGCGTAGAACCACCTGAAGGGCTTTCAGTTGTTCGCCGGCCGTTAGCTCGCCCAATTTCACTTCTAGCAGATGTCTCTGCCGCTCCGAACGAGGATTAAACCAAAATTCCCGCACTTCCCTTCGCATCTGACTTCGAACAATTTGAACTACTACTAGAGTGCTAGATACTCCGACGAAAATTGCCGCAGACATTGTAACGGCTGCGACCGTATAGTCGGAAAAGATTGCTGTTGCGTAGTAGGCGAAGCCAACAATAAGGAGCACTATCGACACGGGGCCGGCATGGGAAAGCGCAGAACTTAGCAATCGCCGCACTCCACGCACAGAATCCCCCGATCTAAAAGAAAGTAGCTCCAGCGGCTATCGTCACAACTACTACGGCGAGAGCCATAACATTAGAAGCAACAATTCCTCGATAGGTATGATAATTCCCGGCGGAATCCGTTCCATACCAGCGAAGATAATTGGGAATAATCAACGAGACTACAATTATGACACCGAGAAGGAGTCCCACTTCGCTCGTAGTTACATCGCCTCCGTCGCCCTTTATTGCAAGTACCGAGAAAGCGACAGTCGCATTAATAATCCAGTCCACCCAGAGGATGGCATCCTCTAAGATAAGGACTTGAGCTGTCGCCGAGTTTCGCTTGGCAGCCAGACGAAGAAGCCAGCTCAGTACCGATGCTAAAAAGAGAATGAGCAGCGATATCGCAATTCTCGTAGGAGCTTTATCGTTTAGCCGGTCCGGCCCCGCGCCCGCAGAAGCAGCCATAAGAACTGCGTTTGCCGTTGAGTTCAACCGGTTTCCCCCCGACTTCCGGTCATCAGCTGCAGCATCTTACACGGCGGGGAGAGTCCGTTGTTACAGAGTCGGCGGCACGTCACTCCGATGCGCCGTGCCGGTCACGCTATGATACCCGTCAGGTTTTCAGGTAAGGGCTCACCGACGCCCGAACCGGGCAGACAGTCTTGGCGAAGGAACATGATCTTCTTGACGAAGGCTCCCCGGGTCCCGTACCGGCCTGTACGGGATGGAGTCTCCGAGACATTGGTGCAGCCCGGCTGCCATGCCGCGCGCGTAAGTTGATGGAACCAGTGGATCTTTTGACCTCCAGCCGTGGGCGGACATGACAGCCGGCTGCTGGTTCAGGAGCGTTCCAAGGTCAGCGAAGGCCAGGGTATAGGTTTCCCGACCCCGTAGCGTGAAGCCGCCCGGCAGTCGGAAGAGCCAGGCCCGGATGGCAGCCACACTTGCAGCCAAGCCGGTGTACAGCGGTGGACGAGCGTGGGCCTCTACAGGCATTGGCTGCGGACGTGACCAGGACCGACAGACACCGGTGGACGTCGACGGACAAACGACCGGTGATCTCATAACCCGCAGGTTGAGCCGCGACACCCCTGGGCTGAGCTGCGGCGACCTCGCCGTCGGACGGGCCGGCACCGGTACGGGCCTCAAAGAAGCGGACATGTGCAACTCGGGGGTGTACCGATCGTGCTCGCGCACGCCCGCGCCCTGCTTGCC